>CAYVNI010000001.1:0-3434 GCA_964452815.1 uncultured Sulfurovum sp.
GAGTTTGATATCATTGTAAGATACCCTCTCTCCTCTTCGGTCTCATTTGATGCCATCTTTGCAACTACCCGATATCAGCAAGGAAGTAGCTCTGAAAACTCATTGGAGTTTGTTGGGACATATCAGTTTTAGAAGATAAAATTTAAAAATATATAGTTCTTATATAGTTCTATAGTGTTATAGTATAGATAAATCATCTTGTTGACATTATTTTATATTACAATTACGTGTAACTTAACTTAAAGGATTAAAAATGACAAAGACAATTGTATCAACCATCGCGTTGATTTGGATTTTACAAGGATGTGGTAGTAGTAATAATAATAATAGTAGTGATACACAGTCACATAGTGTCTCCCCAACGGTCTCAGAGGAGATAAAAAGTTTTGCTTCCTCTGTCAATAAGAGTGATGAGGTTCTATCTGTTATCAAAGAGACAAGTACTTCACAGGCAAGTAGTTCCAAAACAGAAAATAAAAACAAAATATATCAAAAAGAGACAATTAATAGTTGTGAAGGTGGAGGGACTCAAAAAATTATATCAGATATTGATTTTGATAATAATGATATTGCACAGTTAGAGCAGATGACGAATGATAGTTTTAAAGTAAAGCTTATAATGGATGAGTGTATTGAAGATGGTGAAAAGAGCAATGCCACCATCTCTCTTGTTGTTAAAGGGAATAATTTATCAGACACCACAATAACCTTTTTAGAGGAGTCTACCTTTGAAGAGTTGGAGAGTGCTGAAGTGATTACTGTATCTAAGAATTCAACCATCACCATCAGTGAAATTTCTGATGATTCAGAAAAAGTCACCACAACCATCAAAGCTGTTAGCTCTACAGGAGAGAGGTATGAGACCATTGATTTGGTGGCACATGAGACCATGAATGAAAATAGTGATTCTATGTATGAGATATCAGGAAAAGTGGTACATAATGGGATAACCTATCGGGTTGATGAGCAGTATGATAGCAGTAAAACCCCTATGGTCTATGAGAACCATGAAAACTTAATAAGTGGTACATCAAAATATTACAATGAAGAGAATCATCATGTGACCATCACTGTTATTGATAAAAACAGAATTAAAATCTCTGTTGATACTGATAATGATGGAATTGTCGATGAGGAGGAGAGTATAGACTTGTAGTTTAATACTCATTTAAACTCTTATACTAATCTATTAATTAGACATGATTGGCACCATCTTAATACTTCTTTTACACAAATATGCTATAGTCCTTGAAGTAAAATAGACCACAAGGACAGATATGAAAAAAGTAACAAGAAGAGGTTTTATACAGAGTGCGTTGGCATTGAGCATTTTACCATTGGGGCTTAGTGCCAAAGAGGAGAGAAAGCAAAAAGAGGAGAAGAGTCTAAAACTCATACACATTACTGACTCTCATATGGATTTAGCCGATGAAGAGAGTATTGAAGCCATGAAAATGATGGTAGAGTTCGTAAACAAAGAGTATAAAAATTTAGATTTTGTGTTGTTTGGTGGAGATAATTTTAACAACAATGTCAAAGGAAATGCTGATGCTTTGGTATTTAAAGAGATTATTTCAAAACTTCACTGTCCCTCTCTGCTTGTTAGAGGAAACAAAGAGTCTAACCCAAATCCTGATGACAATATTAAACTCGACGAGTTCAAATCACTCTTTTTTGATAAGAATGTAGTTAGTGTGGAGGGTAAAGACTGGTCAGTTGAGAAAAATGGATATCTAATTTTGGGGCTGGATAGTTGTGTAGAGGGGGCAAACAATGGTCTCTATACCAAAGAGACCATGCTCTTTGCAGAAAAGAGCCTAAAGGGTGAAAAACCTACCATTATTATCAACCATCACCCCTACACCAACTACTGGAAAGAGAAAGATGAGAAGCTAATTCACAAATATGTGCTTAACAATACCAAAGAGGTACAGAAGCGACTCTTCTCCTCTGATAATCTCATCCTAACCCTATCTGGACACAAACATATCGACTCTGTGACACAGATAAACAAGACCAAAACCATTGTCACCCGTGGGTTTATCAAACCTTTGGATTTGGAGCAGTATCCGATGCGATATATTGAAATAAAAGATGAAAAGATTAGTGAGAAGTTGATTTATACGGTTTAAAACCTCTTAATCAACCCCAAAATCCTATCTTGAATCCCCGAAACAGCAGAGACAACTTCTACTTTGGGTTTCAGATACCCACACCGACCAAAAAGCTCAATAGGTGGCTCTTTGGTGGTGACTTTTATATTTTTGAACTGATAGATATAGGTTTTGTCTCGATAGCCAATATCAAGCAACGTATCACAATCCCTCTTCATCTTCAAACTTTTACCTAGAAACTTATGATATTTTGAATTTTTTTTCTCTACCAAATAGAAGTCTTTCCACCCTCTATCCATCGCCTTATAGATAGCCTCTTGTTGCTCAATGCTCACCCGTCCATCAAGCTTTTTCTCCCAATATTTCACATTGTTTTTCCCATACTTAACCCCACGCTTATCACAATAATCAAGCCATTTACTCAAAACCGTAGGCAGACTCGGAACCGATGGCTTTAGCCTCGCCGTACTCTCTTGTTTTATTTCATCTTGTTTTATTTCATCTTTTTTGACTTCCTGTTTTTTCGGGGCTAAAGCCTCCGTTTCCATGGTTTTTTCCGTAGTTTGTTGGCTCTCCTCACAGTTCCCAAGAATTTCGCCAATCTTCTTCTTAGTGTAGATAAAAAAAAGATGCACATAGTAGTATTGACGCTTCTGAACCACCTCGATAATCTTCATCTTTTTGAGTATCTTCTTGGTTTTCTTAACCCTCTCCATCGCCCAGTTCATCCCTTTTCTTGTAAACTCGTCCGTTGCAAGGGGTTGATTTGTCTTTTGGCATTGGGCGTGATAGAGGTAGAAGCTATACAAGGCCAAAAGGTTCGCATAATCTTTTCCATGTTTTAAAAACTTCTGCAAAAGATGGGGGTGAATCACTATTGGATTTTCTATGGGTTCGAGTTTCATTTTTTATGCCTTGTATTTTTTGTATTTGAAATATTAGTCTTTTAAATATTAAAAATAGATAAAAATAAAGAAAATTAGTCTTTTTTATTTAAAAAAAGTTTTTATTAGTGCTTTCATTTTTTCTGTTTCTTCTTTTTCTTTTTTTAGTTTTACAGTTTCTTCATAAAGCTCTAAAGCTCTTTTTAACTGGGAAGTAAGTTTATTTTTTGATACAGATTGTCTTAAAATACTCTCACTATATCCAATATTTTCTGCTAATTCTTTATAGGTTATTCCCAACTCCTTAGAAACCCGTTTAACCAAATGTACCTCTTTCTCTTCCAAAACCAGCACTCCTTTTTGAGTAGATTATACCAAAACCTCCCCTTTTCTTAAGAGAGTTTTTAAGTATCCTCTTTTTTACAAGGTAAAGATT
>CAYVNI010000002.1:0-10886 GCA_964452815.1 uncultured Sulfurovum sp.
AGCGGATAACCCTTACTCAACAGAGCAGGAGAACCAGACTTCAAAACTTGAAGCCTATCTGAAATTTACAAAAATTGTCTCAATTATAGAAGAGCAGTATGTAGATGAACTAAACTCAAGTGATATTATCAACAAAGCACTAAAAGGAATGCTCACCAACCTTGATGCACACTCTTCGTTTATGGATGCAAAAGAGTCTAAAGAGTTGCAAGTACAGACCAATGGTGAATTTGGGGGTCTTGGTATCTCTGTTGGTATGCGAGATGGTGCCTTAACAGTTATCGCTCCAATCGAGGGAACTCCTGCGGATGATGCAGGAATGAAGTCCCAAGATATCATTCTAAAAATTGATGATAAAGCCACTATTGGAATGACCATTGACAAAGCCGTCTCTTTGATGCGAGGGAAGCCAGGTACACCAATTAAACTCACCGTTATTAGAAAAGGTGAGCCTAAACCTGTGATTGTTGATATAATTCGAGATATTATCGAGATTCAATCGGTCTATGCAAAAACCATTGGTGATGATATTCTTTATCTAAGAATTACCTCATTTGACCAAAAAGTTGTCTCCTCTATGAGAAAATCTATTGCTCAACACCCAAATAGGAAAGGGCTTGTTATTGACCTTAGAAACAATCCAGGAGGGCTTCTAAACCAAGCTATTGGGGTGGTTGATATGTTTGTAGACAAAGGGACTATTGTTAGCCAAAAAGGAAAAATGGCAAATGAGAACTTGACCTATAATGCCACTTCAAACCACAGTGACATTAAAACACCACTTGTCCTTTTAGTAAATGGAGGAAGTGCCAGTGCCAGTGAGATTGTATCAGGTGCATTACAAGATTTAAAAAGAGGTGTGGTTGTTGGAGAGAAAACATTTGGTAAAGGTTCGGTACAAGTGGTTATGCCTGTAGGAAACAATGAGTCTCTACGTCTAACCATCGCAAGATACTACCTACCAAGTGGAAGAACGATTCAAGCCGTAGGGGTTACCCCTGATATAGAGGTGGCATTTGGTGAAATTAAAAAAGCTGATGATGTTATCTCTATTAAAGAGCGTGATTTACAGATGCACTTAGAGAGTGAGTTGCAAAAGGTAGATGGTACAAAAAAAGAGGATGAGGATAAAAAAGAGAATAAAAAAGTTATCACAGAAGAGCAAATCTACAAAGATACACAACTAAAAAGTGCAGTGGATATTTTAAAAGCATTGATGATTAGTCAACACAACTAATCTCACAGACAAGAAACAAGGATAAAAAAGATGAACAAAACCGAATTACTCTATGAAGGTAAAGCCAAAAAAATATGGCACACAGAAGACGCAACTCTTCTTATCTCAGAGTTCAAAGATGACTTAACTGCATTTAATGGTGAAAAAAAATCAAGTGAAGAGGGGAAAGGTGCATTAAACAATAAAATCTCTACAGAGCTTTTTAAAGTGCTTAACGACAAGGGAGTTCCAACTCACTTTGTTGAGATGTTAGATGATAATAATATGCTACATAAAAAGTGTGATGTTATTCTTATTGAAGTAATTGTTAGGAATATCGCAACAGGAAGCCTTAGCCGTAATTTAGGCATAGAAAATGGAAAAGTTCTTCCTTTTACACTTGTAGAGTTTGACTATAAAGATGATGAGCTAGGTGACCCAAAACTAAATGACCAACACTGTCTTATTTTAGAGCTTGTTAAGAGCAGTGATGAGTTAGATTATATTCGTTTTATGGCTCGACGGATTAATACTATTATGCAAGAGTTTTTTGCAAACAAAGAGCTAACTGTAGTTGATTTTAAACTGGAATTTGGTAGAGATATTAATGGAAATATTATCTTAATTGATGAGCTGAGTCCTGATAACTTTAGATTTTGGGATGCAAACACAGGTGAGAGTATGGACAAAGATAGATTTAGACAAGGTCTAGGTGGATTAAAAGTGGCATATGAAGAAGTACTTAATAGAATTTTAGGAGAGAAATAGATGACAGCGATTGTAAATATATTTTTAAAAGAGGGTGTACTTGACCCACAGGGAAAAGCGATTCATCATGCACTAGATGCAATGGAGTTTGAGGGTGTAGAGGATGTTCGTATGGGAAAACAACTTGTTCTAAAGCTTACATCAGACAACAAAGAGGATGCTCTAAAAGAGGTCACAAAGATGGCTGAAGAGATTTTAGCCAATACTGTTATAGAAGACTATACTATCGAGTTGCTATAATGAAACAGATAGCAATACTACAATTCCCAGGGACAAACTGTGATTTGGATACCAAATACGCCTTTGAAAAACTGGGCTGTACAACCAGTGTAATATGGCACAAAGAGGAGCAACTTCCTGCCAATATTGACTTAATTGTAGTTCCTGGTGGATTCTCTTATGGTGACTATCTACGCTCGGGAGCGATTGCACAATTCTCTCCTATTATGAAATCTGTTATCAAGTTTGCAAATGAGGGTGGAAAAGTATTGGGTATCTGTAATGGTTTTCAAATATTAACAGAGATTGGGCTTCTTCCTGGTGCATTAAAGAGAAATATTGGGCTTCACTTTATCTCAAAATTTCAAAAGTTAAAAGTAGTCAACAACAGCAATAGTTTTCTACAAAAATGTACAAAAAATGAAGTTCTTAACATTCCTATTGCTCATGCCGATGGAAACTACTATATTGATGAGGAGAAGTTTAGGGTACTAGAGGAGAATGAGCAGATTTTACTACGCTACTCTAATGCACAAGGAGAACCTATTGTCGTTAACGGTTCTGTTACATCTATTGCTGGTGTCTGTAACCAAAACAAAAATGTCTTTGGTCTTATGCCTCATCCAGAAAGAGCCTTAGAGGATATTTTAGGTTCAACCGATGGAATAAAAATGCTTAAAGGACTTATTGCCTAATGAAACACTTAAAATCATATCTCTTAATTCTATTTACATTTTTATCTATCTTCTCTACAGAAGCATTTTCTGCTGATGTAGAGTACAGTTATGTACCAAAAAGAGTTTATGAAAAGCAGGTATTTCCAATTAGTTTTCTGAGTAATAGCAATGAGAACACCAAAATAAAATTTTCATTTATTGGGGACAAAATCCCCATTTTAGACGAGCCTGTTAAAATCAAAAATGGAACAAAAACTTTCTACACTTTCTACTTTAAAACCACCGATACCCTCTTTCAGATACCAGAAATTTTAGTCAATGTCAACGGACGAAGCACCACACTTATTGGGATTAATATTCCCGTAGAGCCTCTTCCTAATCGTAAAAATTTTTCAGGCGTTATCGCCTCAGGTCTAAAGATAAAAAACTACCAAGCCTCTATCTATGATGAGCATAACAATCTTATTGCCATCTCTGTAGAAGCACATGATGCAAACCTTGAAGATATGTACATCAAAGATGCCCTAAAAGATGGACTAGAGAATCTAAAAAGAGATGGTTCTAAAATGGAAGCACAATACTATATTGTTCTTCCATCAAAACAGGCCAAGCTCAACTTCTCCTATTATGATACAATTAAACAAGCATTTGTTAACAAGAGTATCCCCATAAGTATTGATGATGGCTCAGTCGCAGCACAAACAGATTTAAATCCAAGAGAAGATAATTTTGAAAAACTCAAAAAGTTCTCTCTTCTTGGTTTGGTCATCTTCTTTTTACTTCTATTTATTTGGAAACGAGATTTCTTTTATCTCATTATTGCCGTGGTTACCACCACTATTTTACTGACATTTTTTATACCCTTAGAGAAAATATGTATCAGAACAGGCTCTCCCATTTATATTTTACCCACACAAAATAGTCGGATATCAGTCTATATTGACCAAGAGTATCACACCACAAAACTAGGTGAACGAGGTGAATATAATAAAATAATGTATAACAAAGGTATTATCGGTTGGATTAAGGATAAAAATGTTTGCAACAATTAGATTCTACTACGGCTCTTTCATCATCTCCTTTATCGCTGCAGGGATAATGGTGCCATTGATGTTTCTATTTAGAAATAGCACCGATAAGATACTCCACAAATGGAACCGTATCATTATATTTTTTATTGGTGGGAAGATAGAGACCACAGGGAAGCGTAACAACAATGCAGATATGTTTGTAATAAACCATCAAGGGATTATAGACATAGTTAGCATGGAAGCAGCCGAACCGTCCAATCTAAGATGGGTTGCAAAAAAACAGCTCTTTGATGCCCCTTGGTTTGGCTACGTACTTAAACTTCCTGATATGATTTGTCTTGATAGAGATAATAAAAGTGGACTTATCAAACTTCTTCGAGATGTAAAAAAGACAAAAGAGGATAATATCCAACGTACTGTTACAATTTTTCCAGAGGGAACAAGAACCAATAAACAGAAACTTCTTCCTTTTAAAAAGGGGACTAAAATTATTGCTGAAAAGCTAGAGCTAACCATTCAACCTATTGTTATAACCAATAGTAAACTTCTGCTCAATGAGCATAATAAAACAGCCCACTCCTCCACCGTACATATTACGTATCTTGATACCTTTCAAGTAGATAAAGAGAACAAAGAGTGGTATCAAGAGTTGGCAACCTCCATGCAAAATGTTATTGACAGAGAAGAAAAAATAGAAAAAAGAGAGAGATAAATGATATCCACAGATACCCCCTTAACAACTGAGCTTGAGAAGCACATACGAAAGCTTATTAAACCATTAAGAGACGAAGATGAGTTATATGCTGTTTTAAAAGTCAAACTTACAAAAAAAGAGTTCAAAATTTTTCAGAACTGGGCAAACGATGAATCGCTTCCTGAACTCCTAGAGAAGCTAAAAATTGATGAAGAGCGTTATGCCTCTCTCAAGGAGAAGCTTGTTAAAAAACTAAATCAAGAGAAACTCAAACAGGAGTTAATGATTTAAAAAGCCAATTAATACGGTATGTTAAAAAACATACCCTACATCTTCACACTTCTAAAAAAATCTCTAACATACTCATAACCTGAATATAGCGTAAGAGCCACAGCAAACCATAGAAGTTCATCTCCTCCAACCCAGCCCATAAGCAAGAATCCAATGGCAATCATCTGAACAACTGTTTTGACCTTTCCCATCCATGAGGCAGCGATGTCTATCCCTTCTGCTATGGCTGAGACCCTAAGACCTGTAATAAAAAGTTCACGGGTGATAATTAAAAATACTGCCCACGGAGAAGCTGAGTCTATCATCATAAGACCTAGAAATCCTGCTAAGGTTAGCATCTTATCGGCCAGTGGGTCTAGGATTTTACCCATTGTGGTAATCTGATTGAAGGTACGAGCGATATAGCCATCAAAAAAGTCTGTCGCAGAGGCTAAGACAAAGATAAAAGCAGCTGCGTAGTTGAGCCATGAGGGGTGAATTCCCTTAAAAATTTCAGCATCTTGATTGACCAGTAGCATAAACATAACAGGGGCTAGAAGTAGGCGAATGAAGGCTAGAATATTGGGAATATTTACGATTTTGTTGTTTTGCATAAGAGGATTTTTCCTTATAATAATATTGGAAATGGTAGATTCCAATATTTTTTAAAATGTCTATCTAAAAGTAGTCCCACCATCAACCACAAGGGTCTGACCTGTGACCCATGAAGCCTCATCGGTACATAAAAAATAGACCGCACCTGCTAAATCATCAGGGCTTCCCATTCGATTAACAGCAGAGCGTTTAATAGTCTCTGCTTTTACCTCTTCGTAGTTGGTAAATGCTTTGAGTGCATCGGTATCAATAGGCCCACCACTTACGGCATTGACTCTAATTCCCATATCACCAAGCTCAACAGCGGCATAACGGCTCATCGCCTCTACAGCTGCCTTGTTTGTTCCGTGACCTGCATAGTTATCAATGTAGATAAGGTTTCCAGTAGAGCTAAGTGTTACAATCGCACCACCACCCACTTTTTGCATACGGGTTGCTGACTCTTGTGAACCACGCACAAAAGCACCAACGGTTGCTGTGTAGATATTTTGTAGACCTTTGGCAGGGCGAAGCTTCATAAACTTACCGTAACCACCCACCACAGGACGACCGTAAATCATCGCGTTACTTACAAAAAAGTCGATACGGTCAAAATCTTCATCTATCGCTAAGAAAAGTGGTTTAAACTCATCAAGCTCTAAAATATTAAGAGGATAAGCTCTGGCTTTAATCCCATATTTAGACTCCAAATCAATTGCTATCTCATTGGCGATATCCACATTTGAGTTGTAGGTAAATGCAATATTTACCCCCTCTGATGCAAACTTCTCAGCAATCGCTTTACCTATTCCCTTAGTAGCACCTGTAATGACCAATGTTTTACCTCTGTTACTCGACATCTATGCTCCTACTATGTTATAATTTTTCATGACTGATTCTATTTTTTTCATGTTCTCTACAGATGGCTGAACCAACGGCAATCTATACTCCAACGTATCAATCAAACCTGCAATATACATCGCTGCTTTAATTGGGATTGGGTTGCTCTCACAAAACATCACTTTATTGATATTATAGAGGCTATCATTAATCTCTTTTGAGCTTTTAAAATCCCCACTAAGTGCCAAATGAGCCAGTTGGGCTTTTAAATCAGGTAGTAGATTTGAGGTTACAGAGGTAATCCCTTTTCCTCCATTTGCCAAGATAGGGTAGTCAATCGCGTCATCCCCTGAAAAGAGATAGAGTTCAGGACGTTTTGCCAAAAGCTCAACAGTTCTCTCAATAGAGCCTGTCGCCTCTTTAATCCCATAGATATTAGGCACATCATCAAAGAGTCTACAGACCGTATCAGCCAAGATATCCACACCTGTTCGCCCTGGAACATTGTAGAGCATAAATGGAAGCTCCACAGAGGAGGCAATCGCTTTGTAGTGCTGATATAGACCCTCTTGGCTTGGTTTGTTGTAGTATGGGCTTACTGAAAATATTGCATCTACCCCAATCTGCTCGGCGTGTTTTGCAATCTCAATCGCCTCATGAGTCGCATTGCTTCCTGCCCCTGCAAGTACTTTTGTCTCTGTTCCCTTACACACTTCAACAGCTATCTCGATACATCTCTTATGCTCATCATGTGTTAGCGTAGCACTCTCCCCTGTTGTTCCCACAGGACATACAGCATCAATCCCATTGTCAATCTGTCTCTTAATTAGTTTGGCAAACGTTGCTTCATCAAGTGTTCCATTTTTAAATGGGGTAATCAGTGCCGTTGTTGCACCTGTAATTAAATTACTCATCTACTCTCCTCTGTACTCTTTCTGAGTATTAATGTGGTTGTTAGGTCATGATTAAAATATTTTTTCGCTATTTTGGTGACCATTTCAGGCGTAATTTTAGCCAAATTCTCTTCATATTTAAGTAAAGGTTCTAAATTTCCTCGTACCAAATATGAGCCAAAAAGTGAATTAATACTCGCAGAGTTTTCAAGCGAGTAGATAAAATCTGCCTTGGCATTGATTTTAACTTTCTCTAACTCCTCTTTGGTCACATCACCACTCTTAAGCTTCTCTATCTCACTTAAAATCTCTTTTTCTAAATCTTCGATTTTAATACCAGGGTTTGCCAGTCCCATAAACATAAAGATTCCCTCATCGGTTAGCTCCATATTGTAACCATAGATAGAGTTTGCCATCTGCTTTTTGTCAATAATCTCACGGTGCAGACGAGAGCTTTTTCCTGAACTAAGAAGCTCTGAAATAGCAGAGAGAACCACTTGGTCTTCATGCTCAAAGTTTGGGATAGGATAGGCAATAGCAATGGTGTCAATGGTGTTATTCTCTTTGTTTATCTCTTTACGAATCGCCCCATCACGCTTAGGCTCAACAGGATTACATTTTGGTACACTCACCTTGTTTTTTATCTTGTCAAACTTCTCTTGTGCCACTTTAAACACCTCTTTCTCATCAATATCACCTGTCACAATTAAAATTGCGTTGTTTGGCTGATAGTATTTTGAGTGAAAAGATTTAATATCATCAATCGTCCATGTCTGAATATCATTCATAAACCCAATGGGTGTCCAGTGGTATGGGTGCGCCACATAGTGGGTATTAAAGAGTCTAAACTGTAGATAACCAATAGGAGGGTTATCTGTTCGGACACGTCTCTCTTCGGCAACCACATCACGCTCTACTTGAAACTCTTCATCTTTTAAATTTAAGTTTTCCATCAGTTCAGCAAAAAGCTCCACAGAGGTCTCTAGGTTTTTGGACGAAGATTTGATGTAGTAGTGAGTATAGTCAAAACTGGTTGATGCGTTGTTTACAGCCCCTTTTGATTTGACTATCTTATCAAACTCTCCAGCTTTAAGGTTTTTGGTAGATTTAAAATTTAGATGCTCTAACATATGAGCAATTCCACTCTTTCCCATCACCTCATTTCTGCTTCCTACCTTATAAAAGATATCAGTAGTAATGACATTTGAGCCATTCTTCATCGGGATTACGACAACTTCTAACCCGTTGTCTAGTTTTTTACTGTGGTGTTGGGGTAATGAGTTTGCCATTAAAATTCCTGCTGTTGCTATTAGTGTTATAACTGTTTTTTTTATCATATTAAGACTCATGTGTCTCAATAAATGACTCATAATCGCCCTCATAATCAATAATCGAACCATCACTGTTGATTTTAATAATACGGTTGGCAAATGCGTCGATTAACTCTCTATCGTGAGAGACACAGATGACCCCACCTTTGTAGTTGTGAAGTGCTTCACCCAGAGAGATAATCGCCTCCAAGTCCAAGTGGTTATTTGGTTCATCAAGCACCAAGAAATTCGCACTGTCCATCATCATCTTGGAGAGCATAACACGGTGCTTCTCTCCTCCTGAACATGCCCCTACCTCTTTGCTCTGCTCTTCACCTGAAAAAAGCATACGCCCAAGGCATTTTCTAATCTCATCAATGTGCCATTTTGGGTCATAACCCTGAATCCACTCATAGAGTTTATCTGAACCTACCACCATATCGGTAGTATTTTGAGGAAAATAGGTTGTGGTGACGGTTTGACCCCAATTAAATGAGCCGTTGTCTGCTTTAATTTTCTCCATGATAATCTCTAAAAGTGTTGATTTCCCAACACCATTACCACCAATAATCGCTATTTTGTCATCTCCTTCAACTTTAAAAGAGATATCTGTAAAAACCTCCAATGAGTCATAAGATTTTCCAATATTTTTAATCTCCAAAATTTCATTTCCCAAAGCTCTATGGGGCTTAAACATAATAGAAGGGTCACGACGTGAAGAGAGTTGAATCTCAGCAATATCTAATTTATCAAGCTGTTTTTGACGAGAGGTTGCCTGTTTTGCTTTTGACGCATTCGCCGAGAAACGGGTAATAAACTTCTCTAATTCCTCTTTCTCTTTTGATGCTTTGGCATGGTCTACCTGTGCCTGTTTGGCAATCAAGTTTGCCGCGATATACCAATCATCATAGTTCCCTGTAAACTCACGAATATTGGCAAAATCAAGGTCTAAGATATGTGTCACCACATTATTTAAAAAGTGTCTGTCGTGAGAGATAACCACCATCACACCATCGTGACGTTTTAGCTCTCTCTCTAACCATGCAATTGTCTCAATATCAAGTGAGTTGGTAGGCTCATCAAGGAGTAAAACATCTGGCTTCAAGAAGAGAACCTGTGCCAATAAAATTTTAACTTTATCTCCACCTGTCAGTGAAGACATCAGATTGCCATGTGTGTCAGAGGGAAATCCAAGTGCTTCCAAAAGCTTTTCGATTTTGACATCAGACTCATAAGTGGGGTCTTCATCAGCACATATCATCTCTAACTCACCCAGACGCTCATTGACTTTGTCATCTTCAAAGTCACCCGTCATATAAAGCGCCTCTTTCTCTTTTTGAGCCTCATAGAGTTTTTTGTTTCCATAAAGAACAGCATCACTTAGAGTAAACTCTTCAAAAGCATAGTGATTCTGACCCAAAACACCCATTTTAAGACTTGGTTGCATCTGAACCACACCATCGGTCTGCTCCAATTCACCTGACAAAATCTTTAAAAAAGTAGACTTTCCTGCTCCATTTGCCCCAATGAGACCATAACGTTTTCCACCATCTAATGTGATACTAATCTTATCAAAAAGTACTCTTTTCCCGTATCTCTGTACAATATTTACTGTGCTTAACATTTGTGCTTTACCTGCTTACTAAAATAATTTCGGCATTTTAACATAAGGTTGCTAAGTAATGGTACAGTTATCTTCTCTGTTCTTAGTAAAAATTATATTTTAACATTTTATATTAAAATATAATGTATTTTAACACTATTTTTATCTTTTTAGTGCTAAAATTCACTATAGAGAATCAATATTAAAGAGGTACTAATAGTATGATTATGGATAAAATTATTGTCTCAAAAGAGAGTTATTGCAGTGAAAACAAGTACGATATGGTCTACTCTAATAAGGGGTATATAGAAAAGCTATTTGCCCAAGGGGTTACTCCTGACAACATCTCGGAGTCAGCACTAAAAAGCTACTATGTTCACCTCTACTTTATTGAAACAACTGGGGGTGGATTCTTTCAACTTGATAAAAAAATAGAGAAAAAGAACATTATATTGCACTACATACATGATGGATTAAAGGCTATTAAAGCAACTAGAAATATAAATTTATTTAAGCAATATCTAATTGAAAAAAAGAAACAAGATACTCAGAATTATATTATTTTTGATAAGCTATTTAACTATATAAATAGACAAGAGGATATTTTAAAACTTAATGCCAATTGGCTTGAAGAAAATAAGTATATAACCCATAGCCATATTAATAGTTTAGAAAATTTTAAAGAAAATCAGAAAAAAGTCAATATTAAAATATTAAAGAAACTCTGTAAAATAGCCAATGAAGAGTATCTTCGTATTACCTCATATGACC
>CAYVNI010000003.1:0-19724 GCA_964452815.1 uncultured Sulfurovum sp.
CAACAGATAGGTCAAATGATTACTAAAAAAGGGAAAATTTTAAATACTTCTAAATTTTCTAGTAGTTGTGAGATAGGAACAGATAGGAGTGATAGGGCATACTACTATAAGACAATACAGGAGCATCGGTGTGTTTTAACCGACCCTTACCCCTCATTGGGAACCAATAAAATGGTAGTAACCGTATCTTTTCCTATCTATGATGAATCAGATAATTTGATGTTTATTATCTGTGCAGATCTTGAGTTAAAAGATATATTAAATATGGTACATCCAAGCTCCATTGATTCCACGTTTGGTAAGTTTTCAAAAATTGTTTATAGTGCATTTTCGGTAGCCCTTGCGATGGTAGCACTTTTACTTTTCCTCAAAGGAATATCCAGTTTCTTTAGTTTGGGTCTACACTTTAACTCTATTGATATTAATGAGATGTTCAAAGCCACCATTCTACTCACCCTCTCTTTAGCAATATTTGACTTGGTAAAAGCAATATTCGAAGAGGAGGTACTTGGAAAAGAGAAAAATGAAAACTCAGGAGATGGACATCAAACCATGATACGCTTTTTGGGTTCCATTATTATCGCCCTCTCAATTGAATCTTTGATGTTGGTCTTTAAATTTGCCTTGACTGACCCTAGCAAATTGCTTTATGCGGTCTATCTTATCGGAGGAGTAACTGCCTTGATGATTGGGCTTTCTATCTATATCAGAGCAAATAAAAGCGATAGGAAAGATTAAATTTGGCTATCTTATGATAATATTCACCATATTAATAATAATGAAGTAAAAAAGGAAATAAAAAGAGATGATAGAAATCCTTCAGAACTATATGGATAAAAGCTCGGCAATTACTGTCTTTGTATTGGGATTGCTTTCAGTCTATTTAATTATTGTGCTTTGGATTTATATTTATAGGTATTTCTCTATTAAAAGTAAAATAACTATTGAGACGCGTTCTCTCAATCGAATCTACTCAGGACGTAAAAAAACGGTTTCTGATGATTCGTTGCTTTTTGGACATTTAAATAAGGTTTTAATCCCAAATAAAGCGATATTTTCAGCAGCTAAAAACTTTGCTATCAAAGATGCAACTTCGGGACTTACGGGGCTTTCTATTATCGCCTCTACCTCTCCTTTTGTTGGGCTTTTTGGTACGGTTGTAGCAATTTTAGAAACTTTCTCCTCTTTGGGAACTCAAAAAGGCTCTTCCATTGCTATTGTGGCTCCTGCTATTTCTGAGGCGTTGGTGGCAACGGCTGCGGGGATTGCTGTGGCTACGGTGGCGTATACTTTTCATCTTCTTCTTAAACGAAAAGCATATGAGCTTAATCTACTACTAGAGAGTCAAGCTGATTTAATTCTCTCACAGAAAGGTTAATGATGTATGCGTGGGAGGATGACCCTGATTTAAATATTACCCCTTTGATTGATGTGATGTTGGTATTGATGGCAATTTTTATGATAACGATTCCTGTGATGCAGTATCAAGAGCAGATAGAGTTGCCTGATGGTTCTCAGTCAATTAAAGTATCAGATAAAAAAACACTTCTTGTTGAGATAGACAAAGATTTGAATATTCACTACCAAAATGAGACGTATACCTTGGATACTTTTCCTGATAGTTTCAGACTTAAAACCAGTGATTTAGATAAGGAACAGGCGATATTTATTAATGCTGACAAGACAATTGCCTATGAGAATGTCATTTATCTTTTAAGAATAGTCAAGCAGAGTGGATTTAAAAAAGCATCACTCTTAACACTTTAGGATTGTGTTAAGAGTTTATTCACTATAAAATTATATGATATTAAAAAAAGGAGAAGAGATGTTTGATGGCAAAAAGATTATTTCAGGTGTGGTTGCTATTTTAATATACTTTCTTCTGCTCTATATCGTACTTCTAAACTACAATAGACATGAAGAGAAAGCAAAAAACTATGTGGAAGAGAATGCAAATAGAGTAACGGTGACACTTGTAAATAGCAACAAAACAGTCATCAACAAGAGTGCCAAACAGAGTAATACCCATAGAGCCAAACCATCTGTAAGTGTTTCTCCTGCTATTATACCTTCTATTGTACCTCTAAAAACAGCCATTAAAACAAAAACTCCCCCTAAAAAAAATATTAAATTACGAGACAGAACTAAAGACAAAGCAGTTAAAGAGAGAGCAAGACAGGCTCAAATTAAAAAAGACAAAGCAGTTAAAGAGAGAGAAAGACAAGCTCAAATTAAAAAAGATAAAGAGGCTAAAGAGAGAGCAAAACAGGCTCAAATTAAAAAAGATAAAGAAGCTAAAAAAGAGCGAGAGCGTTTGGCACAAATTAAAAAGAATAGAGAGGCAAAAGAGAGAGCGAGACAGGCTCGAATAGAAGAGGAGAGGGAAGCAGATAAAAGAGCAGAGAGAGCAAGAGCCAAAGCCAAAGAGAGAGAAGCACGTGCAAGACGAGAGCAAGAACGTCGTCAACGTCAACGTTCACAAGATTTATTCTCCTCAGTCACTACGCACTCAGCTCCACCAAAAAGAACGCCTGTCAAAGAGCCAAGTAGGGTTCGTCATAGCAGTGTAGCCGATAGAATACGAGAGAATCATCAGAATGGAAGAACCTCCAATAGGAACAGAGAGAGTGGGGTGAAAAATTCGTATATTGCAAGGGTTAAAAGACATCTTAATAACTGGTCTGCACAGAGTATCTATAAAGGAAGCAGTGCTACTATCAAATTGACCATTCGTAATAATGGAAAGTTTCGGTATGTTATTACACGAACAACGAGTGGTAGTCTTAGTGCAGGATTACGAGATTTTTTGGCTCAGTTAAATCGTATGGGATTAGGAAGACATGATAAGTCAAGTGCGTATGTGATTACGGTTCACTTTAAAGCAAACTAGTTACTGCATTTGAAGCTTACACGTTCTTTCTACATTCAATCGCTAAAATTATATTTCTTATGATAAAATTTCAATTAGTTTTAAAATAAAATACTTAGAATAAAATACTTAAAGGAAAACCATGCAACAGAAATTTATGAGATATCTTATTAGTTTTTTACTATTGACATTTAATCTTTTGGCCGTAGATGCTGTTTTAACGATTGAAAAAGATGTGGACTCAAAGGTGAGTATTGCCATTATTGAAGACTCTGCCACTGCAAACAGCAGTTCAAATCACTCAAAAATGTTCTCGCTGCTTCTTAATGATATTAAGATGTCAGGACATTTTAATGTGGATAAAACCTCTCGAAAAGGGAGTTTTGAGAATACAATGTTAGCACCTGAGTTGCACAGCAGAGAGTATGTTCTTAAATACTCCTACTCCTCATCAGGTACAAAATTGGATATAAAATTGGTTTTGGTATCTGAGAATAGGGTAGTGTTGGTAAAAGGATATGGGGTTAACCGTAGTAATCGTTATCCTTTTTTAGCTCATAATGCAATTGTGGATATCAATAACGCTTTGGGCTATGATGATATCTCATGGATGAAAAGATATCTCATTTTTTCTAAATATCTAGGGTCAAGAGCGAGTCAAATTTGGATTGCTGATTATACATTGAGTTTCTCTAATAAGGTTTTAAGTGGAGGGTTAAATCTTTTTCCAAAATGGGCAAACTCGGCTCAGAGTGCTTTTTATTATACCTCTTATAACAGTGGTTTACCGACACTTTATAAAGTGGATATGCGTTCTAGCAGCAGAGAAAAAGTTGTCTCCTCTGAGGGAATGTTGGTCTGTTCTGATGTGAGTTCGGATGGTTCACGGCTTCTTTTAACCATGGCACCTAATGCACAGACAGATATTTATGAGTACAATGTGAACAGTGGTTCTAAGAAAAAGTTAACAACATTTAGGGGAATTGATGTAAATGCTCGATACTTAGGTGATGAGAGTCGTATCGCTTTTGTATCTAACCGTACAGGAAAAGCAAATATCTATACAAAGTCTATTGGTTCCTCTTCTGTTTCCAAAGCAGCACATTATGGAGCCAACAATAGCTCATGTGATGCCAGTGGACAAAACATACTCTACTCTGTCAAAGAGGGTTCAAGTATTAATGTCTATCTTGGAACAGCCAATAGCTCTTATGTTCGTCCTTTGACTTCTAATGGTAAAAATAATTTTCCACGTTTCTCTAGTAATGGTAAAGTGGTTCTCTACATAAAGCAACAAGGACGCGGTAATACCATAGGGTATATGAATCTTGCAACCAAAGAGAATGCTCTTTATAAAATGATGAGTGGAAGAATTCAATCTATTGATTGGTAATCTTAGTAAAAAATTAATATTTAATATTGGTTAGATATAATTATTAATAGTCACCACTAAAATAAAAAAGGAAATAGTATGAGAAAAGTTTTAATGTTAGCGACCGTAGTTACTTTATCTGTTTTAACAGTTGGATGTGCACAAAAGAAAGTAGTTGAGCTTGACCCGAATACAAAAGGTATAGGAGCAACAGGCTCTCAGACTGGTACGATTATTGGTTCATCTACAGGAACAGGTAGAACGACTGGTACAGGCTGGGATGATACTACTCCTACCTATGACAATGTTGACCCTTATGGTAGTGGTAATTATGGAAACTATACACAAGATGCTGGAAATAATGGCACAGGATATGGACAAAACAATAACTATAATGGTTCAACTAATGGTATGAAAACCATCTATTTTGGTGTTGACCAATATATGATTTCAGCAGATAATATCCCGAAGATTATTACCACGGCAAAGATATTGAAAAAAAATGGAAGAAGAGTACGTATAGAGGGGCATTGTGATGCTTCTGGTACGGATGAATACAACTACGCACTTGGATTAAGAAGAGCAAAATCTGCCAAAGAAGCACTGATAAACAGAGGGGTAAAAGCCTCAAATATCACGATGGTAAGCATGGGTGAAAGTGCTCCTGAGTGTGCCACAGGGTTTTCGAGTGGATGTTTTGCTAAAAATAGAAGGGTAGAGTTTAAATAGTCATGAAAAAAATAATCTTAATGGGGGTTATAGCAGGTATATCTTCTTTTCTCTTCGCGGGTGAACCCTCTGTGTATGGTGCGGGTAATATTGATAGCTCTAGCCCTTATGGTCTGACCCAAACAGAGAAGAATGTATTAAATAATAGAAAACAGGTTCAAAGATTAAGCAATTTGGTCTCAGAGCAACAGAGTCGTATTGCAGGATTGACTACCGTTGTTGATGGTTTAAACAGTCAAGTTATAGATTTAAAAGAGCAACTTAAAGAGAATCGAGATGCGTATGGCAAGAGAGAAGAGGAGTATAAAAAGAGTTATACATTACTCTTGGAGTTGGGTAAGATGATTGACCAGATCAATAATAATTATATTACTAAAGATGATTTAAGTCTGTTTCAAAAGGAATTGGAGAGAGCGAGGGTTAAGCAACAGCAGTATGTGCCTCAGGTTAATAATAATATGATTATTGATGGTAGGATTTATGATGATTCTACTCAGGACTCTACAAACCAAGAGAGTTTAAATCAACCGTATAGTACAGATATCTCAGAGATTTATAGAGAGGGGGTTCAACTCTTCTCTCATAAGAGTTATCTCTCCGCAACAGAGAAGTTTAAAGAGGCGATAGCCCAAAATTATAAAACAGCACCAAGTAACTACTACTTGGGTGAAATAGCCTACTATACCGATGATTACTATGCCGCGATATCCTATTATAAAAAAAGTGCCTCTCTCTATGATAAAGCATCTTATATGAAACTGCTCTATCTTCATACTGCACTCTCCCTCTCAAAGACAGGTCAACATGATCAAGCCAGAGGTTTTTTTAAGTATATCGTTGATAATTATCCTAATACAAAATCAGCAGAAATTGCACAAAAGAACCTATAGAATCAGACATATTAAAGTTTGCTTGGGTAATATGATGAAAATTTTTAAATAGGAGATTCAATGAAAATTGCAATCGAGAATAGCGTTGTCGGTATTGAGTATGAAGTCAAAGAGGCAGGAACAACTGAGATAGTAGACTCAAACAAAGGTACCAATCAGCCACTAGAGTTTATCACAGGTAAGGGTCATATTATCCCAGGACTTGAAAAAGCACTAGAGGGTATGGCAGTAGGAGAGAGTGGAGATATAATGGTTTCTGCCGTTGATGCGTATGGTGAGTATAGTGATGATGCAATTCAAGTGCTTCCAGTTGAGCAGTTTGAAGGTGTTGAGCTTAAAGAAGGGTTAACTCTTTATGGACAAGGTGATCAAGGTCAAACTGTTCAAGTAACGGTTAAATCTTTTGATGAAAAAGAGGTTAATGTAGACTTCAACCATCCATTAGCAGGAAAAGATTTAATGTTCTCTGTCAGTGTTTTAACAGTAAGAGAAGCAACAGCAGATGAAATTACTTCAGGACAAATTGGTGGACACTCTCACGATGACGGTGGTTGTTGTGGTGGTGGACACTGTGATTCATAAAATTTAACTAAAATATAGATACTCTTTTATAGGGTATCTTATCTTTCTTTTAATTTTATTTCTTTTAATTTTATCTCTAATTATTTATCTAATCTAAGGCATATAGATGAAAAACTTCAAAATATTAATCCTTCTTATCCTCCTAAGCACATTACTTTTTTCACAAGGTCATATTGATAATCCATTTCTATGGAAAGTGACAAAGAACAAACAGGAGTTTTATCTTTTTGGGACAATGCATCTGCAAGTTCCAGAGCTACAAATATTGCCTAAAAGTCTGGTTGAGGTGATTAAGAGGAGTGATGTGGTATACACAGAGATTCCAATGGATATCTCTACCCAACTACATGCCAGTAGATTGGTGATGAGAGGGGATAGCCGAAAATTAAAAGAGATTATTCCAAACAAAATCTATAAAGAGATAGTGTGGTATCTCTACAAAATAAATCCAAAACTCTCTATTACTCTGTTTGATAAGATGAAAATTTGGGGAGTCTCTTCGAGTTTAAGCTCTTTAAAGACACAACTAAAATATCCAAATTTAAGAGCGATTGATAAAGTTATTTATGATTATGCCAAGAGCAAAAGAAAAAAAGTTTTAGGGATAGAGACAATTGCTGAACAGTTGGGAATTATGGATAAGTTTACGCAACAAGAGCAGATTATCGCCTTAGAACAATCACTGATGCAACTTAATGAAAAAAGAGATTATATTAATGAGCTAAAAGGCTTTTATCTCAAAGGGAATGGTCCAAAGTTAATGAACTTTATTGAGAGTATGATGTTTCAAATTCCAAAATATAAGAGGCTTGAAGAGAAGTTTATGACCCTTTTGCTTTATCAACGAAACTTAATAATGGCAAAACGTATAGATTCACTTATCAAAAATGGTTCTCATAAAAACTATCTTTTTGCCTTTGGAGTTATGCACTTTTTGGGTAAAAAGAGTGTTAATGAGTATCTTAAATCCTACGGATATAGCGTGGTAAGGGTTAAGTAGCATGGGTTATTTTGAGTAGGTATAGTTTTGTGAATTGTTATTATATTTTATAAACTCATTTAGATAGTGCTTAATTCTTGATTTTTGTTCACCCTCTTCCATATGCTCATTCCAATGCTCTAACCCCTCAAAGCTCCAGTTTTTAAAGCTATATTCCTTATTCTCCTCTTGCCAAGTATTGAGGGCTTCATCTTGATTAGAGACTTGTGCATTTTTTAAAATCTCCAACATCTCAAGTTGTGGTTTGGTATCTTTGATATTACTAAGATATTTTTCTGCCAGTTCTCTATAACTACTGTCATCATTATTGGTAATTAAGGAGAGTTCTATATTATTGATAATAGAGTACTCCATTTTTAAAGGAACAGGGGAGAGAGAATTATTATTTTTCATGGCTGTTTCATATCTTTTGATAATTTTATCATAAATTTCTATCGCCTCTTCATCATCATAGTCCATAAGAAGAAAGCTCTTTTGTAAAAGAGCATTCTCTACAATCTCTTGATACTCCTCTCCCTCATATGAGGAAAACTCCTCAATAATATCATCATACACTTCAATTGCTTCCTCTTTTTGGTTGAGGTATTGTTCCAATAGATAGGCTTTGTTCTGTTGTGCTTTATGTCGTTGAAGTAGTAGCTCTTTGTCTGTTTGATTTTTTAAATCTTCAATTATTTGATTAAAAATATCAAGGCTATCATTACCTGTGGTGAGATAAGATTTATTAAATTGTGCTTGGGTATAGATTTTTAGTAAGATGATATTAGAGCTTTTTGAGAATTTTCTTATAACTTCATCATATATGTTTAGTGCAGTATCTCGTTCAGAGATATTTGCTTTATAAAATTGTGCTTTGCTATAGAGATTTAAAAGCTCAATCTCTTTTTGATTTTTAAATCTCTTGATAATACTATCATATTCATCTATAATTTTATTAAGTTCTTTTTTGAGAGAATATTTATAGATACTTGCTTTACGAAAATGTGCCATTGCAAAAAGTTTTAAAATTCTAACATCTTGACTCTTTATTGATTGTTTTATGACACGGTTATAATACTCTATTGATTGCTTAAAATCTTTTTCCATATAAGAAGCCTTAGCATGGTATATGATTTTTTTTAGCTCAATATAAGGGTCTATTTCACTGATTTTTTGAACCCTCTTTTCTTGCTCTTCTTTAAGCGTGGAATTTTGTAGTACCAACATTTCATTTGGTTCTCTCCGTTCCTCATTTTTAACCTTAACCATAGGCGTTCTTTTAATTTTCTTGGGCTTTTCTCTAAAAAAATTGGAATCAAGTCCTATTAATATACATATTATTATACTTAATAGAATGAGTGAAAATCTAAACATTATTTCTCTTCTTATATTATAATTTATTCTTATTTAACCAAATTTTATTGTTTTAATCTTAATTATTTAGCTTTTTTCTGCGAATTATCCAAACTAATCCTAAAATAGCAAAAAGTAGAGGCAATCCAATTTGAACCCAAGCCGAAATCCTCGTACTCTTATTCAAGATATCCCCGTGCATCTCATTATCTATCTCCACACCTACCATATTGGCGACATGATTCATCGCCGAAATCGCCAAATCCCCCTCTGGAATATCTTGGTGACAGCTAAAACAAACCCCACTACGGTCAAGCTTGTCACGACTCTCTTTGCTCAACGGATTGGCCAACGTCCAGTGGTTGTCCACGGTTTGTACCTGTGTGCCATTTTCATCTATCATCACCGAGTAGTCGTGTTTGAGATTAGGAATAGCAGGTATCTGCTCATCAACCCTCTTTGGCAACACTCTTTTATCAGCTGTCATCAAATCAATCACAGCCGTTTGGGTCTGGTCTCCAAAGTACTTTCCTCCCTCTATTCCCATTCCTAACGCCTTTTTGGAGGTGTGACAGCTCTCACAGGTTCGAGATTTTTTAGTGATGGTGTGTGGGTTGACTTGTGACATGGTGATGGCATTTTGCCCCTCTGCTCCTGCCCCTTCGACATTGGGTATTTTGAAGATATGATTTTGGAGCAGTGCTTTTCCATCTTTGCCAATTACTGTTACCGTGGTTTGACACCCTGGAATGGTTGGAGAGACCCGCCCCTCTCCATTTTGACTTAGAGCAGGGTTCTCCCAACGCAGATAGCTTCGTGTCTCTGTTACTTTTCCATCGACTAGAAATTTTTTTAGGGTATCCTCTCCTGTCATTCCATGCTTATCATGATATTTTGAAGCCTCCAAATAGTCAGGGTTCTGTTTGCCTCCTGAGTAGTCTATCTTGACATGACATCCATAACATTGAGGCGCCCAAGTGGCATGACAGGTGTAGCACTCTAGTTTTTTTGTGTGAGCCTCTATCTTGTCCATGGCGATAAGTGCGTGTTTTGATAGTTTTTTATCCTCTTTGAGCTTTTTGAGTGGGGTGAGTTCTATGTCTTTTCCAGAGGCTAGGTGCATCATGATTTTATCACCATGTCGCACGGCTTTGGTCATGGGGTTTCCTCTGGCACTTAGTAAAAATCCATCGCCTTTGTCTTTGGGGATTGCCCCTTTTTTGAGATACTCGGCAAGGGTTAGTGTTGTCCCTCTAGCGTTGCCCTCTTTGGGCTTGGTATCAAACTCATCCGAGTAGCCCAGTGGTAGCTCCCACGGATATTTTTTAGTTGTACCATGACAATCTTGACACTCTATCTCCACAGCCCCTAAGTTTGCCCCTGTCATAAATCCATCTCCGTGCATATCATTGGAGGTGTGACAATCTTGACAGAGCATCCCTTTGGAGTAGTGGATGTCCTCTGTGAGGTGAAGATAGCGTTTGGTGTGCAACTTGGGTTGTCCGTTTCCTTCATTATCAAAAGTAGACTGATACTCGGTCTCCATTAGCCCTTGGTAGCTAACGCCTATGCGTTTTCCACGGTTGTGACAGGTGGTACAGGTCTCCACAGGGACACCTGAGTAGTGCGTACCGTGGATATTGACTTTGACTTTTCGTGAAGATTGGATTTGGTGGGTGAGTAGATGACCCGCTTTATCTTTTGGTATCTTGCTATCATTTCCCTCATAGAACCCCTCATTGGAGTAGGGGATATGACATGAAGCACACCCCATTCCTCTATAGTCTCCTCGTCTCTTTCGACCTTTTCCTCCTGTGTGACAACGCAGACACTCTTGACGGAGATAGGTATAGACAGCCAAAGAGGGGTCTTTCTCTATCTCCTCTGCCGTTGGTGCTTTGGGGAGAGCTGTGGAGTGTTTTGGAAAGGCTTGTGGCTCTTTTTTAGAGAGTTCTGCCATATATTTTTGGTAAACCTCTGTTCCGAGTCGTTCATGGGTATTGTTGCTATCATAATTGGACTCGGTGTGGTTATACCCTTTGCTTCTTCCAAAACTCCACAATGCCCCATGAATCTTTCCTGCTTCGGTGTTCATCAGAGAGTTCCATTGGGCTTTGACCTGCTCTTGGTGACACATCCCACAGGTGTTGATATTTATCCATTGGCTGGTCGGCGAAGGATAAAACTCCTTTGGTCCTTTATGGCTTAAAAAATACTCCAGTGTCCCTGAGTGAGAGATATTTTTATCATCCGATGTTGGGTCTCCTCCATGACAGACGATACAGTCGTTTCCTTTGGCTTCTGCTTTCTCAGCAACTTTTAGAATCTCCTGCATCATTTTTGAGGAGTTTTCTCGAATATGTTCGATGCCTTTGTGACACTCCAAACAGCTATTGGCATAAATGCTAAATGTTAATAGTATAATGGTGGATAAAATTCTCATCTTTGCTCTTTTTGTTTTAGAATAGTGTAATGTTACTTGTTTTTATCTAAAAAGTAGCCTTTCAATTGAGGGTATTCTCCTTTTCCCATAGAGCAAGTGTGGCCCCTATAATAAGATAAAGTATGGGAACTTCAACACTCCAAGCACCCTGTTTGGTTATCTCTAATAGATGGTCAATATGAACAAGAAAGATAGTAATAGAGATATTAATCACAATTAGTGTACCTGAAATATTGATAAATTTATTGCATAAAAGTAGTATTGGTGCGACGAGTTCACTTAAAAATAGGGCATATACAAGATACTCAGCAAAAGGAACATTGTAGTTTTGTAGTATTTTGACAATAGAATCAACACCATAAGTTGCATTATGTACACCGTGAAATAATAACAATATCGCAACACCAATGCTTAACACCCGTTTTGCGTCGTGATTTTTCATTATAAATAAGACCTTTTTTTATTTTTTGCAAGATTATAGCTAAAGAAGACAAATATATTGTTTTTATTTATTTAAAATAATTATCTTGAATATTTTTGATAAATATTTATAATAAATATTTTATTATAAGGAAAAAGATATAATAAGGAAAAAGATATATAATAAAAAGGAATAACAATGCAAGATATCTATGATTTAATAATCATTGGTGGTGGTCCAGGGGGAATAGGTTCTGTGGTAGAGGCTAAAGTTTTGGGATTAAAAAAAGTGTTATTGATAGAGAAAACAGACAATCACTCTCATACTATTCGTAAATTTTATAAAGATAAAAAACGTGTGGACAAAGATTGGCAAGGACAAGAGGTTGTATTGGAGGGAAATGTAGCATTTGTGGATGGCACAAAAGAGAGTACCTTAGACTATTTTGATAAGCTACTTGATGATGAGTTGATAGATAGTCTTTTTAATTGTGAGGTTATAAAAGTTGAAAAAGAGGAGGGACTTTTCTTTGTACATACAGCAAGTGGAGTCCATAAGAGTACAAATATTATTGTGAGTATTGGTAGAATGGGAAAACCAAATAAACCAAGCTATAAAATTCCTGTATCAATTCGAACACAAATAAACTATAATCTTGATAGATGTGGAAATGGGGAGAGAATTTTAGTGGTAGGTGGTGGAGACAGTGCGGTGGAGTATGCGTGTGAGCTTAGTGAGACCAACCATGTGATACTAAATTATCGTAGAGATACATTGGATCGTCCCAATCCTACTAATCAAGCCATGATAAAAGATTTTGCTGACAGAGGCAGGGTAATTTTAAAGTTGGGAGTAGACATCAAGAGTGTGGTTAATGAGCAGGGAGAGATTCGTATAGATTTTGCAGATGATACACATCAGTTTTATGATCGAGCCATCTATGCAATAGGGGGAACAACCCCCAAAGATTTCCTAAAAGCGTGTGGTGTTACACTTGATGAAGGAGGTGAACCTATTTTTGATGATAATTATGAGTGTGAGACCAAAGGGCTATATATTGCAGGAGATATCGCTTTTGCCAGTGGTGGTAGTATCGCTATTGCCTTAAATCATGGCTATCGAATTGTGACGCATATTTTAAACCAAAGGGTGATAGAGGAGTAGTAATAGCTAAAAGAAGTTACTCTCCACCAAAAACCCTCTCCATGTAGTGGTGTCTGATATCTTTGGGGTTGTTTACCGAGATAATGGTTAGCTCCATTATCTTTTCAATGGCTCTTTTGGCACTCTCTTTAGAGAGGTTCTTTTGACCCAAATAGATAACAAAGCTGTAGTATTTTCCTGATTTTTTGAAGGCTCCTGTTAGCCAGTGGTCATCTCCTCTATGGCTCTCTTGTGCCAGTTCAAACTTAATATTTCTGTAATTTTTCATCCATCGTAGTGTTCCATAGGATCGGTAGATAGGAGCTTTGAGCAGGGTTTTGAGTGTACTCCGCTTGTCTGAGGTAAAAAAAGACTCAAAGGATGGTGATATGGGGGCAGGTGAGTGAAAAGAGAGATGAGCAGGTTTTTGGGCAACATGACTCTTATCTATGGTATAAAATGAGAGATGTTTAATTAATTTTGCATCATAAAACATACTCTTGGGACGGTAAAGCATCTGTGTAATCTTATGAATACTTACCTGAAAATCAAGGGGGGTCATCTGTAGTTTTCCCAACCCAAAATCATCTCTTGGTTCGTTGTCTTGTAGTGTTTGAAGCCAAAGATTACGGTAGAGAAGCTCGATTTTTTTGCTATAGATGGGTTCATAGTAAATGTGAAGACCACGTCTGTCTTGCTGTCGATATCGGACAAATCCATCATAAAGAGGCAACATGGATTCTGTGGCAAATAGTCGTCGTGCATCTATCCATGATGAGTGGCTATCACATTTCAAAGCTCCTCTGCTTCCTGTGGGGTCGATAAAATCCTCTTTGGCTTTGTTACAGTAGGTACTATAATACTTATCTCCTCTGTCCACAAACAGAAGTGCAGTAAAAAGTTTGGCAAGATTTCCAATCTGTGGTGGGTTTTGATAGCCCAAATTTTTCTGGTAGAGACGGATAAACTCCCCCTCCTCATTGACCACCGAGACCCACAGTTTATCAATATCTAATGCATCGCTTTTTTCAGTAAGGTAGTTGTTAAAATAGAAGTTATTGGCAATAGGAAAATTAAGCTCTATATTGGTTACAAGTTTTGTTTTAGGGGTGATGTTAAATAGCTTATAGAGCTTGTCTAACTCTTGGGTTATTACATCTTTAGTACTTTTTAAAAGCTCTTGACTTCGGAGTGGTAGGGTACTTATCGCTTCTCTGTTTTTAGAGGTGATTTTACCAATAACTTCCATCAGCTCATCAGGGAAGTAGGGAAGATTTGGCTTGGTCATTTTTTCAACTTGAGAGGTCAAAAAATAACTCTCTGCAGTTAGTTCAGATATTTCAATAATATCTATCGCAACCCTTTTTATCTCTTTCCACTCTCTATCCTGAATCTGCATGGAGCTGTCTAGGTGGTAATTTTTTTGATACATGGCTACTAAGATTACCTGTTGAGCTAAGGTCAGATTTCTAAGCGATTTACCAAAAAAAATCTCTGCGGTGTCTCGTAGTCCATAGCCTCGATTTTCAAAATGGAAAAAGCCATGCTCACTGCTCACCCAACGTTTAAAATTAAGACCATTATTTGCTTTTAGCTTATGATAAAATGTCTTGGCTAGTTTTAGCTTTTCGACGTTACTTAGGGGTGTTGTACTGTATCTATTCATAAAAGAGGAGATAAGTCTTTGGGTCAACGTGGGGTTAGGGTTGATGCTAAAGCTCTGCTCCATAAACATATTTTTAACCAAATTTTTACTCTGTACCAATGGTTCTAATATATCTATTCCATTGAAGTATCGAGGGTTTTGTCCCAGTGCTTCAAAAAAAGTAGTGGCGTTGTTCTTAAAATCTAAATGGGGGTCATTTCTCTCTTTTAAAAGATTCCAAAAAAAGTTGGGTACTTTATCTACAAAGAGAGAGGGGTTAGCCGTTGAGCTATTAGGTTGGGATATTGATCCTGCCAATCTTCTCTCTTGGTCGCGAATCTCTATCGCGGTGTCATAGTAGTATTGAGGGAGAAATTTTTTATCAAACTTAGCATCTTCAGGTTTTCCTGCGATTAAAAAAAGATAATAACTAAGTAGGGTTAACATTATAAAAAGAGGAAGCAGTATTACTTTTTGACGGATAATGTTTTTCAGAAAAACAAGTGTTTTTCCAAAATCAACCAAAAGAGCTAACATATAGATGCCCAAAACTTTAGGAAAGAGGGTGGTTAGCTCTACATACCCTTGCATACTTCTACGTTTTAGACCAAAATGCCACTTTAGCTCTTGGAGCATGGAGTTCATTTTTAGCTTTATATTCCAAACTACATCATTCATCTAGGACAACTTATCTATCTCTACAACAAGCGTCTCATATTTACGCTTTTTTACTTTATAGACCTGAAAACTACTTGTTTCAAAGTTTTTGAGTTTTATCTGGTGCATCAAAAGAAGCTCTTTGTAGTCTACATTGCTACCTGTAAGTGTTAACATCTTATCCACTTGAAACTTGGTGACAATCTCATCAAGCTTAATATTTCGCTTCTGATTGGGAATTATCAGATGATAATAGAAATGCCCTTCAAATAAAAATGGTTTAAGTGTTCTACGTAACGAAAGCTTTTGATACTCTCTAATGGTCTCCTCTGTAAAGAATCTTGCACGGTAAGGGTCTTTTGATAGAATGGTAAAAAAGAAGATAAAGAAATCAACTAAAAATCCCAATCCAATCGCTTTAACATCGCTCTGTGTCACATCATTTGGTGAACTCATCCTATCAATAGAAACCACTTTTGTATCGGTAAAAGGGATAATAGCAAGAAGCACATTGATGGTTCTCTCTATCAGTTGCTGTTGGTCATTGGCATCAAAAAAGCTTACCTTTGTGAGAAACTGTAAGGAGTTTAGATTTTCAATAATGGTGCTAATTTTTTGGCTAATTCTACTATCAGGACAGGAGATGCTTCGACCTAATGACTCCATGTGCATTCTTTTAGTGCCACTGTGTGCCAACAGAACCTTGGGTAAAAGGGTAATCTCCCCTTCTCTAAAGATACGGTTAATCATTCCTATTCTTTTATTGACCTGCTCTTCAAGTGCCTCAATGTCATCTTTTTTAGGGTTAAAATTTTTCAATAAAATCTTCACCTCTTGAATTTCGACTCCCATTTTCTCTCGAAGCTCTCCCACTGAGCTTAGGTGACTGGCAAAAAGTTGACTTTCATATTGGCGTAACGCACTTCTAGGTCCTGGGGTTGGTATTTTGGTCTCATCACAGGTACCACCCACACGACTCTCCTCAATGGAGCGTTTCATGGAGTAGTCACTAAGACTTTTTAAGGAGAGATAGATAGAATCAAAACTACTTTGGGCATCCTCTAGCTTCTCCTTAATGCCCTCTAATTGTAGTGTTACATTACGTTGTGAGAACTGTGATGCAGAAAAAATCTTATAATAAAAATTGAAACTAAACAGTACTGAGATAAAGAGAGAGAGAATATAGGTAGAGAGCAGTAGAGAGGCTCTAAAGATATGGCGAGAGAAAAATTCTCTGACATAGAGTTGACTTATAGAGTAGACCAGTGCTATTTGAATGACAGCAACCACCGCAAAAAAGAGTACTTTGGTAAGTAGCATCCCGTCTGAAACCAATGATAAAAAACCATAGTAAGAGGTAGAAAAAGAGATGATAGAGAGTAGCATAACGGCTTGATAAGAGATATGCTTTTCAAAAAACTTTCGGATGCTACTAAACAGCATTAGAACTATTTTAGAGAGTTCCCCCAACGCTTCTATTAATGGACTTGATTTATTTTCATTCATGCAGTAACTTATTTGATTTTTTAGTTTTAATTTTTTAGTACTGTTATCATAGTACTTTATTATTAATAATTGGTTAGTTTTCGTGTGATTCTAATAATAAAGGTGTCTCTTGTGTATTGAACGTTTAAATATTAAGAAAAATACTCTATACTTTGAGTATTAATAAATATAGATGAGGATTTTTTATGAAAAAAATAGCCATGATTTTACTACTATCCGTATCATTTGCAAATGCAGGAGGTATGTTTTCAATTGGTCATAAAAACTTTGGTTTTACCGTCGGTCAAGATACGGCTTATGGAAACAGCTACTCGGTATTGGGGGTTAATGCACACTATTTTGTGGCGGATAATCTATCTGTTGGAGCCTCCTACTCTTTATGGTTAGGTAGTGACCCTTCGATTAGTCAAATAACTGTGCCTGTAACCTATCACATTCCTTTAGCGATTCCATTTCGACCTTATGTTGGTGCTTTTTACAGTCATACTTTTATGGGGGAAGATGGTCGTGTTAATTATGATGATTATGATAGTTATGGTGGTAGAGTAGGGATGTCAATGATTACTTCGCCAAACTCCTATGTCTCCTTTGGTTGGGTACAAGAGGTTTATGATGATGGGATAAATAAAGAGAGCAGAGGATACCCCGAGGTATCAGGTGGAATTTCGTTCTAGCATAAAATTATAAGAGAGAGAAACTCTCTCTTTCATCACTTTTTTTATTTTCCAAATTTCTCAGCAATGGCATTTATCTGCTCATCAGTAAGTGTTTTTACTTGACCTGCCATAAGTGCTTTCATTGCGCCACCTTTACCCTCTTTGTACCCTTTAAGAGAGGCAACAATGTCTGCTTTTGTCATATCTTTTACAATCTTAGACGCATTTAATGCTTTTTTCTCGAAATCTTTACCATGACATCCTACACAAGCAGCTGTATTTACTTCAACGGCTGGTTTAGCATCTGCTTTTTTGGTAGTATTACTTTCTACCTTTGTATCATTGGTATCAGCTGCCAAAGCAGAAATGTTAAGAAGGGCTAGTGTTACGATTGTGATTAAACTTTGTTTTATCATTTTTTTCTCCGATTTTAAATTAAATTGCTTCTGATGATACTCTTTTTTTGTGTATAAAACAGCATATACTTCTCATATTTTTTCATAAAAAACAATATTGTAACGGATTGTAATATAATTACTCTAATATTATTATAACCCCTTCAACGCCACTAAAAGTTCAGAAAAAACAGCCACACGTGTTTTTTTATCATTGTCTGTCATCATGTAGATAACCTCACTTAGCTTTTTAGGCACGTTTGGATTGAGTTTTGTCACCTCATCACGGGTAATTTTTCGTGCATCTTTTAGGACGATTTCAAACTCATTGTCCACGGCGACATAACGCTTCTCATGGGTCAAGAGTTTAAAGAGTTTTAGTCCAAAATTAAAAATTTCTAAGTTCTCTTTTTTATAAGTTTTTGGCTCTTTCTCTAGCTCTAGTGTGATGTTTAAACCAAGTTTTTCATTTAAGATATAGTTGATTTTGGTATAGAATCCAAGGGCTTGATAGGAGTAGCTTTGGCTTAGATACCGTGCTTCAAATGCCTCAAAGGTCTCTCCTCTTCTCTTTAGATTCACATAGGATTGTAGTAGAGATTTCACATGATATTTGGCTTCGGTTATGGGTAGACTTTTATGAAGTACTCTTGCCTCTTTGGCTTCACGGGTGATTCTTCCTCCGATAAAGAGATGCACCCCATCCACACGTTTGCCCTCATCATCTTTTGCTTTACACCCTTCAAATCCTATGTCAGCAACCCCATGAACCCCACACCCTTTGGGACAAGCAGACCAGTTCATTCGTACCATTCCACTCTCTATTGCGATTTCATTGTTTAGAAAGTGTGCCATCTCTATGGCATCCTCTTTGTTGGGGATAACGGCAAATGAACAGGTTTTTGTTCCTGCACAGGCGATCATGTCGTTGAAATAGATGTTATTGAACTTATCATATTTGGCAAAAATAGAGGTAGATTCAAACGCATCAAGGGTCGATTTGTCAATATCTATCACATAGATGTTTTGGTCATAGGTTAAGCGTAGCTCCCCTGACCCAAAACTTTTTGCTCGTTTTGCAACCTCTATCAAATCTGTACCCGAGAAGATACCCGATGGGATAATGAGCTTATGGGCATATTTTCCATTACGTTGTAGTACCTTGTTTGCTCCCAATGCGATATTTTGTGACTGTACCAGTGTCTGACCAGCTGTTGCAAAATCTATCTTGGCTTCGGCTCGTAGGGACTTGGCAAAATTCTTTAACCCCACATCTTGGAGTAAAAAATGCAGACGGTTTTTGTTTCTATTGTCTCTGTACCCATAGGTTTTAAAAAGCTCTAAAAGGGTCATAAAGAAAACAGGTGCTTTCTCTACTGTCACAAAAAGGTCAAGGTCTCGGGCTTGTACCCCTACTTTTGCCCCCAGAAAAATATTGAACCCAAACTCTCCCTCTTTGTTGGCAAGAACAAAACAGCAATCATGTCCAAAGATATTACAGGAGTTTGAGAGTGAACCCAAAATCCCCGTATTGAACTTACGAGGTAGCACCGAGACCCATTCAGGGTTCTCTATGGTCATCTCTTGGAACTTGTCCACAATGGGCTTGGTCTCTACCACACAATCATACGCCAATCCATCAAGGGGGTCAGCCACAATATTTCTAGGGTTATCAGCACCCGTCTGAAACGTGGTAAGCCCTGCTGATTCTAGTTTTTTAAGCACTTTGGCAATGTTCTCTATTTTGATATAACGTAACACTATCTGCATCCGTGTGGTGATATCAATATAGTCATCACCATACTCTTTTGCCACCTCTCCAATACAGAGTGCTTGTTCATTGCTCAACTGTCCCACAGGCACACGCACACGAAGCATAAAATAGTCACCCTTATCAAAAAGACCAAAACATTTTAAAAAATAAGAAGCGTCCTCTTTTGATAGCCCTTCATATCCTGCTTGTGCAATATCCTCAAGCTGTGCATAAACATCCATAACATCTTTAGAGGCTTTGGTGGTCTCTACTTTATTGAGTTTTTTACTTCTTAATTCTAAAGCTTTTGCTAATGTTTTCATTTTTATCC
>CAYVNI010000004.1:0-2014 GCA_964452815.1 uncultured Sulfurovum sp.
TATTGAATGTGATGCGAGTCAAGTGATGAAAGAGATGATAATTGAAGCAGGTGAAGAGGATATTAAACTCTTTAAGTCTCCTGTAGGTTATCCTGCTCGTGGGGTAAAAAGTCAGCTTCATGCTAATATTGAAGCGGGAACTGCCCCTAAAGTCGCTTGTATCTCAAATTGTGTTGCACCGTGTAATCGTGGAGAAGAGGCAAAAGTTGTTGGTTATTGTATTGCTGATAGATTGAGTGATGCTTATGATGGAATTGCAGAGAGTGGATTGTTCTTCACAGGTGCTAATGGTTATAGACTCAATGAGATTATAACTGTCAAAGAACTTATGGAGAAGTTAATTAATGGAGAAGATAATTCTTAATAAAAAAATTATATTATTTATAATACTATTTTTTTCAACCACACTTTTTGCAGGAAACAGTTTTTTGCAAAGTAAAATAACCCAAGCAGAGCTAAAACTCTATTTTAGCTCTGATATAGAACGAATTACATTTTTTTCTATTCCCCAAGAGGATGGTTCTACCAAGTATGTTTATGATGTTCATGGTGGAATTTTACCTCCCAATAAGGGGATATCTCACCATACCTTTAGAACCGTTGATAGTTTTCGTATTGCTCAAAACAGTCCAGACAAACTTCGTATTGTCATAAAATCAACCGAAAAATCTTTGGATAAGCACTCTTATAGAGGTAATATTTTAGCAATTCCATTGATTTATGGTGAGACCTCTACTTTATTAGGTGCAACGATTGCAAATTTGGATAAAGAATTACAACCACAAAATAGTCGTAAAAACAGTTATAAAAAACGTTATAGAGTGGTGATTGATGCAGGACATGGAGGGAAAGATAACGGGGCATCTTGTTGTGAAGTAAGGAAAGAGAAAAGAGTGGCACTCTCAGTTGCCAATAAGCTCAAAACTAAACTCCAAAATAAAGGGTACGAGGTCTTTATGACACGTTCTACCGATGATTTTATCTATCTTCGTAGACGTACAGCATTTGCCAATGAGAAAAAAGCAGATATCTTTATCTCTGTTCATGCCAATGCTGCTCCAAATTTGGAACAGGCATCTATATTTAAAGGAATAGAGATTTATTATCTCTCTCCTGCACAGACAAAACGTGCTAAGGCTGCTGCAAAAAAAGAGAACAGTGTCGTGCTAAAGGGAAAAGATTTTTTTACAAAAAATGCGTATCTTTCACTTATCAATAGAGAGAAGATAATAGAGTCACATAAATTAGGGTTAGATGTCTCTAGCCAGATGCTTGAGAATATTAGAGAACACTTTGGAAAAGTATCTAATGGTGGGGTTAAACCTGCTAACTTTTGGGTATTGGTGGGTGCGTTGATGCCTGCAATTTTGGTAGAGACGGGTTATATTACACATCAAGAAGAGGGTGCAAATCTTTTAAATGGATATTATCAAAAACTATTGGCAGAAGGGATTGCTGATGGGGTTGACCAGTATCTAAAAAATAAACGTTAGGGGATGTTTTGAAATACAGATTTTTTTTTTTACTATTATGGGTGATAATCTCATCCACACCGATATTTGCTGAAGTAAATTATCTAAGAGGAGCAAAGCTCAAAGAGAACAAGAGGCTTGAGATAACATTCAAGTTCCCGATTAAGAGAGTAAAACATTTTTTAATCGATAAAAAAGGGTATACCAAACATATCTATGATATTCAAGGAGGAGTTCTTCCACCCAATACAAATCTTCCATTTAAGCATAAAAATGTAAAATCTTTTAGGATAGGACAGTACAACAAGACCACACTTCGTATTGTCATAGAGACAAATAAAGGGCAAGGTTCTAAACACTTTATCAGTTCGAGAGTTTTAACAATTACTCTACCAATAGGAAAAAAAATCCTTTCTGCTTCTAAAAAAAATAAAAAAAAGAGAAAATATCGCTCAAAAAAGAGTCAAAAAGTAGTGGTTATTGATGCTGGTCATGGAGGGCGAGATAATGGTGCTTCGGATGCTGGTGTCTATGAGAAGAAA
>CAYVNI010000005.1:0-1552 GCA_964452815.1 uncultured Sulfurovum sp.
CTCCATATAATATTCTGCACTCTTCCAAAAATCTTCTATAAGCTGTGAAGCTGACTCAAACTCATAAGATACTATATCCATCTGTTTATGAATATGGTCATAAGTCTCTTTTTTAGCTCCATATCTCTTATTCGATTTAAAGCTATGGGCATTATCATATCCTATGACTCTTTGGTTTCTTTTGTCATGTAATGTCAAAGAGTATTTGATTCCATGAGGTATAGTTTTGCTCTTTTTTACTACTTTTACCTCAAATTTAACCCAATAACCACTGTCCATTGGAAATATTTCACCATCAAGATTTAGTAAATTTTCTAAATCATCCATTTCTATCCTTTTGTTATCAAAAGATGATAACATTTTTTAGGTTAATTCTCTCTGTAAAAGAGGAGGGGGTCCAAATAATAAATCTACCCATTTCCCTTGTCTTTTTATTTGAATTCTCTTAATCATCGTATAGACTCCTCACGAGACAATCCAACTAGAAACAAAAATCCTGCGTAACTTGGGTAGATTTATTTACAATTCCTTAAAAACCTCATACCCATACACCCTTGGTCTCCGTAAATCATCAAGTACCACAGAGACCTTTCCCTCTTCATCTCTAATCTTTAGGGTAAACCCACTTCCCGTATCGGTTATCTTCTCTATCCAGCGTATTTTACCCTCAATTTGAATCTTGGTATTTCTATATTTTTGGTTCAATTTGCTTATATTTACCTTAACACTTTTAAACTCAATCACCTCTCCAATCCTCTCTTGATGCAGATATAACCACTTCCAAAACTTGTTTATCTCAATGGGGTTATTGAGTTGTGAGAAGTCCATATTTTGGGTACTTAATGAGAGTTTTCCATAGCTGTTAATATAAAAAGTGGTCTCTTTTTGCCACCCTTGAACACTGTTACAGATGGGTTCAGAGGTCAAGATAAATCGGTTTCGGACTCTTTTTACAAAATTATCTAATGACTCTTGGGGTTCTTTGGATTTTTTAGGTTCTTTTGACTCTTTAGGTTCTTTTAGTTCAGCACTATTCTCACCCTTAAAATCAACAGTATCAGCCTCGCTAATGGGTATCTCTTTCTCTTCGGAAACCTCATTTTTCGGGGCTAAAGCCTCCGATTCCGACTCTTTTTCCAATTTTTCATTTTTTGCCTCTAACTCATCAATTCTCTCTTGAAACGCATTGACTATCGCTTGATGGGTAGGGGTATAACATGAGCTATTGTACTCCATCCCATGGGAGGTGATTTTAATCCCTCTTACCCGTGCATTTCTCCAAATGGCAACGGTGACCAAACTCCGAGTTATCAGCCCTTTATTGGCTAACTCTAAAAGTGTTGCACTAAGTGTTTTTTCTCCAATATGAGGCAAATCACCTATAATTTTTTTGCTAGTAAGCACCATAAACCCCTCAATCTTCATCGCCCAAGTAAAGGCATTGAAAATATAGGACATGATATCCACTTGGGTATCGGTAAGTTGATATTTTTCTTGAAAAAGCAGGTCTTTGACCAAGATTCGGGTGCGTTTAGGTAGGTTTTTAGGTGTT
>CAYVNI010000006.1:0-3500 GCA_964452815.1 uncultured Sulfurovum sp.
AGCACGTTTTTTTGGTGTACGGGTTGAGGTATTTAGCATCGGTTTTGGAAAAAAGATTATAAGTAAAAAAATAGGAGAGACACAGTGGAGTTTCTCTTTAATCCCTTTGGGTGGATATATTAAAATGAAAGGGCAAGATGACAGTGACCCCACTAAAATTAGCTATGATGATGATAGTTATAGTGTAAAAACACCTTGGCAACGTATTGTTATCTCTTTGGCAGGACCTATGGCAAACTTTATCCTTGCATTTCTACTCTATCTCTCCATTGCCTCGATAGGTGTGCCTAAGTTGTTATCTACTGTGGGAGATATTAATCATTCAAACCCTGCCTATCTTGCAGGAATGAGAGCAGGAGACAACGTATATAGCATCAATGGTGAGGCAATTCATTATTGGGAAGATATCACCTCTAATATTAAACAAGAGGCTATCCCTATTGCTATTACTATTGAGAGAGAGGGGGAGTATATTGATTTTAATATTATTCCAAAAGAGCAAAAGCTTCACAATAGATTTGGTGAAGAGGTTCAACGTTATATTATTGGGATTCGTCCTGATATAAATGCCATAGAGGTGGTAGATTTTGGATTAATGGGAAGTGTGGATTATGCGTATGAGCAGACAAAAATGGCCTCAACCTATATCGTACAAAGTGTAAAAAAGCTTATTTCAGGTCTCATTCCGATGGAAAATCTTGGAGGGGTTATTGGAATTGTTGATACCACGGAGAAAGTAACTCATATGGGAGTTGTTTCTCTTTTGGCTTTTATGGCATTAATCTCTGTTAACTTAGGAGTGTTAAATCTTTTACCAATTCCTGCACTTGATGGGGGACATATCATGTTTAATCTCTATGAGATGATTACCAAGAAGAGTCCCAATGAGAAGATTATGTATAAGCTTACACTTATTGGGTGGGCATTACTGCTAACACTGATGCTTTTGGGTGTCTACAACGATATAAATAGATTATTAGGATAAAAAATGAAAGAGATATTACGAGAAAATTTAGATAGCGTTATTTGGAACATAGAACAAGCTCGAATTGAACTCTCCGAGCATCATATCGTTAAGTTGGTAGCGGTGGGTAAATATACTGATGAAGAGAGTATTAAAACACTATATGAGTTAGGACAGAGAGCTTTTGGAGAGAATCAAGTACAGCAACTCTCCTCTCGCAAGGAGCATCTAAATGCACTTCCTTTAGAGTGGCACATGATTGGGAATCTTCAAAGCAACAAAATAAACAAGCTTATTGAACTAAGCCCAACACTGTTTCAATCGTTAGACTCGTTAAAATTAGCAGAAGCATTAAATAAAAAATTAGAAGTAAAAAATCAGAAAATGAGTGTGCTTCTTCAAATTAACTCAGCCAATGAAGAGAGCAAATCAGGTGTCAGAACTCAAGAAGCGATAGATATCTATCAGCAGATAAAAGAGAGTTGTCCAAATCTTCGACTTAAAGGGGTGATGAGTATTGGTGCGAATACAGAGGAGAGTAACATCGTAGAAAAAAGTTTTAAAGAGACCTATGCTGTTTTTGATAAACTCAAAAAAGATGGAGCAACCATCTGCTCTATGGGTATGAGTGGTGACTATGAACTTGCAATCAAGTGTGGTTCGAACCTTGTTCGTGTGGGTTCAAAAATTTTTACAAATGACTTTACAAATGACTTTAATTAAAAAGAAGGGGGCTACAATATGAGACAATTAGTACACTACTATTCAGATTTTGAAAATTTTTACAATTGGTGTCAAATAAACAGCATTGAAGATTCAAAAAAGCTTTTAATTGAGATTAATTATCCTAGTGACAATAGATTAGAGATAACGGTGTTATTAAATGATTTAAATGAACTTTTTACGGAAGCCATTATTATCGGTATGCAGAGCTTTGCTTCGTATAAAAACCATCAAGTTACCACGATTGATAAAAGCCCTGTTATCTCTATTATGGAGTTTGAGACAAGTTCTATCTCCTCTTTGGTCTTGGATATGGATGCCAACTATGTCAAAGATGCCAAAGAGGACTATACCATTGATATTATGAAAATAGAGAGTAATCTTCAGCCAGATACCCAAGCGATTCAAATTTTATCAAGTTACAATACCGTACACACCTCGTCGCTTATCAACAACTTAGGTCAGATTTTTTCTCATCTTAAGATATTTGGTGGAGGGGCGACCAATACCTCCAACTATAGTTCTGATACATTTATTTTTCATAATAATAGAATCTATATCAATGCAGTTATCTTAATTTTTATGAATGGTGAAAATTTAGATATTAATCTTTTTCAGGCATTTGATTGGAAACCTATTGGCAAAAAGAAGAAAATTACCAAAACAGAGAACTCCTCTATTTTAACGATTGAAGACAGCCCTGCTCTAAACATCTACAAAAAATATTTTCCAAATATTGAGAACAATAGCTCTGTATTTTTTCAAGTACCACTCTATATTACCAAAAGAAATGTCTCCTACAGTGTGCATATTCAAGATATGAATAAAATATCACAGTGTCTTCAAACAGCACAACAGCTAGACAATGGGGATACGGTTCAACTCTCAATTGGAAACTATAATGATATGATGAACCGTACAGAAGAGATTTATAATTTTCTCTCTAAAACACCCACACAAGCACTATGGATAGGGACATGTATTTCTTATGAATATGGTTTTAGAATCCCAATTAACTACTATCTTGCAAATATTACTAACAATAATAATATCTTTGGTTACTTAACCTCTCAAGAGTATTATAATGAAGAGAATCAGTTTAACACCTATCATAATCAAACATTTGTTATGGCATCCATTACCGAGTCATCGAGTGCCTATATAGAGTTACATGAGTATACAGGTGAAAATATTACACCTTTTGAAATTGCCAACAAAAATCTCTACTCCATTATGCATAAAACAGCCAATGAGCTTAATCGTTTGACCGAAAATTTAGAGATTCGGGTTAATCAACGTACCAAAGAGCTTAAGCTTCTTAATGAAGATTTACAGATAAGAATTAATGATGCCGTTCGTAAAGTAAAAAGACAAAATACCATTATGACCCAACAGGCACGACTCGCCTCTATGGGGGAGATTTTAGAGAATATTGCCCATCAGTGGCGACAACCACTCAATACCATCTCTTGGGTTATGAATGATACACTTATTAAAGCTCAATTGGGAAATCATGATGAGATAGATATCGAAGAGGTTGCACGAAAAGCAAACAACTCCATACAGTTCTTATCTAATACTATTGAGGATTTTAGACGTTATGTTGATCGTTCAGATATGGCACAAACTTTTAATATGAAAGCAACGATAGAATCAACTATTATGCTTATCAAAGAGACCTTGACAAAATCACGAACGATTATAAACTTAGATTGTCCTTCTGATATTACCTATAAAGGGTTTGAAAATGATTTTAAGCATGTTATTATGAACCTTTTAAATAATGCCAGAGATGCGTTTGAAGAGAAAGATA
>CAYVNI010000007.1:0-1761 GCA_964452815.1 uncultured Sulfurovum sp.
ATATCGCCCATAGACTCTAGGAGTGACTTTGGATATACTTGGTATCTCTATCAACTCATCTGATACCCTTTCAGAAATATCAATCTGCTTATCTCCTCTCATCTTCTGTATAACAAAATCAGGTTGAGCTTGTAGAGCCTCCTTGATTGAGTGGTGTATAGAGCTAGAGATAAAGAGAACAGATGAGAGAATAAATATAATAATTATAGAAAATAGAATAACAGTTACCTGTTTGGATTTTTCACTAAAAAAATTTAGAAGCAAAAATCGAATAAAGGGACTACTCATGCTCTTCTCCATATATAAAACTCAATCTATCAGCTGTTGGCATCTCTGGATATGGGGAGTATTTTAGACTCTTACCATCTCTAAGTCTCTCCTCATGCCATGCCACACTAAAACAGGGGGAGTTTATATTAGTTAACTCTACAACAGATTCTATAGATGTATCTTTTTTTAAAAATATATAGTGCCATAGATTTATTAGAGATAGACCCAATATAAGAGATGTGATTATATAGAAACTTTTATTGATATTTTGCATAGGGAATTATACTTTAAATTTTTAAAAAATATGGAAAATTAATTAAACTTTTCCATATACTATAGGTAAATCCGACGAGAATTTAAAGAGTCCCCTTTTACGCCATTTACACTCCCTTGTCAGATATTTCTACTTATTTTTATCCATTAACTCCTCTAATTGTATTGCAATATTTTGAAGCTTCTCCTCATGTGTATCTCCCTCTGCATTTTGAAAGATGTTATCAATTGCCTTTTGTGTGTTAGACTCTTCATTTTTTTTATCTTCATTGACGACTCCCTCTATCTCCATCTCTCTTTGATATAGCTCTTCTAGTAACTCTTTTTCTATAAGTTCTTTTTTTTCTTCATTTTTACTTTCATCTATTTTTTTACTGCTATTAATATCTTCTGTTTTGCTCTCTTTTCTACTGTTAACCTTTACCCCTTCTGTATCTTTTGATAATACTACTACCATTCTAGTCACAGAGGTAGCATTTCCATTTTTGTCAATGGCTAAGTAGTGTAGTGGGTAGCTATTTACGGCACTTGTATTGATATCACCAATAAGCTCAACATCAAGTGGCTCACCATTGCTATCCTTTGCAATCACCCCTGGGTCTATAAACTTTTTCCCCAGATTAAGATATATTGTATTACCATTAATTAGTGTGATGGTTGGAACACTTTTATTATCAGCAGATGAGTTTATATGTACTGTTTTAACCTCTTTTTTGGCGATAGAGTCATGAATAAAGTTTTTATTTCTCAGGTAAAGCAGAGCCTCTTGTATGGTTTGATAAAAACTTCTAACAATAGAGCGTTTGATTACTTTTAACATATGAACATTAGATACCCTACCGTCTCCTCTAATAGCAAATCCATTGATAGCCACAATTTTATTGGTCGGGTCTTGTCGGCGTAAATCCTCTTTGAGATTACGTGTGATGGTAACCCACTCTCCTTTTATTGTATCTGAACCCAATCCAATGTAGGATTTAAAATTTTTGTCATTGGCTGTGTAGACCAAGTCTCTATAGCCTTTAATAGTAGTAAGGGTGATAATTGCTACATAGTTTTGATGATATTTAAAGCTCCACTCTTGATTTAATACGCCACATTCGCAAGAATATGGTCATGTATAAGGCTCAAGCTGCCTTATTTAGTTGTTTTAGCAAAATTCCTCTTGCTGCATTTATGTCTCTATCTACAATTATTGTATCATCTCGGATAACTTTC
>CAYVNI010000008.1:0-7503 GCA_964452815.1 uncultured Sulfurovum sp.
AAGGCTTGGGCTATCTTATCTGCAAAATAAGTACCCCCCTCACTGATTCCAAGCACCACGGTCTCTTCAGGTTTAAGAATATGTTTTGGTAAAATTTCAATCAAAGAGTTACACGCATCTTCTCTGTCTTTGAAGATAGCACATTTCTCTTCTATTTTCTTCATCATACTTTCCTGTTACTAATTGGCAGCCGAAGCAGCCGAACCCAAAAGAGATTTGAGGTCATTATCCACAAAACTTACCCCTACCCCAAAGGAGATGGAGTTTGCACTTTTGTTTAAGATGTTATTTCCACTAACATAGGCATTGATATGTTTAAAAAACTGATATCTAACCGTTGCTGTCAGATTGGGATTATCTCCTCTGACATCGTTAATTGCATTAAAATCATAGAGGTTTGAACTAAACTTCAACCTATCATTTTTAGCATAGTAGTCAAACCCAAAACCACCTTGCCCTTCGATTAGACCGACACGAAAGAGCATATCATCAAAACGTTTACCATATTGAGCAGAGAGAAGATATTGACCACTTTGGTGTACCTTGTTTCCTTCATATCCCTTTTCATAGCTTTCATCATATGAAAAGTCAGGACCAGAGGTTAACCCAATCATATAGTATCGTGTCTGGTCAGGTTTAAGTGCCACATTGATTTTTGACTTGGAGTAGCCCCCTGCATCATACACCTCATCAGAACGCATCTCTACATGAAGTTCACTCTTGACCATATTATCAAGATACTTATCTATTTTTTCCATGGTCTCTGTTCCCTCTGTGAAGAACCCATCAACAGAAGTGAGTGCTTTATTGAGACTACTATCTTTTTGAACAATGGTATTGTTTAAATTATCCTCTAGTTCTACAAACTTATCCATAGCAGGAGGAAGCTTTTTATCCAATGTCGCACCGATACGGTTAAGATACTCCGTAATGGATTTAATCTCAGCCATAATGGCAGGTAAATCTTTGTTAAAATTATTGGCAAGTAGAGAGTAGTCTTTGGCTGTTTGACTAAAATCTCTTGTTGTTCTACTAATATCAGCACTAATTGCTGAATAATCTTTGGCCGTTTTTGAGATATCTTCACTCATGGTCAAAAACCCTTGTGACGTTTTTGTAATATCATCACTCATCGCTCCAAATTTTAAAACCGTAGCATCCACATTGAGAAGTGTGGTTTTAAAGCCCGTAATAATCTCATGAATGGTTCGATTATCCTCTTTACTAATTGAGGAGAGGAGTGTTGTGAACTCTCGTATATTTGCCAAAGAGCTTTGAATATCATCTTTACCACCCTCAGAGAGCATCACCCGTATCTCTTTTACCAAAAACTTTATCTCTTGAAATGCTTCATCTGCTGCTGTCGAAGCATCGGCAATACTTGACTGTTTTGTCTCTTTGGAGAGAATCATATTCGGTGTCAATATTTCAGTGGATATCCCTGGTTTAATATCCAAAAACTTACCCCCAAGTAGTGAGTCTTGAGAGACCGATATAATGGAGTCAGAGGGAATTTTAACTCCCTCATCAATCAGTAAATTGGAGATGACATCATTCCCTTGGAGGGTTACACTCTCTACATATCCAATATTTACCCCTTTAAATTTTACTTTTGCTCTGTTTTTTAAACCCAATCCGTCATCTATTTTTGCCATAACAGGGTAAGACTTTTTAAAAAAGTTATCAAAGCTACTAAGCTGAGAGAGTAGTCCAAAAAGAAAAACCAATGATAGCGTTATAAAAAGTCCTACTTTTGCCTCTGTTTTCATCTATTTTACACCTTCTGTAGAAAAATCTTGTTCATAATTTTGTTTTATACCACCAAATGGATGAAAATTGAGTTCAACATAAAGGGAGCTGTTTTTAAAAGAGTCTTCTCGATTTGGAATCACCTCTTGACCTACAGATATTTTTGCATCCCAACACTTCTGCTTGTGTGCCCAACCTAACTTCCATTGATGGTTAAAACCTTGTTCTAAATCATAATCTATATCAAAAAACCAACGGTTTTTACTACTATAACGATACACTGTCCCAACATTTATAAAGCTTGTTTTCTTACTATCAAATAAAAAATCATAATTATAAAAATGTGTTAACATTATATCATAGTTGGTTTGATTATATCTAAGAGACGAAGTTAGTGAACGTATTTGCTTCTCATTCCACGCATAGGTAATATTGCTATAGAGGTTTAACCCATCCTTGTTGTAGCCCAGTTCATGAATTAAATCTCCTGTGGACTCTTCTCGATTGGGATAGGAAGTAAAACTCATTTTTTGAAAAAAATTCATATCAAGATTACCATTATACAGATACTGGTCTAAGCCAAAAGAGAGCTGTTCCTCTTCTGTTTGGGTGGTGAATAGCTCCTGTTGTTCCTCTGCTAACTTTTTATAAGAGAGAGACTCATACTCGATACTTGGTCGTACATAGGTAATTGAGGGGTGAAGGGTATGAACACTGTTACCCTTATCATACTTTTTAACCAAATCACTAGAGAGTTCAAGGGTATGATAGTTTCTATAATATTGATAATTATCAGCATTCTCTTCTAGCGTTCTAAAGTCAATATGGCTAAGATAGATATTTTCAGAAAAAGAGACATCCAAATAGTTATTAAAAAATGAGTTAAAATAGGTCAGAGGGATATCTATCTCTGTTTGAGATGCTTGACTACCTGTTTTTCTAATATAATTACGCCATCGTGCATCTATTAAATAGAACAGACCATCCAGAGGCAGTTTGGTTAGATACTTGTGATATTGTAGAGAGGGAAACTCCTGTAAGGTACGATGATTCTCTCTCTTACTTGTATCTATATTATACCGTCCATAGAGTCCAAAATAATCTTTTTCATCATACATAAAAGCGTTAACACGTGACTCAATTAAGTTTGATTTTAGATGGGATGATGCTGAATTCTTTTGTAGATTTAGATACTCTCTGTCATTAAGATGTGTCATGTTCACATAGAGTCCACTATCATATCCATCAGGCTTGATACTGTCAGTTAAAACATCTGTTGATTGATAAAAAAGCTCTGCTCCCCAATGCTCTTGATTCACATTATAATCATTGACATAGGAGTCTATATTTTGAAAATAACCTGTTCTAAAATAGCCATTGGAGTGATTGGAGTCCACAAAACGTGTGGTGACATGAAGCCCTGTACCCCTATTGGTTCTAACTTGTGGGTTTAACTCCACATCAAAACTGTTTGTTGGTGCATAGAAAAATGGCTGTTCATAGAGAAAGCCCTCCAAGTCAGGAGAACCAAAACGTGGAGGTAAAATTCCTGTAGTACGCTTATTGTTGGTAGGAAATGCTAAATAGGGGAAATAAAAAATCGTAGTATCAAAAAAACGCAACTTGGCATCTTTCATGGTCACATATTTCATATCATCATGATAATGAGCACGATTAAACTCAATTGTCCAATCAGGATTTTCCACATTACAAGAGGAGATTTTACTTTGGTATAAGATGTAATCCTCCCCTTTTTTATTCCCCTCTAAGGAGTCTATCCATAAGTCATCTTCTCCTGCTAAAAAGAGTTTTTTGAACTTAACCGACTTTTTAGAGGTGTCAATCACAAGCTTGTTACTCGCCACTCGATTATCATCCATACCAAGCATCTCTACATGACCTTTTAGTGTCAAGAGAGAAGCGTTTTTGTCATAATGGGCATAATCAGATTTAATCATCGCTCCATTATAGAGAATAACCACCTCTTCATCAGCGACAAAGTCCCCACCATTGGCATTAACGTGTTTGGCAAAAACCTCAATAATCTCTTTTGCAGTTAAAAGCGTAACAGATAGCAGAAAATATACTACTAAACTACGCATCCACAACAACGGTATTTGATAACTTATCATGAAGTGTCTGAACCAATGGGGTAAAATAGGCAACAATATAACCTAAATAGAAGATACTCTCACTCACTACTCTAAAACCTGAACGCAACACTGCCACTTGAAATGAGGGTATTTGACCGCTCTGCATCTCTACCACACGAATTTTAACCAATCTTTTACCCAGTGTTTGCCCACTCTGCCATATGAAATAGGTATGATAAAAAAATCTTAATAGAATAAAATAGATACCATTGACTTGCAAAAATCCAACCAATCCCAAAGGGTCTTGCATATCTATTGCCATAAGTTGTTCAAAAAAGATAATAAAAAGAAGCAGTGTCACCACAATATCATCAATCATAAAGGCACTAAGGCGTTTTCCTGTCGATACAACCTGATGAGTTCTTAACTCTTCTTGATTCATGTTTGCTCCTAGAGTGCTTGATAGGCGATGTCAGTACGCGAGTGTTTACCTGCAAAATGTACCTGACCTACCAAAAGATAAGCCCTTTTTTGTGCCTCTGAAATACTATCACCTAACCCCACACAGACCAGCACACGTCCACCAGTGGCATAGAGTTTCCCATCCTCTTCACGTGTCACTCCTGCATAAGAGATATGTGCATTGCCATCCAACTCATCATGATAAATATCATCTACAATTATCTCAGCAGGAACAGAACTCTTATAAGGGTAATCTTTTGATGCCATGACCACACCAACAGCAAATTTATCATGAAACTCAACCTCTAAGTTTTTTAAATCATTGGTTGCCCCTTTATAGAACAAATCCAAAGCCGATGATTTAAGCAGAGGCATAATCTCTTCACACTCAGGGTCACCAAAACGAACGTTGTACTCCAAGATAATAGGCTCACCATCAACCACCATTACCCCAATAAACAGTACCCCTTTAAATGGCATACCTTCACTTTTCATCCCTTCTAATGTTGGAATAATAACCCGTTCATCAAGTTTTGCATAAATCTCATCATTGACCAAAGGAGTCGGAGCATACGCACCCATTCCACCTGTGTTTGGTCCCTCATCATTGTTAAGCAATCTCTTATGGTCTTGTGCAGCAGGAAGCACCACATAATCCTCACCATCACAGATAGCAAATACCGAAAGTTCATACCCATCCAAAAACTCCTCTACCACAATAGAAGTTCCTGCATCACCAAATGAGTTTCCTGACAACATCTCTCCTGCTGCCTCTTTTGCCTCATCATGACTCTGGGCAATAATCACCCCTTTACCACCACAAAGACCATCTGCTTTTACCACGATTGGCACGGCTAAACTGTTAATAAATTTATAAGCCTCTTCAAGCGAATCAGTCTCAATGTATTTAGCTGTAGGAACATTATGACGTGCCAAGAAGTTCTTCATAAAAATCTTAGAACCCTCTAACTGTGCTGCTTGAGCTGAAGGTCCAAAGATAGTTAACCCACGCTCTTCAAACAGATCCACAATCCCATCCACCAAAGGGGCTTCTGGTCCGACTATCGTAAGCTCAACACCATTTTCCTCACAAAAATCAGCCAACTCACCAAAGTCAGATATTGCCAAATTTTCACCCAACATATCAGTTGCACCATTGCCTGGAGCAAAATATATCTTCTCTACTTTTTCATCTTTTTTAAGTGCCATTCCGATTGAATACTCACGTCCACCTGCACCAATTATTAATACATTCACTTGATATCTCTCCACATTTAAAACTATAATTTTCGATATTATACACTATTAAATTTTAGAATAGCCTACAGTATTGATGATAAGTTTATTTTTGATGTTTTTTGTGTTGCAAGAAAGTTTATTTAAAAAAGTTGTCAGTCAAAATACCCCAGGTGGCCGTTCTGCATAGAGCCGGCCCTAAAAAGCCAACGGTGAAGGAGAGAGTAATCTTTAGGAGGCAGTCTCTCACTAGTATTAGTAGCTCAAACGAAATCACCCACACACCAATTAACCACATGTCCCTCTATAGATAATGTTGGACCACATAAAACAGTAGTCGAACCACTCAGGTTAAACGAATTATACAACAATTCGAATAAAATGTCACCACTTCTGATTATTTTTTTAATTTTTTTATCAGTTGGTACGATATGAAACGATATCTTTCATTTAAGATAATACACCAACTTTTATTATGATAGAGTATAATTCTTCACTTTTAACACCAAGGACTTTCATGTGTGACTTTCACAACTTAAGCGATGAAGAGAAACTTCATTATCATAAACTTCTACTCACCTGTGCCAATAACTTTGGAGGTCTTAATTTTTTTCTACAGCTTATTGAGTCTCTACGGGCTTCATCAGCACATCCACTCTGTAGCCGTCATCAAGACTTTCTCTTTGATTTAGGAACCATCCGTTGGGGAAAAGTCATCTTTAATGACAAAGTTCAGTTTATTGAGACAATGAGAAAAGAGAAACATGAAAATGGAAATTTCTTGCCAAAAAAAGATAGTAAAAACCATAAACGTACCCTAAACCTCATCCGAACCCTAAGCCCCATCATATTTTCTGTACGCCCATCACGAAGAGAGGATGGAGAGGGGTTTGATTTTAAAGCATTTGATATTATAGATAACAACATTACCAAGTTAAACCCTATTTTCGATGCCCTTTTCTTCTGTTCAATTGGTACAGTCAAAACTATTTTAGAGTATAAAGCTTAGGGTTTTTTAACATTTTTTACAGAGAATTTCTCACCACCCATATATTTAATAATATAATATAACATAATCTCAATTATTAATTAAAACTAGTAAGTATTTAATAATGTTAATTATGGTACAATGCTCAAAAAGATAGGAGGGTTATTGTGAAAAGTGAGCGTAAATATTTAAACCAATATAGTCGAACCCAAAGTAGAACCCAAAAAGGGTATTCATGGTTTATGTTTTTTCAAAAAAGAGTGATAGACCTTACTTTAAGTAGTTTGCTTCTTATTTCAACTTCACCTGTCATTTTATATACTATTTATCGTATCACAAAAGAGTCTTCGGGTTCTATTCTATTTAAACAATCAAGAGTAGGACTCAACGGAGAAAATTTTACCTGTTATAAATTTAGAAGTATGCATGAGAATATGGAATTGAACCCCTATACAGAGGATGACGATCCTAGGATTTTTCCTTTTGGTAGAATAATGCGTAAAATGAGAATTGATGAACTGCCACAACTATGGAATGTTATTAAAGGGGATATGCATCTTATTGGTCCAAGAGCAGAGTGGGATATACTGGCTAATAAGTATGAAAAAATTATTCCAAAATATAAACAGAGGCATTTTGTTAAACCAGGGATAACAGGACTAGCACAAGTCTCTTACCCTTATGGAAGAAATATTTTTGATGCTCAACAAAAATTGGGATATGATTTGGACTATATTGAAAATTGGTCAATTTGGCTTGAGTTTAAGATTGTGTGGAAGACTGCTGTTGTGGTTTTTGGGAAAAGAGGGGTTTGATATTAAAATATATAAGTACCTATCCAAAATTAATTTCAAAAAATTTGGAGTCGATGGCTTTAGCCTCGCCTTGTTCGGGACTAAAGTCGCCGATTCCAAATGAATATAATATTGGTCAACTACTTAGGAGGATATTATGAAAAAAAATAGTAAGGTACAG
>CAYVNI010000009.1:0-4096 GCA_964452815.1 uncultured Sulfurovum sp.
TAGATGAAAAGTTTTTTAAAAAAAACAGGAGTGCTTTTTGCACTCCTACTTACCCAAACATCTTACATAACAGCTGAGATAAATCAGAGTATTCCCCAAAAAATCAATATTAATTCTAAGTTTATTTTGGAAGGAAAAAAGAGTATTGACCCACGAGCTATTGAAAAAATAGATACCATGGGTAGTGAACTTTTTGTAAAAACAGGCGTTAACGTCTATATTTATGCAGTAGAGCGTTATGGAAATAGATTTCATGATGATACCAAAAGCAAAATTGCATTTATAAAAAGTTTTGAAAGCAATATTACCAAAGATTTAAAAGACCCATTTGTGCTTTTGACGGTTTCAGTTGAAGATACACACATCAATATCCTCTATAGCCGTGAGTTAGAGGGAGCATTAAATAGAGATGATATTCTTGATGATAATATCATCCCTGTTTTAGCTTCAAAAGACAAAAACTCTATCTATGCAAAGATGTCAGCAGGATTACTAAATGGATATGCAGCGATTACAGACTCCATAGCAGAGAGCAAAGGCTTAAAGTTAGAGTCTAGTATCGGTAGTGGAGGAACAACTTTTTCTGCTATTTGGAAAGTGTTTATGTACTTTATCGTGATTGGTGGTCTGTTGGTCTACACCTATGCCATTTTAAAATCAAGGAAAAAATAGATGAAAAGTGCTAAAAAAGGGATTCAGAAGTACCATCTGTGGTTACTTTTCTTCTTTGCTATCTTTGGAGGTACATTCTCCATGATAATTTGGACGGTAAAAAGTGCTGTCAATACACCCGTGTATGAGGATAAAAGCTTTATGTCCTCTTATCAAGATGTTGATGATAACTACAATCAGATGTACCTCTCCAATGCAAAGTTTAATAGCCGTTACACCACAGAAGTGACAATAAATGGTAGAACTGTTGGGATGAATTTTTCAGATGTTCTATATGGTCAACGCTCTTTGGAGAAAAAAAGTACCAATCAAAATATGCTAATAACTGGTAAAAATAGCCTCTCTATCTCTATTAAAGAGAGAGAGAGTCAAGCTGTTGTAAAAGATGCCAATGTATCTTTTCAGTTGACCCGAGCGATTGAAGATATGTACGATATCAATCTTAATGATTTTAAATTTGAAAATAATGTTTACACCTCTATGGGCGAGATAACCCGTGAGGGAAATTGGAATATTATTGGAAAAATCATGATAGGTGAGGATACAGGCTATCTTTATATTAAAACAAATACAAAGAGATAATCTAATATCTCTTTATAATCTGCTACAATTCTTCTAACATTTTTAAGGATAATCATGCCACATTTACAACACACAGCGTTAATTCAAAAGTATAATATTCAAGGACCTAGATATACCTCTTATCCTACCGTACCATTTTGGAATAAAGAGGGAATAACAGAGAGTGATTGGGAAGATACTGTCAAGCGTTCTTTTAATGAAAGCAATACAGAAGAGGGGATTAGCCTCTATATCCATATGCCTTATTGCGAGAGTCTATGTACTTTTTGTGCGTGTCATAAACATATTACTAAAAATCACTCTATTGAGGATACATATATTGACACCGTATTAAAAGAGTGGAAGCTCTATATAGATGTTTTGGAAGATAAACCCAGAATACGAGAGATTCACCTAGGAGGAGGAACACCTACTTTTTTCTCTTCTGAAAACCTCAAAAGAATGATAGATGGTATCTTAGAGTATGCTACCAAGTGTGATGTCTATGACTTCTCTTTTGAAGCACACCCAAATGAGACCACCGAGCATCAGCTTCAAACCCTTTTTGATTTGGGCTTTACCCGTACCAGCTTTGGGATTCAAGACTATGACCCAACCGTACAAAAAGCGATTAACCGTATACAGACCTTTGAGACAGTACAGAGAATTCATGGACTCTCTACCAAAATAGGCTACGGCTCTATCTCTCATGACATCATCTTTGGTCTGCCTCATCAAAACAAAGAGAACATCAAAACCACCATTGCCAATACCGTAAAACTAAGACCCGATAGAATCGCCTACTATAGCTACGCTCATGTACCTTGGATAAAAGGGGTAGGGCAACGAGGATTTGACGAAAATGACCTCCCAAAAGATGAGTACAAGCGTGAACTTTATGAGCTTGGTAAAAAACTCTTCTTTGAAGCAGGATATGAAGAGATAGGGATGGATCACTTCTCTTTACCAACAGACAGCCTCTATAAAGCGATGAAAAATAAAAAGCTTCATAGAAACTTCATGGGATACACAGCAGGAAAAACACACCTTATGATAGGTCTAGGTATGTCCTCTATCTCTGATTCATGGTATAGCTTTGCTCAAAATGAGAAACGGGTAGAGGATTATGTGGCACGAGTAAATGAGGGCAAACTACCTGTATTTAGAGGTCATCTACTAACAGATGAAGATTTACTGGTACGAAAGCATATTTTAAATCTCATGTGTAACCTAGAGACCTCATGGGAAGATGAGAGCATGAAACTAGCCGATATAGATGAGATACTAGAGCGACTCCAAGAGATGAAAGATGATAATCTAATAGAAGTTTATAAAAATAGATTGGTGGTTAAAGAGGACAGTAGAATGTTTGTAAGAAACGTCTGTATGGCATTTGACCTCCGACTCGCCAAAGCCAAACCTGAAGGACGTATTTTCTCTATGACGATATAGATTTTTACTATAGTTAAGCTTTATCTCGTGTTTATAAGCACAGTAATTCTAAGTTAGAATTGCTGTTATAAGTACAATTCACCAACCCTGTCACAGCTTTTGAGTATAATAAGAAAAAAAATAGAGAGTTCACCATGTCATTTACCCATCTAGGATTATCTTCTGAAATTATCAACGCACTACAAGACAAAGGGTATAACTCCGCTACCCCAATACAAAAAGCTCTCATCCCTGTGATGTTTAGTGGAAAAGATATTATGGCAGGGGCTCAGACAGGTACAGGAAAGACGGCAGGGTTTGTTGTGCCAATACTCCAAGAGATAGCCAAAGATTTTCAAGAGGGAAAACATCATCTCAAAGCTGTTATTATTGTACCCACACGAGAGTTAGCCCAACAGGTTCATGCAAGTGTTGAAGCCTATGCAAAATATCTTCCTTTAAAATCAGTAGTGCTTTATGGTGGGGCTAATATGACATCACAATCCAATAGATTAAAAGGGGGTATTGATATTATTGTGACCACCTCGGGGCGTTTTTTGGAACATATGGGACAAAAAAATATTACTCTAGATACTGTTCGATATCTTGTTTTAGATGAAGCAGATACGATTTTGGATATGGGGTTTGTACATGAGGTAACGAAGATTTTAGCACATCTTCCTTCTAAACGACAAAATGTACTTATCTCTGCAACACTATCAGGTTCAGTGAAACGATTAGCAGAAAAAATATTGTATAAACCAAAACTTATCGAGGTAGACAGTATGGGAAGCTCTGCTATCATGGTAAAACAGGTGGTTTGTCCTGTGATAGTTGAACTAAAAAGTGAACTGCTCTCTTATCTAATTGGCTCCCGAAACTATCAACAAGTTTTGGTATTTGTGCGAAAAAAAGAGGTGGCTGATGAGGTGTTTAGAGAGCTAAACCTAAGTGGATTAAAAACCTCTGTGATTCATGGAGGGAAAAGTTCTGGGGTTCGTACTCGTGCTTTAGCTGATTTTAAAGAGGGTAGGATTCGTGTACTTGTAGCTACTGATATTGCGGCGAGGGGGCTAGATATTCCTACTCTTCCTGTGGTAATCAACTATGATATCCCTCATGTAACTGGGGATTATATCCACCGTATTGGGCGAACGGGTCGGGCAGGAAAGAGTGGTCTTGCCATTACCTTGGTCTCACCCAAAGAGGAGGTGGCTCTAAAAGATGTGGAGCGACTTATGGGTAAGATGATAGAAAGAGAGTTGGTCGAAGGGTATGTTCCAAAAGTGGAAAAGGCTCAACGGGGAGCCAGAAAAACAGTGGATAAAAAGAAAAAAATAGATGGTGCCTTTGGTAAAAAAAAGAGTAGCTATACACCCAGTCAAAAGAAGAGAAAAACCACCAAACGAGATGGGTACAGGTCGTTTGATGT
>CAYVNI010000010.1:0-1803 GCA_964452815.1 uncultured Sulfurovum sp.
TCATTTATTCGGGGAGAAGGCAACATACGAGAAGTGAAATTAATAGAAGTAGCTATAAAAAATACCAACAATATTAAACCAATAGAAATCAAACGCTTTTTGCAAAGTTCTAAAAATTCAGCTACTGGAAATATACAACATCTAAAAGTCATGCAAACAAACAAAACCAAAATTATCCAGCTTAAAAATAAATGTTTTTGAATAATTTCTTTTGGCGATTTTAGAAAAATAATGGCTCTAATATAAACTATATAAAATATGGTTAAAACTATAAGTATAAAAGTTGAATACCATCTAGCATATTGCAAGGAAGCTAAAAATGATAATTTTATAATATTTTTCTTTCTAAACAATATCAATAAGACCGAGAGTATAGAAAAAAATATAACTAAAGAGAAATATGATTTCATTAATATATCTATATAAATTAGAACGGGATTTTCGATTATAGATAATAATTTATTAAAATTTATGTTAAAAAACAAACAAGAAAAAACCGTACATATTACATAAACAGCAGATAGCGCTAAAATTATATCATATAAAGCATATTTTAGATCATATTCAACTGAACTGTTATATAATAGTTTTTTATTTATGCATGGAGATTTTAAAAAAAGTAAAATTCTAATAAAAAATTCAATAAAAGGAACTTTCTCTTTTAGGACAATAACATACTACTGGACACCTTTTACGACGAGCGCAAAAATTAAGTCATTCCTTAACCTTCTCTCATATTCCAACAATATATCCCAAATCTTTTCTACCTCTCTCACTAGTATCCCTCTCAATATCCTCTTCAACTTCCTTAGCCCCTTCAAAAATACACTTTTCCTGCTCTCATCTCCTATCTTCTCTTTAACTTTCCCCACTACCTCCGATAAATAATAACATATTGCCATTACATAAAACAACATCTCTAACTTGCTACTATCCCTAAAATGCATCTTGCTTATCCTGAATCCATTACTATCCATATTGAAATACATCCTCTCTGTCCGCCACCTATCCCTATACCTCTCTATTACCTCCTCTGCTTCACTCTCCATATCTAATGTCACTAACGCTAAACACTCATCTCTCCTATCATTACTACCTTCCAGCCTCTTAATCACTACTCGCCAACCATCTCTCCTGATCTCCCTCACCTCTCCACTAACCATCTCTTCAAATATATCCCCTACCGTCCTCTCTCCTACTACTCTATAATCCTTCCTTACCCTCAATGTATAAGATCCAAACTTCTTTCCTAAATAATCCTCCCACTCCTCTCCTAAAAATTCTCTGTCTCCTAATACCTCTACTTCTATCAAATCTTTTTCTAAAGACTCCCTTAAAACTTTATAAATCTCTTCCAATAATAATTCCCTCTCAAAAAATGATGAATTCCCCTTAATATTTAAATCTATTGCCTGTATCGGCAACCCAATATTCAAACTGGGTTCATAAATCATCACCGTTAATAAATTGTTAACTTTCTTTCCGTAATGCCACTCATGTCGATCTATTATCAAATAAAGCTTGATCTTCTTTTTTAAGACCTGAAATAACAAAAACAAAAATCTTTTTAGTAAAAACAATCCCACTCCTCTTAAATCCATCTTCTTATCAAAAAATCGAATAAATCTTTTATATAAACTGCCATTCTTAGCCCAATATGGCAGAGATTCCGCTATGTGATTCAAATTGACTGTATTCTCTGATAAAATCCCGTAAACAAGCAAGCTCATAACTTCAAAATTGTAGACCGTAAAATTAGCAAATTCTCTTACATATCCAGACAGCCTGACATGACTTGTTTAA
>CAYVNI010000011.1:0-2606 GCA_964452815.1 uncultured Sulfurovum sp.
CCTATTGAGGCGACTATCTCTTTTATTATCGTTTCCAATTCATTGTCATCAAGTTGCTCTGGTAGATAGGCTTTGATAATAACCAATTCAGCCTCCTCTTTTTCCACAAGGTCATCACGTCCTGCCTCTTTAAATTGAGCCATAGCATCTTCACGCTGTTTGGCATATTTTACCAAAATAGCCTCCATGTCAGTATCAGTTACCTCTCGTCTCTCATCCACCTCTATCTGTTTAACTACAGCTTGAATGTTTCTAAGTGTATCGCGTCTCTCTTTTTGTTTGTTTCGCATTGCATCTTTAATATCTGATTTTATCTGTTGATTTAGTGTCATAGTTTTAACACTCCTTATATATTAGTGGCAAAATTATACTATAATCCTTTTATGAAAAAATTAACAATTGAAGATAAAACATTTACACTCAAAGATATTAAGCAACTCTACCCCGCGGCGGTGGTAAAAACAGGGTATGAAGATGAGACCACAGAGATGAGTATGGAGTGGATAGATACGGAGTCAAAAGGGCGAGTTGAGATAGTAGGGTATGGACTTTTTGTGGTGATAAATGAAGAGGAAAAATACTCTTTTATTTTTAAAAACAGAGAGGAACTAGATGCATTAATTGCTGAAATATCCCATCAATTACGATAGATTACTCTTTATTGTTTTTTATATTCTCTTGATAAGAGTTCAAATAATTTGGATGTAAAACGGTAGGCAATCTTGCAAAATTTATAAAAGAGTATAATCCTCAGATTGGAATCGTTGCTGTTTAAAAAACACTCTTTTACAATAAAGATTGTGAGTTAATACTTAAAGTTGCATGAAATATAATTAAAAATATTTAAATTGGTAGTGAAGTTTATCAAATTTCGTTATTTTTTTTTTAAATTAAGTTGTTATCCTCTATTGCTTGGTAAAATTTTCATTTAAAGACTGGGGGGTCAAATAAGATGAATGAAAAAAACAGTAACAATAATAATAGAATGATAGATATTGCCATTATGAGTGGCTGTAAAACCATAAAAGATTTTGCAATTTTTTTAAAAGAGTATACTCCTAAAATAGAAACATTAGAAGTATTACAATTAGAAGTATTATCATCCGAATAGGAGATGAATCAACTCTCTCTTTTACGGTAAAACTCTGCTTTAAAAGTTTCAAAGCTATTATCCAAAATCGCTTCTCGCATTTGAGACATAAGATTTAGATAGTAGTATAAGTTATGAATGGTTCCAAGTCTAAAGTAGGTAATCTCTCTGGTACGATAGAGATGGCATAGATAGGCTCTGGAGTAGGTTTGACAGACCATACAACCACACTCACTATCGAGTGGTCTGTTATCCTCTTTAAATCGTGCTGCTTTGATATTTACCTTTCCATATGAGGTAAAGAGTGTGCCATTTCTAGCATTTCGAGTTGGCATAACACAGTCAAACATATCGATTCCTCGTGATACATTTTCAACCAAATCTTCAGGTGTTCCTACACCCATTAAATATCTGGGTTTATCTTTTGGCATAAACTGCGTAGTCCACTCTACGGTCTCATACATATCCTTGTTACTCTCACCCACAGAGAGTCCACCAATGGCAAATCCATCATAGTCCAATGCACACAACTCTTTGGCAGATTTTTCTCGAAATACTCGGTCTGTTCCCCCTTGTATAATGGCAAAAATATTCTGTTCTAAAGCCTTTCCCTTTTTTTGGTTAGCACGATGATACGTTATAGACTCCTCTGCCCAACGGGTAGTTCTCTCTATACTTGCCCTTATTCTCTCTTGTGTGGCTGGGAGGGCGACGAGGTCATCTAGTATCATCATAATATCTGAGCCGAGATTATATTGAATATCAAGTACTTTTTTAGGGGTAAAGTAGTGAGAACTCCCATCAATATGGCTTCTAAATGTGATTCCTCCTTCATCTATTTTAACATTATCAGAGAGAGAAAATGCTTGGAATCCTCCACTGTCGGTTAAAAAGCTTTTTGGATATTTAGTAAAACCGTTGAGTTTTCCCAGTTTATTAATAGTCTCATCTCCAGGACGAAGATAGAGGTGATAGGTGTTTCCTAAAATAATATCAGGGTTGATAAAACTCTCCAAGTCAGTGGCATCGAGTGCTTTAACTGCCCCAACTGTTCCTACAGGCATAAAGACAGGTGTTTCTATGGTTGAGTGAGCAGTTTTTATGGTACAAGCTCGGGCTTTTCCGTCCATTTTATCTATTTGAAAATCCATGTTAATTATTATCCTTTGTTAAAAAATAGAATTATATCAAAAAAGCGTCATAATCGTTAATTAGCCTTTTAGAGTGGGGGTTGATGAGGTCTGATTAAGTATATTTAAGATAAAATCATCTATCTTAAAAAATCCATACAGGCTATAAAAATAATGATTATCCCTATTGAATTAACCAATACTCAAGGTATTAAATATAATGTTACAATAGATAGTTTACCCACACTATCTTACGCAACCAAAGTGGTTGTGGTTACGAATCCAACCATCGCTACTCTACATTTAGAGGCATTGTTACGAAAAATTTCAGCAACAGAGCTTCATGTTGTTACTGTTCCTGATGGTGAAGAGTATAAAAACTTAGC
>CAYVNI010000012.1:0-5467 GCA_964452815.1 uncultured Sulfurovum sp.
GGATGATATGAAAATTGTGTGTGAAGAGGTCTTTGCTCCTATTGTGAGTCTTGTAAAAGTTGACTCTTATGAGGAGGCGATAGAGAAGATGAATGATTCTCCTTATGGATTGCAGTTCTCTATTTTTACCAATGATTTACGACTCACACAACGATTTATAGAGGATGCCGAGTGTGGTGGTGTGGTCATTAATGATATTCCAACCCTGCGTTTTGATGTGCAACCCTATGGAGGTTCAAAGCTTTCAGGTGTAGGCAGAGAGGGACCAAAGTGGGCATTAGAAGAGTTTACAGAGATTAAAAATGTCGTTATTTGCTAATTTCTTTACAGCAGATGGTTTCTTAGGAACAGAGGCACTTTTTCATATGGATACGGTGATGGTTTTTATAGTAGCACTACCCTTTTTAGTAGGGTTTTCTCTCTTTTCTGCCATCAGAGAGAATTATGATTTTTATATTTCATCACAGAAGATGCTCTTTTCGATGACCTTTATTGGACTGATACTTTTTATCTATGGCATCTATCTTCATGGTGTCACAGAGGCAAAAATAGAGAATAATTTTTTTAGTTCAGCCGTAGCGTTTAATATTTTAGTATTTCAGATATTCATCTCGGCTGTGACGATTATTACATGGTTCAGTGTGATTCAAATCTCATTAGCCGACTATAAACGTAGGGTTTTACCAGGGATGTACAGTAGCAACCATGAACGTGCCGTTAAGAGAGTTTTTCTATTGATTTTGGCAACAGTTTTCTCTTCAATTGCTGTCTATTTGATACTTTTTTTTAGGTTATAGAGAAGCTATTCTCTTCCCTATATATACTAATAGAGGTATTAATACACCCCTATGCTGATATTGGCATCCCCCCAAAGTGTATAATTGCCATCTTTGGTAGATGGTCTCTCTATCGCTTTTACTTCAATCACATAGAGATTTCCATTTCCACCTGAACATGGTGGAAGATAAGCACCTTTTTTCTTTTTAAACTGCTCTCCTTGATGTTTTCGAATCGAGTTAAATCCTGTAGGTAGGCTGAATGTCTCTCCTTTTATGGAGGGAATTGTAACCGTAGAATTAGTATCTTTGACTTTATAACCTACTATTCCATGACCACCATTGCTCATGCCCTTAAATGTCTCATCTGAAAAAGAGAGTATGAGGTAGTTAACTTTTTTAGGTAGATTGGAGATGGTTAAAGCAGGGGAATTTCCCCCTTTAGGATTGTAGTCTGAACAAACTTCATCTTTTGGGACTTTTTTCCCGTCCCATTTTTTATCTACAAAGGAGATATTAAGTTCAACTTTATCTTTTACGGTTTGATATTTAGGGGTATTGTTAGAGGTATCTGAACAGGCACTAAAATTAAGTGCTATGGCTATGGTGAATGCTGTTGTTAGTGTCGGTAATAATATTTTTTTCATAATTTTTTATACTTTTTTTTGTTAAATTGTTGCAGCCAAGTGATATTCTCTTGGCTTACTTTTCCCATCTTTTCAAGTAATGATTTTTTGATGGACTCTAAATCCTCCACCTCCAGATACTCCAAGTAGTTGGGGTTGATGGTGGTTATCTCTTTGGGTTTGTAGCTCAGGAGAGCCTCTATCTCTTGTAATAACGCTTCTTTTATTATAAATGCTTCTGTTTTCATCTTCATTTAGTATACTACCAAAAAAATTATTAAACTGTAAGGATTAGATATGTTAGAGATAGGAGATGCGATACCTGCGTTTTGTTTACCAAACCAAGATGAAGAGGAGATATGTTTTAGAGATATAAAAGGGCGATGGGCTGTAATATACTTTTATCCACGAGATAATACCCCAGGGTGTACCACCGAGGCGTGTGACTTTACAGAGGCATTGCCAAATTTTACGAAATTAAGTGCAATAGTTTTGGGGGTGAGTCCTGATAGCCCTAAAAAGCATAGAAATTTTATTGAGAAAAAAGAGCTAAACATTACGCTACTTGCTGATGAAGAGAAGTCGTTGTGTAAAGATTTTAGGGTGTGGCAACTCAAAAAGAACTATGGAAAAGAGTACATGGGGGTGGTACGAAGCACTTTTTTAATTGCCCCTGATGGAACTTTGGCGTATAGGTGGGATAAGGTTCGGGTAAAAGAGCATGTCAAAGCTGTTCAAGAGAAACTTGAAGAGCTTTGTCAATAGATATTACGCTTAAAAGAGGTCAGGATACTCCACATCTGTGGGGGTCTCTTCACGTGTTGGTAGAGGAGAAATCTCTGTAAATAGCTCTGTGGCTACCCCATTTTTACTGTTGTAGACTCCTTTTGGAATCTTAAACTTTTTTGGTAAATTTGGATAAAGCTTATACAACTCTTTGAAAAAATAGGAGAAAGCAGGTGCTGCTGTAGCACCACCTGTCCCCCCCCTTCCTATCGGTTTGTTGTTGTCTCGTCCAATCCAAATAATAACCTCTGTTGAGGGGGAGTATCCACAGAACCACGCATCCACATTTTTGTTGGTAGTTCCTGTTTTTCCTACCAGTTCAATCCCTGCTACTTGGGCATTTCGTCCTGTTCCTCTTTTGACAATATCATGCAAGATATCGGTCATTAGATAGGCTTGTTCAGGTAGGGTAAAGTCGGCAATCTCTTGATTTTTCGCTTCATAGATAACCGTACCATTTCGAGAAGTCACCTTTGAGATAAGGCGAGGCTCTATCATGTGTCCTCCATTGGCAAAGGCAGAGTATATCTGTGCCATTTTAATAGGAGTTACCCCAAGATTTCCTAATGAAATAGACATATCATGAGGGATATGGGGGATATTTAGAGGTTTTAACTTCTCAAATATACGCTGAATTCCTACTTCTGTCACAAGGTTAATGGTGGCAAGATTTCGTGAGTGAACGAGAGCTTCACGAAGTTTGATAAACCCTACAAAGTCACTCTCATAGTTTTTAGGTCGCCAAATCATACGTTTACCATTTTTATAGTACTGAAAAGTTCGTGCCACATCGGTTAGCTCCGTGGCTGGGTTATAGCCTAAATCCAGTGCTACTTGATAGAGAAAAGGTTTAAATGCTGAACCAGGTTGACGGTTCATCATGGTTACACGGTTAAAGGCAGATTTTTTATAGTCAACCCCACCCACCATCGCTTTGATATCTCCTGTCTCATTATCAACAGCTAAGATAGCCCCATTTAATGTGGTTGTCTTAAGTGACTCTTTTCGTTTTTTTACAATCTTTTTATGGGCATAACGCAACGCTTTTCGTGCAATCTTCTGCTGATTCATATCAATGGTGGTGTAGATGGTATATCCACCCTTTTTGATATCAGGAAAATCTTTGACCAATCTTCTTACCACCTCATCGGTGATATAGGGAGCGATATTTTGTGTCAGTGAACTGTGATGAATGGTTGGGGTCTCTTTTATTGCTTTTAAATACTCCTCTTCGACTATCCACCCCAGTGTTCGCATTCGTGTCAAAATGGTATTGGCACGTTTTAAGGCTCGGTCTAAGTGACGTACAGGGTTAAACCGTGAAGGGGCATTTGGCAGACCAATCAAAAGGGCGGCCTCTTTTAGACTAAGTTCATCTAAATTTTTATGATAGTACCCATTCGCAGCTGTCTTGACTCCCATATAGTTGTTCCCAAAGGGTATCTCATTGAGGTAGCGTTCGAGTATCTCCTCTTTGCTCAAAGCGTTCTCTACTTTCATGGAGAGTATCGCCTCTTTTAGCTTTCGGGTGTAGCTCTTTTTAGGAGAGAGAAGAATCTTTTTAACAAGCTGTTGCGTAATCGTACTTCCCCCCTCTACACGTCTTCCCGCTTCGTAGTTTCGCACAGCTGCTCTGATAATCGCATCTGGATTAACCCCAGAATGTTCAAAAAATCGGGTATCCTCAATGGCAATAAGTGCCTCAATAAGATAACCAGGCATCTCATCAAACTTGGCATAGAGACGGTGCTTTCCTGACATGATATTGGCGATTTTATTCCCTTGATGGTCTAAAATTACAGAGGAGGTAGCAGGGGAGTAGTTGACCACTTTATCCAAGTCAAGTTTGATTTCATTATAGGCGTAGACAAATGCTGCAAAGAGGGCGATAATAAATATTATCACCAGCATAATTGAACCTTTAATTAACTGATTAATCATTATGTTTTATTCCTCATTTTTGTTGGTTAATATTATATCTAAAAGTGATTGAGTAGCTTCTTTAATGCCTTTTTTGAGCTACCAAGACGGGGAATCACTCTTAAAATCGGTTTATCCACGGTTGGTTGTCGAATCGCTCCAACCAGATAGCCTTTTAAGATAAGTGCCTGTTGGAGTCGTTGGGTCATGGCATTATCTTCAATGGGAATGGGCAAGATAAGCGATTGCATCTCAATGCCTGTTACCCCTTTGACCACGGCTTGACGCTCTTTTATCTTATCGCTAAAGCTTTGTGGATTGTTGGCAACTTTACTGATATTGACCAGTGCCAATGCTGTATCAAAAATAGAAGGTGCTGTCGAGTAGATAATCGGTTTGGCACGGTTCTCCAAAAAGCTAATAATCTGCCCACTTGCGAGTATATATGCCCCATAACTTCCATAGGCTTTTCCCAATGTTCCCATCTTGATATGATTCTCTTTTGGTTCTATATTATGGTACTCAAATACCCCCAAAAGTTTCTTGCCTAAAACTCCTGCACTGTGTGCCTCATCCACGATTAAAAGAGCCTCATGTCTATCAGCCACTTCAAAAATTTCACGAGAACAGACCACACCTGACATGGAGTAGACCCCTTCCACGGCGATGATTCTACGACCATTACTGTGCTGTTTTAGCTTCTCCTCTAGGTCATTGGCATCATTGTGTTTAAACTTCACGACTCTATCACCCAGCAGACCCGTTGCCATCATACCACTGGCGTGATAATCCTTGTCGATAAAAAGCATATCTTTTTTACGCACCAATGACTCGATAAGTGCCATGTTTGCCAAGAACCCAGACCCCACAATAATCCCCTCTTCAAACCCATTGAGAGAACATAGTGTTCGCTCTAGCCCTTGATGTATCTCATGATATCCATTGACCAACATACTGGCTTTTGGGGCATGGGTGTCAAAATCTTTGAGCCAATCAAACGCTTTTTTAAACTGTTTTTTATCATTGGAAAACCCCAAATAGTCATTGGAGGCAAAATCAATAAGATTCTCATCAAAAATCTGTCGCTGTCGAAATCGTTCAGCTTTTTTTAGTGCTTTTAGTTCATTTTGGTACATCTGTTCTTCTCTTTTTTATTTGTCTTAATTGTATTTTATCTAATAATATCGCGAATCACAACATAAAATGGTTTATCGCCCCATTATGTCACTCTATAGCCATGCTTGTAACCTCTCCACATTTAGCCCCATTGCTGTACTCTCATTGCCATAGACCGAGAGAATATACTTTTTACAAAACCCCTCAACCATACACCCACCTGCTTTTCCATCCCACAGGTTA
>CAYVNI010000013.1:0-11313 GCA_964452815.1 uncultured Sulfurovum sp.
GCCATGATTTGGATTGCTAGATAGGCTGAGTTTACGGCTCCTGCTTTGCCGATGGCTACTGTTCCTACTGGCATTCCTGCGGGCATCATTACGGTACTAAGTAGGGCATCTTCTCCTTTTAGAGAGCCTGATTCCATAGGGACACCGAGGATTGGTTTTGTGGTTGATGCTGCCAATGCACCTGCTAGGTGGGCTGCCATTCCTGCGGCTGCGATGAAGACCTGCGCACCTTTAGATTCTGCCTCTTTGATGTAGGTTTTGGTTCGCTCTGGGCTTCTGTGGGCTGATGAGATGATAAGCTCATAGGGTACTCCAAATTTCTCTAGGGTATCTGCACAGTTTTTCATTACCTCATAGTCGCTTTTAGAACCTATTATTATTGACACAAATTTCATTCTTCTCTCCTGCTATTTATTGTGCGAATAATATCTATTTTTCTCTTCAATACTCTTTTATCTATTTTGACTATAATCAGAGAAAATATTTTTATTAGGAGAACTCATGTTTGAAACAGGTTTTTTAGGAACAAAATCACCACTCTTTATGGACATCACAACACTTATTGTGGTCTTGCTTCCTTTTCTTTTGGCAGGAAGTGTCCACTTTGCTTATAAAAAAAATTATCGGGTACATAAACTCACACAGGTTGCCCTTTTTATTGTCACTATTTTGGTACTTCTCTTTTTTGAGTATGGGGTGAGATTGGATGGGGGGATTAAAAAATATATAGAGTATACTGATATTTCAGACAGCTTTATTTTTGGTTTTTTGGCGTTTCATATTACCATTGCGACAGGTACGGTACTGCTTTGGGCGAGGCTCATCTATCTCTCGGTCAAAGCAGAGAAAAAGGGTGACCTTCCTGGGAAATTTTCAGTGATGCACCTACACTTGGCAAAGATGACCACCATTGCTATCTATTTAACAGCGATTACAGGTTTTGGATTATATTATATTCTGTTTATCTAGCTATAACCACCAAAAAGATAAAATACGTCCATTAAACTCTAGGACAGTCATCGGTGAAAGAAGCAACCAATATATTAAATAGCAAAGGTAAACTCCTAAGTGAGATTTACTTTGATTTACAGCGTCATTTTGAAGAGAAGTATGGCTCTGATACCATTATTTTAATAGAGATTGGTAGTTTTTTTGAACTCTATGAGGTCAACAATGATGAGCTAAAGATTGGGAAAGCCAAAGAGATTGCTGAGTTTTTAAACATTCAACTTACTCGAAAAAACAAAAGCATTGTTGAGAACTCCATGAAAAATCCTCTTCTTGCAGGAGTTCCTACGGTCTCAATTGAGCGTTATATCGCTCGACTTATTGGGGCAAAAAAATATACCATTGTCATCGTTAAACAAAAAGGTGAACCACCCAAAATCCAACGCTACATCTCCAATATTATCTCTCCTGGGACAAATTTTGAGTATCAGACAGAGAAGTCTGAAAACAATGTCGTCTCCTTGGTTATTGACGAGAACCAAGGCATCTACTCGGTGGGTTACTCGGCGATTGATGTCACTACGGGCAAAACCATTGTCAATGAGATGCACTCAACCCGTGATGATAAAACCTATGCACTGGATGAGGTGTTCTCTCTGCTTCAGACCTATAATACAGCCGAAGTTATTGTCACACTGGAGCATAAAGATATGAAAAGAGAGTGGCTAAGTAGCTATCTGGAACTCGGACTCTTTCACACCTCTTTTAACACCAAACGTGCCAAGATAAACTACCAAAATGAGCTTTTCTCTAAGGTCTACGATATCAACTCTTTTCTCTCGGCGATTGAGTATCTTGATTTGGAGCGTCACCCCTATACCACGGAATCTTTGGCTATTTTGGTTGAGTTTATTATCGAGCATGACGAGGCGATTATAAGCAAGATGAACCGACCTCTCTTTTTGGGGGCTGGAAGGTATCTCTATTTGGGAAACAATGCCCTAGAACAGTTGGGGGTTATCTCACGAGACAGTGCTGAGGTGACACTGCTAAATCTTATCGACAAGACCTCTACAGCGTTTGGAAAACGTCTGCTAAAAGAGCGTCTGCTCTCTCCCATTATTAACCAAGAGATTTTGGAGTCACGCTATGACCTTACCGAGAAGCTGATGAAAAAATCTCAAAGTTATGATACACATCTCAAAAATATCTATGATTTAGAGCGAATCATAAGGCGAATAAAACTTCAAAAGCTTCACCCTGTTGAGTTGACCTATATTATGATGTCACTCAATGCCATCTCAAAACTTCTCCTTGATGCAAAAGATGATGAGATTGAGTATGATACTAAAATCTATGAGGATGTCACCGAGTTTCAAAAGCATCTCCAAAACACCTTCAATCTTGATACCTGTGCCAAGTTTAGGATAGAGCAGATTGGTGATAATATCTTTAAAGAGGGCATCTATCCGACCATTGACACCATTCTGAAAAAGCAACAAGGAGAGATAAACAAACTCAACATCGTCACCACCCATATCAATCAACTCTTTGAGCGTGAAAAGCTTATCAACAGTAGCACCACAAACTATGCTGATATTGGCTATATGGAGAGTGAAGGGTATACCGTCAACCTGACCAAAAACCGTTTTATGTTGGTTGAGAAGTTTTTAAAAGCTTCGTTTGTAACCATCAATAACAAACACTACTTCTTCAAAGATTTTCACTACAAACACCTTAAAAACAGTGTTAAACTTAACTCCTCACTCTTTGAGGAAATTACCCAAAACTATGAGACCAATCAGGTTAAACTTATCTCATTGGTCAAGACCAGATACCTACAGAGTTTAGAGGAGATAGAGACGCGTTTCTCTAAACTTTTTGATGAGCTTATTGGCTTTGTGGCAAACATAGATGTGGCAATCTCCACAGCAAAATCGGCAAAAAATATGCAACTCACCCGTCCTATTATCACCACCCAAGGGTCAGGATTTGAGGCGATTGGGCTACGACACCCCATCATAGAATCCAATGAGCAGAGTGGTATCTATATTCCCAATGATATCTATCTGGGCGATGAGATAGAGACCAAACATCCCCATATTATGCTCAATGCCTCACAAGGAGAGAGGGTCAATGGGGTGCTACTCTATGGGATTAACTCCTCGGGAAAATCTTCACTTATGAAGAGTATTGGACTAAGCGTTATCTTGGCACAAGCTGGTTTTTTTGTCCCTGCTGTTGAGCTAAAATTGGGGATGTATGATAAACTCTTTACCCGTATCGTCTCACAAGACAACCTCTACAAGGGTCTCTCTACCTTTGCCGTGGAGATGATAGAGTTAAAAAATATCTTTAACCGTGCCTCCAAGCAGAGCCTTGTTTTGGGTGATGAGATATCACAAGGGACAGAGACAGAATCGGGTTTGGCGATTGTTGCAGGGGCTATTTTAAAACTCTTGGAGCTAAAATCCACTTTTATCTTTGCTACCCATCTGCATCAGCTAAAGATTATCAAGCCACTTCAAAACATCAACTCACTTATCTTTTTACACCTTGGCGTAAAATATGATGAGAAAAACGATACCCTTATCTATAACCGACAACTTCAACTGGGAATGGGTAGCTCTCTGTATGGTTTGGAATTTGCCAAATCGCTTCATATGGATGAGAAGTTTCTAAAAAATGCCCACGATATTCGTCAGACACTCATAGGAGAAGACTCCGAACTCAAAATCTTAAAGCAAAGAAAACGAAGCAGATACAACAAAGAGCTATTTATGAGTCGTTGTGCCTTGTGTGCCAAAGAGGTTGAAGAGGTGCATCACATCATGCCCCAAGAGTTAGCCAATGAAGAGGGAAAGATAGGAAGTATAAGTAAAAACCATAAGTACAATCTCATTCCACTCTGCAAAGAGCATCATGAACGGGTACACAAAGGAGAGGTGACTATCTCAGGATTTGTAATGACATCAGAGGGGTTGAAGTTGCATTATGAGGAGAGAGGATAAGTATAAAATAATGCCCTTACGAAAGCAGGAGAAATCGCATCTCGTAAGGACGGAGGATTAGAAGTTCATGTAGTAGATGATTCTGAAGTCATCTCTATCTTCTCTTCCTCCGTTACCATCGACATCATCAAATCTTAGTTTTTCTGACGCACTTGACTGGTCTTTTTTAGAGTATCTTACTCTTATTTTTGAGTAGCTGTTAATCGTATATTTGGCATCAATATTTAGCTCTGTAAAATCATCCACCAACAGATCAGTATCAGATGCAACATCCACAAAACCTAACTTAAGACTAAGACCTGACATCGGCTTAAATACAACTTGTCCACCTACAGCAGTACTTGCTTCATAAGGTCCATATCCTTGTTGCCAATCGGAATACATTGGACCTGATTCAAATGCTTGGAAAGCATTATCTGACACTTTATCATAGAGAAGAGCCACATCAAACATTCCAACAGTTGTTCCTGCTTTAGCACCAATCAGCGTTGAATCATCAGCATCTTTATAACCATTTTGACCAAATTGAGCTTTGACATAGGTGTTTTTTCCTGCAGGAATACTATATTTTGCATCAAGGTAGGAGTAGGATTCTCTTGATGCTTCATCGGTTAATGCGTCAATATATTGGGCTCTTAACGATAAGCCATCAACACTCTTATTACTCAAAGAGATATAAGCCAAACCGTCTTGTCCTGTTTTTTTATCTAAAAAAGCATTCTCTTTGGAGGTAAATCCTGTATATCTGTCCACAAAACCAACCTCAATCGTCGTATCAGGGATATCTTTGTTTTTTACAATCACTGCCTCATAGACAGAGGGTAAAATACGAAGGTCATGATTTTGCATCAATGGAGTTGATAACTGTTGACGACCCACTTTAAACATAGTATTTCCCATATCATATTGCAGATATGCTTCCCCTAAAAAGGCTAAATCTTCACCACTTCTCCCTAAAATACTTGTACCACTTCCCTCTTCTCTCGAAAAGGTATTACCCAATCGTGTACTTGAATAGTGTGCCAAACCAAATGATAGACCATTATAATCAGCACTTGTATATTTGATAATTCCCCCTGCTGTTAATGCTTCTGCATCATCTTTATCCGTAACATCAAAACTTCTATCAAAATAGAATGCTCTAAGCTTTGCAGTGAACTTCCCATCTTCTAGTGCTTGTGCAAAATCACCTGCTGGTTTCTTTGGAGCAGGGGTATTACCTCCTGCCATAAGTAGTGTTGATGCTATTACTGATAATAGTAGACCTCTTTTCATTGTAAACTCCTTTATATTTTTACATTTAGTATACATTCTATTGAGAGAGAAAATAAAAATACTTCTCTCTCAACAATAGCTTTTCCCTTAATCTCTTCCTCTAATCTTTTACCCTACTCTTTTGCATAAAATAGACGCTACCATAAATTGTAAAGCCTATTACATAAGATAGATACTCTGAGCCTATACCAAGCCATGAGCTGGTCATGTTTGGTATAAGCATAAATGGAACAACTGCCAGTAGCAAGATTCGCTCCAAACCTGTGGTTACAGTCAGCACCCACCCCTGTGTTGCAGATGAAAATGCAAACATTCCTGCTGTGGCAGTAAAAAAGATCATCACTATCTCAGCAGGATTTGTAATCCACTGCCACATGGCAGGGTTGTTTGGGTCAAGTGCATCAACTCCTGAAATAAGCAGAAGTTTATTATTGAAGAAGAAAGCAAATGGTAGTATTGCTGTTCTTATATCATAGGCAAAACCTTGTAACCCTGTTTTAATGGGGTCACTCTTTGCAATTCCTGCGGCGGCATAGGCCGCCATCCCCACGGGTGGTGTATCATCTGCTAGTATCCCAAAATAGAAAACAAACAGGTGTGCCGCAATAGCAGGAATAAGGTAGCCCAAATCACTAGAGAGCGACATAATAACAGGAGCAGTTAATGCTGCCATAACAATATAGTTGGCAGTTGTTGGTAGTCCCATTCCCAATATTAAAGAGACTATAGCAGTTAAAAGTAAAACGGCTAAAATATAACCACCTGAAAGCTCCTCTATCACCTCTGCTAAGATTAGTCCAACACCTGTAAGGGTAACTGAACCTACCACAATTCCTGCCACAGCAGTTGCAATCGCTATGGGAACCATATTCTTTGCTCCATTAATCATCCCATGACCAATATCAACAAAACCACTAAGCCACACCTCTTTTGTTAATCTTCTATTTTCTAAAAATGCGTAAGCAGGTCGTTGAAGTACCATAATAAGCATCATAAAAAATATCGCATTAAATGCTGCCATCTGTGGTGACTGTCTAAGTACAATTAGCGTATACATCAAGAAGAATATCGGTACAATATAGTGGATACCCCCCTTGAATATATCAAATGCACGGTCTAGTTTAGAGGGGTCTTCTCCTTTAATCCCAAGCTTTTTTGACTCCAAGTGGACAATATAAAAAAGTGCAAAGTAACTTACAAATGCAGGTATCGCTGCTGCCATAATAACATCCGTATAGGCAAGTCCTAAAAATTCAGCAATAATGAAGGCCGCTGCTCCCATAATCGGAGGCATAAGCTGACCATTGGTAGAAGCGGCCACCTCAACAGAAGCTGCCTTGTAACCAGGGAAACCCAACTTTTTCATAAGTGGTATGGTAAATGTTCCTGTGGTTACCGTGTTTGCAATAGATGAACCTGAGATAATTCCCATTAATCCTGAGGCTGCAACAGAGGCTTTGGCAGGTCCGCCATCATATTTCCCAAGTAAGGCATAGGCTAAATCAATAAAGTATTTCCCTGCCCCTGCTCTCTCTAATAATGCCCCAAAGAGAACAAATAGAAATACATAGGAAGCAGATACCCCAAGAGGGACACCAAAAATACCCTCAGTAGTGAGATACATCTGACCCACAATTTTATTGATACTGGCACCCTTATGGGCGATAAGATCGGGCATATATTGACCAAAATAGTCATAGGCTATAAAAACCATAGCAATGATAGGCAGAGCCATCCCCAAGGAACGCCTTGCTGCTTTTAGTAATAGAAATATACTCCCTATTCCCATTGCCACATCAAGAGGAGACCACGCCCCACTTCTTGCATTGAGTGCATCATAGTTTATAAAGATATACAATGCACCAATAACAGCCATTATGGCTATTGGAAAGTTATACCAAGGGATACTGCTCATGGTTTTTGGGGTTCTAAACATAGGGTACATCGCAAAAGCCAATGCCAAAGCAAATGCCAAGTGGAATGAACGAACAAAAACACTATTTGTGGGTACGATTACCACATAAATTTGATAAAGAGACCAAGAGAATGCAATAATGGCAATCATCCAATACTGCCATGTACCCTCTTGTAGAGTTCTCTGACCTTCAAGCTTTTCAACAAGTTCCAAATCATCTTGCATCGCTTGTTCATCTTTTATTTGATTCTTCAAAACAACCTCCTTTCGATTAAATAATCACCAATTTTTTAGACTACTTTAAAATACCTGCCTCTTTAAATGCTTTAATTGCCCCTTTGTGTTGTGGAACAGCAAGACCATCAAGAAGAGACTCTTTTGTTATTGTTTTGTAAGCAGGGTGAAGTTTTTTGAACGCATCAAAATTATCAAGAATGGTTTTGGTTAAGGTATAAACGACTTTTTCATCTATGTTATCTTTGGTAACAAGTACTGCTTTTACCCCTATACTTGGTGTATCATGCTCTACACCCTTATAGAATGAACCAGAGATTACCCCTTTTGCATAATATGAGTATTTTGCAACCAATTTATCAATCGCCTCTCCATCAATTGCTACAAGGTCAATATCCACAGAGTTAGATGCATCTTTGATATTTGCTGTTGGGTGACCAAACACACCAAAGTAACCATCAATTTTATTATCTTTTAGCATGGTTGGACCTTCACTCGACTTTAGCTCATTGGCAAGTGCCAAATCAGAGTTTTTAATGCCCGATGCTTCAAGTACAATATCCGTTGTCATTCTTGTCCCCGAACCTGGAATGTCAATATTTAACTTTTTTCCTTTTACATCAGCCAAAGATTTAATACCTGATGACTTACGTACAACAAATGCCAAAAGTTCAGGATAGATAGCCAAAACAGAACGCAGACCTTTTACGGCTTTTCCTTTAAATTTTCCCTCACCATTAAAGCCCTGATACGCAGTATCACTCTGTGAGATACCAAAATCAAGTTCACCTGCATTGATGGTATTCACATTATAAACCGAACCTCCAGTTGACTCAACTGAACATCGAATCCCTGTTATTTTTCTGTTTTTATTCATCATTCTACAGATTGCACCACCTGTTGGATAGTAAGTTCCCGTTACCCCACCTGTACCAATAGTAATAAACTGTGTTGCAAACACAGGAACACTCAATGTTACTGCTACGGCAACGCCTAAAATTATTCTCTTCATGACTTCTCCTAATTATTTTTTATCTATTGATATAAAAATACCAACTTTTCAAGTATAACATAGATAAATAGCATGAAAATAGCGTAATATAAAAAATCTAGATTAAACATATTAAGGTATGATAAAAACATGAAAAAGTTTATACAGTATTATCATATGCATTTTTTTGGTATTTTTGCCTTTCTCTTTACACTTGTTTTTGCAATTATTGGACTAATTAACTACAAAGAAGATGTAATGAAGTATCTGCCTTATGGCATTATTGTTTTTATTATTAATATTATCTACTTAAAAATCATTATACTCTCACGTCAAGATTATGAAAAAAGCTTAAGAAAAGAGAAAGATTATTCTCAAAAACTTCTAAAATTTCAAAAACTTTTTCTTCGCCATACCATTCATGAGACCAATACCCCACTCGCTGTCATTATGGCAAATATTGAACTCTATGAGCTAGAGTATGGTAAAAATGAGACACTTTCTAACATTGAAGCAGCCACAAAAAATATCTATAGTATCTATGATGATTTGAGCTATTTAACCAAAAAAGAGCAGATATTTTATCCCAAACAGATAATATGCTTGGTTGAGTTTGTCAAAGCAAGATTGGATTTTTTTAATATTGTGGCACACCAATCTGAACTCTCTTTTAGTCTACATGGAAACTACTCCGAAGCATATATTTTCATCAATGAGACAAAGCTACAACGTATTGTTGATAATAATATTACCAATGCCATTAAATATACCAAAGAACTTGAACAGATTCATGTTATAATCTCTGAAAAAGAGCAAAGCTGTATTCTTGAAATCTCTAGTCACTCCTCTGTTATACAAAAAACAGATAAAGTTTTTGAGCCTTACTATAGAGAAGAGAGTAATAAAGAGGGGCTAGGACTTGGATTAAATCTTGTTAAAGAGATATGCGATGAGGAGAAAATAGAGATTACAATCTCTTCCACAAAAGAATTAACCTCTTTTCAGTACCATTTTATAAAGGCAAAGCATGAAGATTTTACTTCTAGAAGATGATATTTTATTAAATAAAGCAATAGATAAATTTCTTTCAAAAGAGGGACATTCAGTAGAGACATTTAGAAACGGTCAACTCGCCCTTGATGCAATTTTACTAAAAAAATATGATATGCTTCTCCTTGATATTAATGTACCCATGCTCTCGGGTCTGGAGTTATTAGAGAAGATAGATAATCAAAAAATTCAAATACCAACCATTTTTATCTCCGCACTTAGAGATATTGAGGATATCTCAAAAGCTTTTGATTTGGGATGTCATGACTATCTAAAAAAACCATTTCATCTAAAAGAGCTATCACTTCGTATTGAGAAAATACTCAAATCCTCCTATATTCCACAAGCACATATCAGACTTTCACAACACTACAGTTTAGACAGAGAATCCAATACCCTAAGATTTAAAGGAGAAGCACAAACACTCTCCTCTCGGCAACTTAAAATTATTTTACTTTTAGCCTCCAATAGAAGCATGGTCGTTGAGTACGAACTATTTCAAGAGTGTGCATGGGACAATATAGATGTTGAAATTCCCACCATTAGAGCCGAAATTAATCGTCTCAAAAAAATACTTAAAGAGGAGATAATTATTAATATTCGAAATATGGGATATATGATTAAAAGACCAAATGGTCTTCACTAAAATAGTTCATTTTTCCAAAGATCAAACCATTACAACTCTATTCAGTAAATGCACCCACCGAAGTAAGTCTTTGATACCGTTGCTCTAGCATATCATCTACGGTCATCTCTTTTAAAGCACGAACTTGCTCTACAAAATAAGTTTTTACAATTTCTGCGGCTGCCTGTTTCTCACGATGAGCGCCAATAAGTGGCTCATCCAAAATAGCATCAATCAGACCATGTGAGTATAAATCATCAGGGGTAATTTTAAGTGCATTACTCGCCTGTTCTACCTTTTTTGGGTCATTCCACAAAATAGCCGCACACCCCTCTGGTGAGATAACAGCGAAAACAGAGTAACGCATCATAGCAAGTTTGTCAGCCACACCAATCGCCAACGCACCACCGCTTCCACCCTCACCGATAACCACTGAAATCATAGGTACTCTCACAGAGGTAAACTCAAACAAGTTTTTAGCAATCGCCTCACTCTGTCCACGCTCTTCTGCTCCAAGTCCTGGGTAAGCACCTGGGGTGTCTATGAGCATCAGTACAGGGATATTGAACTTCTCTGCCAATTTCACTGCACGTAATGCTTTTCTATACCCCTCAGGATTGGGCATACCAAAGTTTCTTTTAATTTTATGCTTGGTTCCACGCCCTTTTTGCTCACCAATAACCATGGTTTTTTGACCGTCAATATATCCCATGTAACACAAGATAGCAGGGTCATCTCTAAACGCTCTGTCACCATGTATCTCATACGCATCATCCATAATCATACGAATATAATCCAACGAATAAGGTCTATCAGGGTGACGTGCCAGTTGTAACTTCTGATAATCACTTAGACTACCAAATGTTTTACCTACCTCTTTTTCTAAATCTTTTTCAAAAGACTCCAAAGCATAGATATCATCTCTAGCACGAGCAGCATCAATATCATCTCGTATCTGCTCTATTTTTTTCTCAAACTCTAAGTAAGTTGCCATCTACTTATCCCTATATTTTTTTAAATATTACCACTCCGTTTGTTCCACCAAAACCAAACGAATTACTCATTACCACATTAACTTCTGCATCACGTACCCCATCGGTGACATAATCCAAATCACAATTCTCATCTTCTGTTGTGTAGTTAATGGTTGGAGGAAGTTTTCCATCTCTCATCGCCATCAAAGAGACCACGGCTTCAATTGCACCAGCAGCCCCCAAACAGTGACCTATTTGACCTTTGATTGAACTCATAGGAGGACAGTTTT
>CAYVNI010000014.1:0-5249 GCA_964452815.1 uncultured Sulfurovum sp.
GGCTTCTCTCATAGTTTGGTTAAGTGTAAAAAAGTATAATAACTCAAAATTAATTTTAATGCAAGGAAAAATGGAATGAACAGACACATAAAAAAGATTTCAAACGGAACAATTGTAGGTAGTATGAGCGTATTGGTTATCGCAATTTTGGCAGGGTGTGATGATGGAGCAACAGCTCAACAACCTCAACAAGCCCCTGCAACCACACAAGAGAAAAACATCGTAAAAGAGGGTGCAACGGTTACCATCGAGGAGACCAAAAATAAAGAGAACAACACCAGTACCTATAAGATTATTGATGAGGTTCCAAGTGTTAGCACCCGTGTTATTTTGAAAGACTCTGAGGGAAAAGAGAGAATCTTGACCCAAGAGGAGATTGACAAGCTGGTCAAAGAGGAGGAGGCAAAAGTAGAAGCGGGAACTTCTAATCTTACCAAGCCACCTGAAGAGGTGAGTCAATCAGGTGGTATGGGTTTAGCAGGAACCATGATGGCAAGTATGGCAGCAGGTATGGTGGGTGCGATGCTTATGAATAAGCTTATGAACAACAATAACTACCAACAAAACAGAAGAACAAGCTACAAGTCATCAAGTACCTATAGCCGTTCACAAAGCAGTTTCAGTAAAGCCAGAGCCAATAATGCCGCAGCAAAAAGAGCAGGGGGGTCAAGTACAAAATCCTCTTCTACTACCAGACGTTCAGGATTTGGTTCAAACAAACCTGCTACCTCAACACGTTCAAGCAGTAGCCGTTCAAGTTTTGGTGGTTAATGTATGAAATTAACACCTGTAAAAGTTCCAGACAATGCCTTTCTTGAGAAGATAGGCTTTTTTTGGCATACTGACCCTGACAGCACCCCCTATGTGGCAAGTGAGATAGTAGAGGTCTCTTCGGATGAAGCTGATGCCTACTATGAAGCAGCCAATGAACTCTATGAGATGTTTGCCGAGGCTGGTGAGTATGTGATGGAAAACGAGCTATTTCATGAGTTGGGTATCCCTTTTAACCTGATAGATGCCGTGAAGATGAGTTGGGACAATGATATTCATTGGCATCTCTACGGACGATTTGATTTTGCAGGTGGGATTGATGGTAAACCGATAAAACTTATCGAGTTTAATGCCGACACCCCAACAGCACTTTTTGAGACCTCTATCTTGCAATGGGCGATGCTCAAAGCCAACAACCTAGAGGATTCTCATCAGTTCAACAATGTCTATGATGCGATAAAAGATAACTTCAAACGTCTGATTATGATGGAAGATGACATAGAGGATTTTGAGAAGCATTATGATGGTTGGAAAATTCTCTTCTCTTCGGTAAAAGATAATGAAGAGGAGGAGAGTACGGTAAAACTTCTCCAAACCATCGCCAAAGATGCAGGGTTTGAGACCGAGTTTGCCTACATGGAAGATGTGGAGTTTGATGCAGAAGAGGGTGTTTTTTATAAAGATGTTAACTATGAGTATTGGTTTAAACTCTATCCGTGGGAAGATATCGGCATAGAGGAGAGTGATTTGGCAATGCTTATGACCAAAATCATGGAGAACCAAAAGGCGATATTCCTCAATCCTGCCTACACTTTAATGTTCCAATCAAAAGCGTTCATGAAGATTCTATGGGATTTATATCCAAATCATCCCCTACTCTTAGAGACAAGTTTTGAGCCACTTCAAGGCATTGCCCAAGTAGAGAAAAAAATCTTTGGACGAGAGGGTGCAAACACCGTTATCGTAGATAAAAATGAAAAAGTTATTGATGAGCGAGATGGAGAGTATGGAGAGTTCCCCTCTGTTTTTCAAGCGTATGTAGAGCTACCAACTGATAACAATGGTGAAAGCTACCAAGCAGGTGTATTCTTTGCCTATGAAGGATGTGGACTCGGATTTAGACGTGGTGGTCTGATTTTGGACAACTACTCTAAATTTGTGGGGCATCGTGTGGTGGTGACACAGAAATAGTGATTTGATGCTACTACCTCAAAATAATTGAGGTAGGTATTGAGGTAGATAGTGTTAAGTCTTCATCCTGTACACCAAACTAAAATATTTAATCACTGCATAGTAGAGTTGCATAATAATTCCTAAAATCATAAAGATAAGTAGGGTAATAATAAATTTATTAACAAGGGTTAGGTGTTGCCCAATACTATAAATATAGGTTTCTGTTATCACTATTGCTCCAAATAGTAACGCCCATCGGTCTACTTTTATGGAGTTTTTTAGTATTGGTTGTATCTCCTCTTTAGACAATAAACTCTTTTTATTTATGCTCATTTGGGTTAATCTGTTTACCAAAATATCATACTCAGAATAGAGGTCATAGGAGTCTGCTCTTACGAGTTGAATATAGGGGACAAACTGCTCATGTGTTTTGATGAAATATTCACCTGAAAGTTCATTGAGTATCTCGATATTAAAAATATCATGCCTCACGCCAACAGCAAACTTATTAAGCATACTTAACATCTCAGAGATATCATGTCTCAAACTCTTGTTTTCCATAATGATAGAGATATGCTCTTGGGTCAGTTGTTTAAACCTATCATCAATATCAAGCTCTTTTCTAATTCGTGAGGTGATAATACGTAAATCTTTTCGTATTGAGGTATAAGCATTTAGTGTCATCTCGTTTTTAGTACGAAGATGCTCTTTCTCACTCTCAATTCGGGTAAGATAAAGTTGGTGCAGAACCAATATAAGACCAACTATCGCAATTGGTATACTCACAACATCAGATATATTAGCTAAGGTATCTAAGTCCATATACTCCCTTAAAAGGTTATTTTGGGAAAATATACACTAAAGTATAAGATACAATACTTAAAATAATATAAAATATAAATATTTTAGTTAAGTTGTAATTAATAGTAGTTCTATTTGCTTTTTCCAAAATATTGTCTCATGAATAGCCACGATTTATGTTTAAAAAAATAAAATTAAATGGTAGGATAATCCTAGCCCACAAATCCCATAGAAGCACCATTTTCAAGCTTTTTAAGACGTTGCTCCTCTTTAAGCCGTTGTATAAACGCCAATGCAGAGTTAATCTTTCTAAATCGGCTCTGTCTGCTGATGGTGGCAAAATCCCCAGGGCTTAAATTTTTTAGAGATTTTATTTGATGTAACTCTTGGCATGTTGGGGTTTCTATCTTTAGCTCTTTACAATAGGAGATAAAAATCTTCTCCAACTGCTCAGGCTTTAGGGTTTTAAACTCCAACTTCAAATCAAAACGTCTCAAACTCGCTTGGTCTAGGTGGTCAATGAGGTTGGTGGTGGCAATAAAAATGCCATTGAATTTCTCCATCTGCACCAGCATCTCATTTACCTGTGTCACCTCCCAATTGACCTTGGCTTGACCCCGTTCGGCTAAAAATCCATCCACTTCATCAAAAATCAAGATAGCCTCCTCTTCGGTTGCCTCTTTAAAGGCATGGGCGATATTTTTCTCTGTCTCTCCTACCCATTTACTCATAAGTGATGAGCCACTCTTGATAATAAATGGCTTCTCTAACATCTTGGAGATATGTTTGGCAAAGGCACTCTTTCCCGTACCTGATGCCCCATAAAAACAGACTCTGGCACTCTCATTTGACTTGATGCCCTCCACAAGCTCCTCTAGGTTGGTATTGGTGTTGATAAAGTCGAGTTGATAGTTTTTGGGAAGTACCTCTTGTCCCGTTTTGATGACCTCTTCAAATCCTTGTGCCTTTAGTGCGTTGTTGATGAGTTGTAGAAGAGCTTTACTCTTTTCTGATCCGGGTAGATTTTTTGTCACTTTTACCGCCGTGGAGATGAGGGCAGGGGCGATATTTTCATGCTCGGAAAGTCGCTCTATGTTCTCTTCGTCTAGTATATTATTGCTATGTTTTTTGATGATTTTAATACGTTTCTTTTTGCTTGGAATGGGTAGCTCTATGCTAATATCAAATCGCCGTATAATAGCATTGTCAATGCTAGAGATGTTGTTGGTAATCCATATGGTAGGGACATTGTTGGTCTCTAATATTTTGTTTATCCATGCTTTATCTGACTGCTGTTTGGGAAGCATAAAAAATCCACCCTCATAGCTCTCAAAGACATCCTCTGCCTCATCATACATCAATATCACTCGGTTGCTAAAAAAGAGTGCCTGAGCCGTTTTATAGAGACGGAGTCTCGCTTCTCCCTCAATGGGGTTACCCTCACTGTCGGCGTAGCTTATCTCATAGAGTTTTGTTCCTAAGATATTAGAGATGGTTTTGGAGAGTTCAGTTTTTCCTGTGCCTGGTAGACCATAGAGGAGGATATTGACCCCTTTTTGTTGGTTCTCTAACGCTTTGTCTAAAAAGGGCATTAGAATTTCTAAATCATTTTTGAGATAGTCATAATCATTGATATCAAGCGTTCCTTTGTCAGAGAGACGCACCGAATCTTTTATCATCTCGGTAATATCCTCATCTAGGTTGAGCATATTGTCAGCAAACTCATAGTTGATAAGCCGTAGCTTTGCATTGAGCGAGTAGTCCTCTTCGGTACTAAGTAGAAGCAGGGCAGAGCGACTAAAAGTGGAGTGGGTAGCAAAGGTATCATTGACCTGTTCGATGGGAATATCGAGCAGAACAGAGAGAATGCGTTTGCTTCGTGAGGTATTGAGATTTCCTCCCAGAAGACCCACGGCATTGCTTAGAATATCATACTGCTTAAGCAGTATAACAAACTCTAAAATCTCTTTCTCATAGTGGGTCAAAGTAATAAGTTCTGAGAGTCTATCTATGTTTTTGACAAGCTGTTTAGAGGATTTAAATGGCACTCTTTTTTTTAAAAAATTAAGACGTTTTTTTAAAATAAGAAGGGGTTCAGTTCGATTAAAATCATCATAATCAAACTTGGCATACTTCGCCAATCCTAAAAAAATTGCCATGTCATCATGTTGAAAATCATTGTCACTGTCTATAAAATATTTATGTCCACCCATCTCAATAATAATCTTAAGTATCCAGTAGGTTACTTTCTCCTCAACCTCCTTGGCAATCAACTCATCCTCTATCAGGTCAGTATCAAACTCATCACTCTTATTGGTTCCAAAAAAACTATTTCCCATATTCACTTCTTTTTTAAATTTATTATCAAAGAAAGTATAACGAATTAGTTTTTAGTTAGGTTAAAATCGACTTAAAATCAGGACTTTTTGCTACAATGCCGTTAATATAAATTCTCATTTTTCTCGTTCCCATGGTCTCCGTGGGAACGTATATTCAAGGGCAAA
>CAYVNI010000015.1:0-4605 GCA_964452815.1 uncultured Sulfurovum sp.
ATGAAAAAAGTTGTGGATATTGAGGGTTTAGATGAGGATGATATTCTTGACCATTGGACAAAAATAAAAGCGTGTAAATAGAAATAGAATTAGTAGAAATAAGGGAAATAAATTGGCAAAAATTTTAGATGATATTATAAAAAAGACAAAAGAGGATTTAGCAAAGCGAAAAGTGGATTATCCTGTTGAGTGGTTGGGTCGTTCATTGGCATATAATCCTTTTGCTCCAAAAGATGTATTTGGTGCATTGAAATCGACAGAGGAGAATCCTTATCGGATTATTGCTGAGGTGAAAAAAGCGAGTCCAAGTAAAGGTATTATTAGAGAAGACTTCGACCCAATGGTTATAGGTCAAGCCTATGAAAAAGGTGGAGCAGATTCACTCTCTATTCTAACCGAACCTCACTTTTTTCAAGGAGACAAAGAGTATTTAGGAATGGTTCGCCGTTACACCAGTATTCCTCTTTTACGAAAAGATTTTATAGTGGATGAGTATCAATTGGTAGAAGCGTTAGCCTATGGTGCTGACTATGTTCTGCTTATCGCCACAGCACTTGGAACAAAAGAGTTAAAGTCTCTGCTAAACTACACACGACACTTAGGCATGGAAGCATTGGTAGAGATACATGACAAAAAAGATTTGGCAAAAGCGATTTTTGCAGGGGCTGATATTATCGGTATTAACCATCGAAATCTAGAGACATTTGAGATGGATATGACACTCAGCGAGAGACTTATCCCTCTGATTCCCAACAATAAAATCATTGTGGCCGAGAGTGGAATCACCAATCATGAGACCGTCAAAGAGCTATCAAAAGTAGGAGCAGATGCCTTTTTGGTAGGAGAACACTTTATGCGTCAAGATGATATTACCCAAGCAGTAAAAGATTTAAAGTATGGTGCGTAGTTGACCAATATAGTTATAACAGGTTGCTCAACAGGTATTGGGTTGGAGACGGCTAAACATCTCAAAGAGCAGGGGATTAACGTCTATCCAACAGCACGAAAAGAGCAAGATGTAGCGATGCTAATATCTCTTGGTTTTGAAAATGCGATGAAGCTTGATGTCCGAGAGGTTAATGAGATTCGCCATGTTATTAAACGCGTTGTGGAGCGAGAGAATAAAATAGATGTATGGTTCAACAACGCAGGATATGGACAAGCAGGAGCATTAGAGGATATATCTACCGATATTCTAAGAGAACAGTTTGAGACCAATGTGTTTGGACTTCATGAGTGTACAAAACAAGTTATTCCCATTATGCGAACACAAGGGCATGGTAAAATTATTCAGCACTCCTCTGTTCTGGGGTTGGTCTCACTCTTTGGAAGAGGTGCATATAACGCAAGTAAATACGCCATAGAAGGTTTAACCGATACCCTACGGTTAGAACTTTACAATACAGATATCCATCTCTCTCTTCTCAATACAGGCCCTGTGACCAGTAACTTTAGAAACACAGCAATGCGTAAACTAAAAGAGAACATAGATATTGAAAACTCTGTATTTAAAGAGCAGTACCAAAAAAATCTCTCAGCCGATAAAAGTACCGTCCCGTTTAACAAAGAGGCAGATGCTGTTGCTCAAGTGGTGCATCAAATTATTTTGGCGAAAAAGCCAAAGCCTCGTTATTATATTACCACGGCTACGTATCTTTTGGGCTATTTAAAACGGCTTCTTAGCACCTCTTTGCTTGATAAGATTCTAGTTAAAATTTAATTTTAAAACTTTTTGATATAATCCCTCAAAATATAATATCATGAGGAAAAAAAATGGATAAAATTAAGATAGGTGTTATCACCACAAGCGACAGAGCGAGTCAAGGAATCTATGAGGATATTTCAGGGGTTGCGATTATGGATACCATGAAAGAGTATCTGCTCAATGAGTGTGACTATGAGTACCGATGTATTCCCGATGAGCAACCGATTATTGAGACAACCATCATCCAATTGGCACGTGAGCATAACTGTGACCTTATCGTCACCACAGGGGGAACAGGCCCAGCCCCAAGAGATGTGACCACCGAAGCGACTGAAAATGTCTGCTCAAAATTGCTTCCTGGGTTTGGTGAGTTGATGAGGTCAGTAAGCCTTCAATATGTCCCAACAGCGATTCTCTCTCGTCAGACAGCAGGTATCTGCAACGGTGCATTGGTCATAAACCTCCCTGGCAAACCAAAATCTATCCGTGAGTGTCTTGACGCTGTCTTCCCTGCTGTTCCCTACTGTATCGACCTTATTGGTGGTGCTTTTATGGAAGCAGATGAAGAGGTTATCAAAATCTTTAGACCAAAACAGAAGTAGGGCAGTATGAATATAGAGTTTATAGAGGCAAAGCTTCAAGAGATTTACGCTGAATTGGAAAAAGAGGTAATGGTGGTGCTAATGGATGAGTCTTTAGACAAAAAATATACCAACCTCCACATGAAACCCCTAAAATCAACCAAACAGATTTTGGAAAATGCACTAGAGAGCATTAAAATGGTAGATAAACTCGCCAAAGAGGATTTGGCAAAATGAGAAAGCTTCTAACCCTTTCACTTTTAAGTAATATATCACTTTTGGCAAAAGAGGAACTCATTGTAGACAACTCCATGCCGTGGATGATGGGATGGCTAATAGCCTCCCTCATGGTAGTAGGCTTGATGTTCTGGTCTATCTACAAAGCGATGAAGACCAAAAATCCAAAATATGGTTGGGGAATGGTATTGGCTATTGTTTTGATGGTGGTTTTGTTGTTTATCTAGTTTGAACAATGATATACTTTGGATATACATCACAAGTGAAAATATGAAAAATATATCAAAAAATATCAGAATCATCTCAACTCTTGAAAAATTAGCTCTTGGTAAAAAAGTTTGTATCAAAGAGTTAGCACATGAGTATGGTGTAGGAAAGAGAAGTATTCAAAACGATATTGACGAATTAAAGGGTTATTTTTCAGATAGCTTAGTAAAAAAAGGTGATTGCTATGGTTTATTAAACGAAGAGCATTTTACTTCTCTTTTCACCTCCAATCCCAAGATGACAAAAGAATTTTTAAAGCTTGTCTCCATTGTTGATTCTCCTCTCTATGATAAGTTTATAGATGAGCAAAGAGATTTGATAGAGGCTTTAAAGTTCAGTTCAAATCCTATCTATCAGATAGAAAATAGCCCCTATGAACATCTTAAAAGTCAAGATAGAGAGATTTTAGAAATATTAGAAAAAGCCATAGCCAATAGAAAATATATCAATATCAAATATCACTCTAAAAAGAAAGGTTTGCTCTACTCACACTCTATTCCCATTCGTATACTCTATCTCAATGATAATTGGTATTTGGTGGTTTTAACCACAGATAATATCATCAATAATAGTGCTTTTAAGCAGTTACGAATTAGCTCCATTGTCTCCATCCTAAAACCACTTTTTGAACCTAAAATATTTGACAAAGATAACATTTCAAAGCTCAAAGCAGAGCAGTTTCTAAAAAAGATACAGAGTGCCTACAGCAACATGGACAGAAAGACCTATGTAGTCCTGATTAGAGTTTCTGTAGATGTGGCTCAGTATTTTAAAAAGAAAAAATATTTAAAGAGTCAAAAGATACTAGAGGACAAAGAGAATGGAGATATCTTACTCTCTTATGAGGTGTGCAATGACATGGAAATTATCCCAATTATCCAAAGATGGATACCTCATCTTAAAGTGATTGAGCCTTTAACAATAAAAGAGAAGGTAGAGGAAAATCTTAGAAAATTTATGAACCTTGATTAAAAACGAACGTTTTGTGCAATTCTTTTTTGTATAATAGGATTAGATTTTATTTTTAAAGGGAAGTTATGGGTATTAAATTTGAGTTTTTTGAGGCAGGTTGTGGGGATAGTATTTTGGTTTCTACTGATGAGGGGACTAATATTTTGATTGATGGGGGATTTGTAGACACATATAATCGTCAGATTAAGAAAAGAATATATAAACCTTTTAAAAAAAATGGTAAAAAGCTAAATTTAGTTATTTTAACACATAATGATAATGACCATATTGCAGGTTTAATCACATTAATAAAAGAAGAAAAGAAAGCTTTTGTTTTAAAAAAAGGGTGGTTATCCTTATAGATGAGTATGACAAAGCGATGCTTGATAATCTTGACCAAATGGAAGTAGCCAAGCAAAATAGAGAGATACTAAGAGCCTTTTATGGGATAATGAAAGAGAGTGATAAGTATATCAAATTTGTATTTATCACAGGAGTTAGTAAATTTGCAAAAACTAATATTTTTAGTGGACTAAATAATCTAAGAGATATAACGCTTTTACCAAAATTTGGAACAATATGTGGATATACCCAAAATGATATAGAGACCTCTTTTTTGCCTTATCTTAATGGAGTTGATTTAAGAGAGTTAAAAGAGTGGTACAATGGATATAACTTTTTATCTGATAAAGTCTATAACCCTTTTGATATTTTGCTTTTTATTGATAGTAATTGCTCATATAATAACTATTGGTTTGAGACAGGAACACCAAGCTTTTTGATAAAATTATTTCAACAGCAAAAATATAATCTAGCAAAGTTTGAAAATCTAAAAGTAAAAGAGAGTCTGCTTAATGCTTTTGA
>CAYVNI010000016.1:0-2105 GCA_964452815.1 uncultured Sulfurovum sp.
CTCTGTGTAATCAGAAAACCTGAAATGACAAAAAAGATATCTACCCCAATAAATCCTCCTGAGATAAAGGGAAAGCCCAAATGATAGAAAATAACTGATAAAACAGCAATGGCTCGAAGACCATCTATGTCTTTACGATAAGTCATGATGATATACCTCTATTTTTATCCACAAATACATATTTTTTATCTAAGAAATACTTGACCACATAGCCAACAGCAAGACCAATAAGCCCTCCGATATATTTGGCATTCTCATCATCAAAAATAATATCAAACCCAATCTCTGTTCCCCAAAATATTATGGTGGTAAAAACCCCCATGAGAGAATAGAGTCCAAAGTTCTTCACATTATCTTTTTGACACGAGGTGACATGATAAAAGATAAAATGTTTGTCTAAAACATACTTCACCACCAACCCTGCCAATGTGCCAATAAAAAGTGCCAAATAGATAGAGGCTACTCCTGTATAGAGTTGAAAACTCATATACTGAAATATCATATTAAAAAGTGTTGAAATCACTGCAAAAGAGCTATATTTAAACCACAACATTAGTACAATATCCAAACAAAAGAGACAATCCACAAGAGAAGTGTGAACTGAATAAAACGATCTTTTAACATAATACCTGTAGGAGAACCACTATCGAGGTGTACAAAAGCAATTTGTAAATAACGCATCACTCCCATAATAACAAAGAGTGAGGTTAAGTAGAGATATTCACTTCCCATTCGCTCTATTACTTCAGGAGAAGAGGTGTACATAACATAAGATACAATCACCACCGATGCCATAATTGCCATAGCCACATCTAAAAACTGTAGATTATAGCCATCAATCACCTTACGCATTTTTTTACCTGTATTTTCATAGATAAGCACATCATCTCTACGCTTGGCAAGTGCCATAAAAAGAGCCAATAAAAAAGTCATAATAACAATCCAATGGGAGAGTGCAATACCTGTAGCAACCGACCCCATAAAGAGTCTAAGTACAAACCCAATGGCGATAATGGTGACATCTACAATTGCCATATGTTTTAAGTGTAAACTATAAGCAATATTCATCATCACATAAAAAAATAGTATTAAGGTTGCATCAAAAGAGATACAAGATATCAGTGCAATGGCACTACCAAAAAGTAGCATCATCATAGAGACAGCCTCTTTTTTACTCACCTCTCCTGAGGCCAAGGGTCTAAACCTCTTTTTGGGGTGATTCTTATCATCTTCAATATCAAAATAGTCATTAAGAATATAGACAGCACTCGCAGACAAAGAGAACGCGATAAACGCAATAAATGCACTTAAGAGAAGTCCCATATCTGTAATTTTTAGGGCAAAAAACAGAGGGATAAATATAAATATATTTTTAATATAGTGGTGTGGACGCATTAACTTTAAGATTAATGGTAGTTTTAACAGTGATGATTTCAATTTAAACCCTCTTTTTTCATATTTTCATTCCAAATAACTTCAACATTTTTAGACAACTTCTCTTGTGAAAATGTTTTGAGTTTAAAATAGTTCTCCTCTAACTTATCGGCTCGACTGTAAAAAGAGACGGTACTGTCACTAGGAAAAATCTTGTTAGAGATATGCCAATCTACTATCTTTATATATCCCTCTATATAGGCATTTTTAAATCTACTACTATAGGCGATAATCATCTCATTATTTTTCTGTAAAATCAACTCTTTTTTTATACTATCGGTATAGATTCCCTGCTTCTTAAGGGTAATTATTTCAGGGTTTGTTAGACCATGAATATCAAAAACTTTCACATCTGAAAAATAGGGAATCGTACCGATATTATCTGTCGTAAGATGGGAAGATTTGTAGTGTTCACTCACAAAATTGGCTGTTTGTATCTTCTGCTCATAGACCTTTTTTGCACTCATAGAGGCGTAGTAAGGGGAGTAGGCTATCTGTTTTGAGAGACCCAATAGTATAAATGCTCCAACAAGATAGAACCACTTTCCTTTTACCTCAAAAAAGTGATGATAGAGAATAATATTAAGAATACCAAACAGTACCAAATAGGCTTCATATCGGTACATCCACCCCAATCTTGCAAAGAGAAGATGAGCCATTAGTGTTAGCAT
>CAYVNI010000017.1:0-10661 GCA_964452815.1 uncultured Sulfurovum sp.
AAACAACCAAATAGAATCACTCTATATTTATCATCAAAAAAAAGTTAAAAAACTTACTGTCAAAGAGTCCTATAGACTCATGGGTTTTCTTGATAATTTCAAACTTGTAGGTTCAAAAGCTAAACCCTATTCAACTCAAAAAACTCTCTACACTTCTCAACATCAATAACCTCACTTCCATAGCTATTTCCAAGCCTTGTTAAATTTCCATTTTTATCAGAGATAGTTACTTTTACTCCTGCTATTACGGGGGTTAACTTGTGGATTTTATAGGGTTTATTATTGAGGCTAATAGTCTCTCCTTGATATTTGTGAAGAGTTGAAATATCGGCTTTTTGATTGGTATCCAAGAGCTTTCCTATTCTCTTTTGATGGTAGAATAGCCATTTCCAAAAGTTATCTATCTTTTTGGGTTCTGCAATCTGTTTTAGCTCTCCACTTGGCAGATAGATGCTTAGTCGGCTGTAGCTGTTTATATGAAAATTGGTCTCTGTTAGCCATGAATCTTGGTTTTTAACGGCATTGCAGATGGCTTTTCCACTTTGGGCGTATTGGCGAATTATCTTTTTTCTGAAGATATTTATATTTTTTTCGGTCTCCTCTTTGGGGGTGCTGTTTTGGTTCTCTTGTATCTCTATCTTCTCTTTTAAGGCTTGATTCTCTTTCTCTAACTCTAAAAGTTTCTCTTCTAGCTCTTGCATATTGGTTAATGCTTCTATAGAGGCTCTATTTATCTCTTCGTCTTTTTCTAATGTTATATTTAGTATTTGGTTTTTTAGCTCTAAATCTTGGTTTTCACTCTCTAGCTTCATATTTTGGCTATGTACGTTATCATTTTCAACTCTAAACTCTTCATTCTCTTTCTCTAGCTCTATAGAGTGTTGATATTGGTTCTCTTTGTAGTGGCTAAGGTTAAACTCTTTGCCTAATGGAGTTATGCCAATAGCCCTATATGTTTTTTGGCTGTTCCACTTTTTTACTTTTACTCTTTTTATGCTGATAAGTTCTAGTTTTTTGAGTTTGGTTATAGATGCTTCTATGGTTTTGGGGTGTAGTTTTAAATCTTTTTCTATTTTGGTTGACATAATGACATAGTGGTTATCTTCTGAAAAGGTAACCCAGTTTTTGAGTAGGAGAAGATAGTAAAGAACCATCATTTGGCTATAAGAGAGCTTGTATTTACGCAAAAACAGCATATCCATAACTACTGTTCTTGTACATTTAGGGAGGGTGGAGGTTGGTACTACAGACATAATTAATCCTTGAAATTTTATTCAAGAGTCCAAATACTAACATCTCTTGTATGATAAAGAGAGACTGTAAGTGACTATTAACAGAAAAATAGTTAAAATCACGTTTGAGTGGAATTGTTAGTTTGAAGGCTAGGGCATTCCACTCATCTCTTTTTATCTTCTTAACATCTAATATGGTGCAATGCTACAGAAAAATAGCTTAATAAAAAATATCATCAAATTACTAATATAATTGTTTAAAAATATTATAACTTGTTTTTTTAACACTTGTTTCTTCATCAAAAATAATATCTCTATCTCTCTGAATAGGATAATATTATTATAGGTGCTATTTTTTTAGGAATTTTTTTTCCTAGATTTTTAGGGTTTGCTCCAATAAAGATAATTTAAAGATAATTCCCAAATTGAAATCTATTATCAAAAATAAGCAATTTTATCGTCGAAGTTTTACTCTTTGAGCGTGTGTAATAGCGACTGCCATCGCATCAGTGATATCAAATGGCTTGATTTCCTTCCTTAAGTTTAAAAGACGCTTAACCATAAAAGCTACTTGCTCCTTGGTCGCCTTGCCGTGACCTGTAATTGCCTTCTTTACTTGTAAAGGGGTGTACTCTTCATAGTTTCCCACAGATAAAAGTACTTTTAAGCACAATGCACCCCTAAATTGTGCCAATTTCAGCGTAGTTTTAGGGTTATGTGCAAAGAATATATCCTCAATTGCCACTTCATCTATCACATTTTTCTCTAAAATTAAATCTATTCCATTAGCCATCTCTAATATTTGCTCTCTTAAAACCGTTTTTTTAAATTTAAGCAAACCTGCCTCAACAAGGGTATTTTTTTCACATCTAATTTCTAGAATACAATAGCCTAAGTTTCGGGTTCCAGGATCAATTCCTAGTATTTTCATTCACACCTTTCAATAAGATGTGAATAACTTAATTCACATCCATTCTATACCCGTATTTTAGCGAACTTTCGATAAGATTCAAAAAACTATTCACAATTTTATTCACATTAAGAAAGGAACTATTATGGCAATTGGGAACAATGTACTAAAAAAACTTAAACAAGAGATAAGTAATCAAGAGTGGAACCGATATATCAAATCTCTAATTTATGATGAAAATCGTTCAAGAAGTAACATCGCACACTTCTACAGTCCAAATATTCTTATCGCTAAATGGATTAAAACTAAATATGAAAAAAAAATTGAACACCTTTTTGAGTTAGAGAACAATGTCAAGCCACAAATTATCATCTCTGTTAAAAAAGAGAGAGAAAAAAAATCTACCTCACAAACACAAATAGTCGAATCGGAGTATAAAAGTGGTAGTAAAAGCACCCTCCTTAACCCCTCTTTTACTTTTGAAAGCTTTATTATTGGGAGTTCCAATCAGTTTGCCTATACCACAGCAAAGAGTGTTGCTGAAAAACCGGGAGCACTCTATAATCCTCTTTTCCTCTATGGTGGAGTTGGATTGGGCAAAACACACCTCATCCAAGCGATAGGAAACTATCAAATTGGTCAAGGAAAAAAGGTCATATATACCACATTTGAGCAGTTTATGAACAAATTCACCTCACATCTTCGTTCGCAAACAATGGACAGATTTAGAGAACACTTTAGAGAGTGTGATGTGCTTATTATTGATGACATTCAGTTTCTATCCCGAAAAGAGCAGACACAAGAGGAGTTTTTTCACACCTTTAATGAGCTTCATCAAGCAAAAAAACAGATTATCATCACCTCGGACAGACAACCTAACAAGATTGCAGGGCTAGTAGATAGGCTACGGAGCCGATTTGAGTGGGGATTGATGGCAGATATACAACCCCCTGAGCTTGAAACTAAGATAGCTATTATACAAAAGAAGTGTGAGATAGACGGAATCAAGCTAAATAATGAGATTATTAACTTTATCGCCTCAAACATGGGAAATAACATACGTGAAATAGAAGGTGCAATTATTAAGTTAAACGCTTATAGTATTATGATGAACCAAGCACTTACCCTAAATTTTGCTCAAAATGTGATTAAAGAGCAACTTGCTGAAAAACAAGCAAATATTAGTATAGATGACATTGTCAAAATGGTTTCAAAAGAGCTAAATGTAAAACTTTCAGATATTAAATCAAAAAAACGGACACGAGACGTCGTAAATGCACGACGTATCTCTATTTATTTGGCTCGAAACTTAACGCCCAACTCAATGCCTCAGATTGCAGTCTATTTTGGGATGCGAGATCACACAGCAGTAAGCCACGCAATGAAGAAAATTACTGAGATTATAAAGAACGATGAGAACTTTAATGTACAACTAGAAGAGCTCTCAAATAAAATAAATTACAATACATCTCAGATTGATTAAAATAAAGTTATACTTCCACATGTGAAAAGATGTGAATAAAGTTGCAAAGTTAGGTCAGAGGGTAATTCCCACAATATAATGCCTCAGCATAGTTATTCACTTATTCACATAGACCTACTACTACTACTACTTATATATATAAAATAAAGGAGAAAAAAAAATGAAAATACATGTGACGAAACAACTACTAGAATCCATACTCATTAACCTACAACCTTTCTTGGAAAAGAAAGATGCCAGTCAAATTACATCTCACGTTTTTATAGAGGCAAAAAACAACAGAGTATTAATTAAAGCTACTGATTCAGAGATAGGTCTTTTAGTTCACACTAAAAATATAAATATTGAGTATGAAGGTACAGTAACAGCAAATGGTAAAAAACTTTTAGATATAATTCGAATTCTAAAAGATGACGAGATTACTTTAGAGAAGATAGAGGATAACTTGCTTATAAAGCAAAACAAGTCTAAATTTAAACTTCCTATTTTTAACTTTGCTAATTATCCAATTTTTCCTGTAGTAGAAAATAAATCTCAAATATCATTAGACTCTATCTCTTTGATTAAAGCACTTAAAAATATATCCTCCTCTATAGACAGCAGTAATCCAAAGTTTGAACTTAATGGTGCATTACTAAATATTAAAAGCAATAAAACGGAACTTGTCGGTACAGATACACGCAGGTTATCTATCTCCTCAATTAATAACATCTCTGAAAATGAACTTTCTCTTATTATTCCTAAAAAAGCAATTATGGAGATTCAGAAACTTTTTATGGACACAATAGATATTTATTATGACCAAACCAATCTAATTATCCAAAATCAAAATTACTATTTCTTTACACGCTTAATCAATGGAAATTTTCCCAATTATGAGCGTATTATTCCAAAAGAGTCAAAATACAATATAACCTTGCCAAAAAAAGAGATGCTCGATGCAATTAAAATGATTACCACCATTTCACAAGAGATTAAAATATCATTTTTAAAAAATACTATTATTTTTAATTCACTTGCTTCAGATAACATTGAAGCAAAAACGGAACTACTCTTAAATACAGGCTTAGAAAATCAATTTGATTTAAATGTTAATAGTAGATATATGCTTGATTTTATTTCTCAAGTTGAGAGTGATGAGTTTGAAATTTTACTAAATGAACCAACATTGCCCTTTGTTTTAAAGGATACAAAATTTATAACAGTTATAATGCCAATTATTATTTAACAGAGGGATTTTATAAATGTCAAACAAACAGACCAAATATATTTTTGTAACAGGTGGAGTGCTTAGTTCTCTTGGAAAAGGGATAACGGCTGCAAGTATAGGAACGCTACTAAAACACTCTGGAATGCGTGTAGGAGTACTTAAACTTGATCCCTATATCAACGTTGACCCTGGTACAATGTCTCCTTTAGAGCATGGTGAAGTTTTTGTAACCAAAGATGGAGCAGAAACCGACTTGGACTTGGGACACTATGAGCGTTTTTTAAACACCGCTTTAACTCAAGACAATAACTTTACCACAGGATTAATCTATAAAACAGTTATTGAAAATGAGAGAAAAGGGAAATATTTAGGAAAAACAATACAAATTGTTCCCCATATTACCAATGAGATTAAAGAACGTATCGTTAAAGCAGGAGAGAGTAAAGAGATTTTAATCGTTGAGCTTGGTGGAACCACAGGAGATATGGAGGGGATGCCTTTTCTTGAAAGTATCAGGCAGATGAAGCATGAGTTTGGTCTAAGTAATGTGATGAATATACATGTAACCCTACTTCCTTATATTCGCACCGCAGGAGAGATTAAAACCAAACCAACACAACACTCTGTTCAGGAGTTGCGACGTATTGGGATTACTCCTCAAATGCTTATTTTAAGAAGTGAGACACGTATTCCAACAGAGATTAAAAATAAAATTGCCTATACTTGTGATGTTGAGAGAGCCTCTGTTATTGAAGCGATAGATGCTCCTACTATTTATGAAGTACCTCTTAATTTTATGGCACAAGATATTCTTAACCCTATTGCCAAACAATTAGAACTCGGTGAACTTAAACCTAAAATGCAATTATGGACCGATTTGGTCTCTAAAATTATTGAGCCAAAGAAAGAAGTGACCATCGCTTTTGTTGGAAAGTATCTGGACTTAAAAGAGTCTTATAAATCACTAACGGAAGCACTGATTCATACAGGGGCTCATCTTGATGCAGAAGTAAAAATAACGTGGGTAGATAGTGAAAAAGTTCAAAATAATGGAGCCAAAAAATATTTGATTGATTGTGATGGAGTTTTAGTTGCAGGTGGATTTGGTGAACGTGGAATTGAAGGTAAAATAGAGACCATTCAATATGCACGAGAAAATAGAATACCATTTTTAGGAATATGTTTAGGAATGCAACTGGCAATGATAGAATTTTCTCGAAATGTATTGGGAATCAAAGATGCAACATCTATTGAACACGATGAGAATACCAAAGAACCTATTATTTTTTTAATTGATGAATTTATAGATGCAACAGGAGCAAAACAGTTACGAACTACTACTTCTCCACTGGGGGGTACCATGCGTTTAGGAGAGTATGAGTGTAACACCAAAGAGGGTTCATTTCTAAAAGAAGCCTATGGAGCTTCAACAATATTTGAGCGACACAGACACAGATACGAAGCAAATCCGACCTATAGAGAAGCTTTAGAGCTTAATGGTATGGAGATTACAGGAGAGTCCAATGGACTAATAGAAGCTGTAGAGATTCCAAATCATCCTTGGTTTTTAGGAGTTCAGTTTCACCCTGAATTTACCTCAAGACTTCAAAGTCCTAATCCTGCTATTTTAGCTTTTGTTAAAACAGCTTTAGATAAAAAATCATAAGTTTTTTGATAAAATAGATACCATGCCTTATACAAAAATAACCCCAATCCAGATAGAACAGAAGATAAAATCTCGCTTTAAAAAAGAGGGATTTCTATCTCTTTCCAATCTTCCTCATCCTTCTATGTTTAAAGACATGGAAAAAGCTACACATCGAATTGTTCAAGCAATACATAGAGGAGAAAAAATAGTCCTGATAGGAGATTATGATGTAGACGGGGTTGTCTCTACAACGCTTATGAAGCTTTTTTTCGATGAGATAGGGGTAACCTTAGAGTGGATAATCCCTAACCGTTTTAAAGACGGTTACGGACTCTCTGCCAATATTATTCCTCGTATTGCTGAGTATGATCTAGCAATTACCGTAGATAATGGTATTAGTGCTGTTGAAGCATCTAAATTATGTCAACAACACAATATAGAATTAATCATTACCGACCACCATCTTTTACCAAAAATACTCCCCGACGCATATGCAATAATTGACCAAAAACAAGAGGATTGTACCTTTCCGTATGATGAGATTTGTGGTGCTCAAATCGCTTGGTATCTTATCGCTTCACTCAATAAAGCTCTAAGTAGTAAAGTAGATACCAAATCATATATAGGGTTGGTATCTATAGCCATTATTGCTGATATGATGCCTCTACAGCACATCAATAGAGCGATGGTTATCTCAGGGCTTAAAATACTTAGCCATTCTAATTTACCTTCGATAAAAACATTTAAAGAAAAATTAGATAAAGAGATTTTTAATGCAGAAGATATCGGTTTTCAAATAGCTCCTGTTCTTAATAGTGCAGGAAGAATGGATGATGCTAAATGGGCAGTTGAGTTTTTAATGAGTACCAATATTTATGATGCGCGAGTGCGTTTGGATAGGTTGGTTGAGCTTAATAATGAGAGAAAATCAATAGAGCAAAAAATTACAGATGAGGCACTACGCCAAGTTAATCCCAATGACAAAGTGATTGTAGTTAGAGGAGAGAATTGGCATGAGGGAGTGGTAGGGATTGTTGCTGCTCGTGTGGGAAGGGTCTATGAGAAGCCTACCATAGTACTTACCAAAAGTGAAGATGGTGAGCTCAAAGGAAGTGGTCGAAGTTTTCATGCTTGTAATCTTTTTAAAGTTACAGAGGGGTGTCGAGATTTACTTACAAAATTTGGAGGACATCATGCTGCTGTTGGGCTTAGTTTACCTGTTGAAAATTTTCAACCATTTAAAAAAAGACTCCAAGAGAACTATTTAGCCCAAAATTATAATGAAGATATTATTGACCCTGATATTTTAGGAGAGCTTAGTTTTTCACATATAGATTTTAACTTGATGAATATAATGAAACAGTATGAACCTTATGGGCAAAAAAATGCAAAACCTAAATTTATTACCCACAATGTGATTATAGAAGATGTTAGAGATATGGGAAAAGAGAAAGAGCATCGTCGTTTTACTTTTTCACATCAAGGTGTCATTCAACAAGCCGTACTCTTTAAAACAAAAGAGTTATTTCAATTGGGAGAACAGATATCAGTAGTTTATAACATTAGTGAAAATCACTATAATAACCGTGTTTCGTTACAGTTGATAGTAGATAGGACACTATAATATTATAACTGTGATAATGTTTGGCTATAATAATAAAAAACTTTAATGAAAACACTCTTTTTCTTTTAAATTTTAAATTTTTAATGTAGAATAGTAGTACAAAATTGATTTTTAAGGAGACATTGTGGATAAAAAGATGATGAATGAAGGCATGGAAATTATTGATGCACATTTTAAAGGTGAAGGTATCTCTCGAAGAGATGCATTAAAAATATTTGGTGTGGGTGGTACAACTGCTCTAATGGCATCAGGTGCAACAACAGAAATTCAAGCCAGTAGTGCAAAAGGAAAAATTTTAATTATTGGTGGTGGTTTAGCTGGTATGTCTACAGCTGCAAGATTTGCAAATACTTTGGACAATCCAGATATTACAATTATTGAACCAGGTGATATCTCAACCTCTTATCAACCAGGTCAAACGCTAGTTGGTGGTGGTATTTGGGAGATAGATGCACTACAATATAATACAGCTGATTTCGTACCAGATGGTGTAACTATTATCAAAGATAAAGCAGTAGAGTTTGACCCAGATAACAATACGGTCAAGACAGCTGGTGGACAGAGTGTTAAGTATGATTTTCTTGTTGTCGCTGCTGGTGTAAAACTTGACTTTTCAAAAATAGAAGGTCTTGGTATTGACCAAACTATTACCTCTCTTGGTGACCACTCTCCTGTCTCTAAAGTAGTTGGGCAAAATGGTATCGCCTCTATCTACTTCCAACAAGGTTCAAAAGATACATGGACACAGATGCAAAAATTTATAGCAGATGCAAAATCTGGTAAAAAAGTAAAAGGTGTCTTTACGCACCCTAATACACCAATTAAATGTGGTGGAGCTCCTAAAAAAATCATGTATCTAACTGATGCTAGATTAAGAGAAGCAGGTGCAAGAGACAATGCAGAGCTTACTTTCTATCCAAATGGTGGAACAATGTTTGGTATCAAAGATTACCATGAAGCGATTAAAACTCAGTTTGAAGAGAGAGATTTCAAATGGAACTACAAGCATAACCTTATTAAAGTAGATGTAGATAAAAAAATTGCTACTTTTGATAAGCATGGAAAAGTAAAAGGTGCTTGGGATGAAGATTTAGAAGAGTATGCCATGAAAACTACTCATGAGAATGTAGAAGTACCGTTTGATTTCCTACATATTACTCCACCAATGATAGCAGCTGAAGAGATTGCAACCTCTCCATTAGGTTCTAAAAAAGGATGGGTTCCTGTAGATAAAGAGACCCTTCAACATATGAAATATAAAAATGTATTTGCTCTTGGTGATATCGCGGCTGTTCCGATGGGAAAAACAGGTGGAAGCGCTAGAAAACAGTACAAAGTAGTTGTTAATAATATTGTAACACTAATGGAAGGTGGAGATATTAATAATAATTCTAAATACGCAGGTTATACTGTATGTCCACTTATTACTAGTATTGGTACAGTTATGTTAGCAGAGTTTAACTGGGCTTCTAAAAAGACAGGAAGTGGTGCAAATGCTGCATTGTTGCCTCTTGACCCGACAAAAGAGAGATGGATTTGGTGGTTGCTCAAAGTATACGCACTTAAACCAATGACTCAATATGGTATGTTGGCAGGTAGAGCGTAAAAACTCTCCTCCTCCTAATAATCTAAGGCTTTTTAGTCTTAGATTATTCTCTTTTTTATACTCCTCTAATACTTGTAACTTACAGATACTCTAATATCATCTGCTTCTATATCAACTTTATTAGGCGTAACCCAACCAGTACATCTAATATTTGGGGTATAGTCATGTTGAATATGGGTGTATCTAATTTGAGATGGTAAGTTCTTCTCTCCAAAGAGGTTAAAGTTCCAATACGCCTCAACGGCTTCCCCTCTTACTGCCAGTTTTGAACCTACTGCTGTATCCTCTGCCCATGTCATTGGTGTCCAGTATTGTGAACCTTGGTTGTACTCAAGACCCAATCTACCACTGTCCGTCATCATATCAGGAACTGTTACACCCACCCATACAGAGTGACCTGTCTCATCATCATCTGAACCTAAGAGCTGTTTTCCACTATCAGGCTGATATATAGACTGTGCGACAGAGGCAAATAGAATGGTATCATCCAAGAAATCATTTATCTCATTACCGACACCATCTATCTGTAGTGAGAGTGCTGTAAGTTGAGCGACTCCTGCATCGAGTGATTTATTTTTTCCTGCACCATCAGGTAAATCAGCACCTACTTTTGTTCCTGTTCTTGCACCCTTTGTATTTAAAATTACAGCGTGTTGAGCCATAAGATTATATTGACCATCATTATAGAGAGAACCCAATGTTACAAAGAAATCAACATTCTCATTGAGATCTCCATCCTCTTGTGCATAGGGTTTATATCCATGAGCATCATACATAGACTCTATCCCACCTGCATGTGCGCGACCATAAATAAGCTTAACAAAAGAGCCAGGTGTTAGATATTTTTCGGTATCAAATTTAACCATTCCTGCATCAACTTCCATATTGGTAATATGTGCCAAAGGAGAACCTGCCTCTTTCAGGTTTTCTCTGTGGTCTGCCAAAAAA
>CAYVNI010000018.1:0-27546 GCA_964452815.1 uncultured Sulfurovum sp.
GTAGACATGGAGAGTGTTAGGAAAATCACCCCATTGTAGATACTTAAAGGAGTTTAAAAAATAATGAAAAAACCATACCACACCCTAAAGTATGCCCTAAAAAAAGAGAGCATAGCCCTTTGGCGAAACAGAAGTGCCTTGTTTCCACTCTTTTTGATGCCGATGATATTTATCTTGATAATGTCATTGGCACAACAGGACATTTATAAAGAGTACACCAATGCCGAGGTAAACTATATTGTGGTAAACTTAGATAAGGAAAAACGTTCTTTAAGGTTTATAGAAGAGCTGAAAAAAGATAAAAGTCTAAAACTAATAGAGAAGAGTAGCTTAAAAGAGGCAAAGGCGTTAACACTAAATGAGAAGTATAAATTTACGCTACTTATCAACCCCAATTTCTCAAAACAGCTCTATAAAATTACAGCCAAAGATTTAATAGAAATCTATACATCATCCATTACTAAAGCCCATCAAAAGCTCTATTTTGAATCTAAGGTAGCTCAAAAGATTATGGCTCTAAAGATAAAAAAGATGGTAGACTCCATGACCATGTATAATGACACCATAAAAGCTTCAACCCCTAATGATATGATACACAATCACTATTTATATCGCTCAGAGCATAAAAGTGAAATACCCACAGCGACCCAACAAAACGTCCCTGCGTGGATAGTTTTTTCTATGTTTTTTGTCATTATTCCTATCGCTACTTTGCTTATTACTGAAAGAGATGATGGGACACTTGACAGGCTCAAAGCGATGAATAGCTCAAAGGGTATTTTATTTGCCTCTAAGATAATTCCTTATATGATAATTAATCAATTGCAACTCTATAGCATGATATTAGTAGGGGTCTTTATCGTTCCTCTTTTTGGGGGGGATAGACTAGATGTAGATATAAATTTTTTAGCTCTTTTTATCATCTCCACATCTATTAGTTTTGGGGCTGTTGGGTTTGCTATTTTTCTCTCTACGCTTATGAAAAGTGTGGAACAAGCCTCTATTATTGGGGCATTAAGTGGTGTTATCATGGGGGCAGTTGGAGGGATAATGATACCCAAACTGGTCATGCCACCTCTGATGCAAGATATGACCATCCTATCTCCTATGTCATGGGGATTAGAGGGAATGTTGGATGTTTTTGTACGAGAGCTAGGGGTAAAATCTGTACTTTTTGACTCCTCTGTTTTGGTACTTTTTGGTATAATCTCCTTAATATTAGCATATGGAAAAAAACTATGAGTTCAAAAGAAGATTTAAGAGAAGATTTAAAAGAGATGATTGTTAGAGAGTGTGACAAAGATATAGCACCAAGTAGCATAAAGGATGATGATATTATTTTTGACCCAAAACACCCATTGGAGTTAGATTCATTGGATTCACTTCAGATATCTATGGCATTGCAAAATGAGTATGGAATAAGATTGACCGACCCCAAAGAGGCAAGACGTGTGATGGAGTCAGTGGATACTTTAGCCAAATATATCGAGTCTTATTCGTGATATATGTAGAGGGATATGCACTTATTACCTCTCTAGGAAAAAGTGCAAAAGCATCCGTTAGGGAGCTAAAAAAAGAGAATATAAATCCTATTTCTATAGAGGGAATGAGATATTATAAGATTTCAGATAGTCAACCACTTGACTATTATTACCATATAGAGCAGGTGGCACAAAGTGCAATTCTTAACGCCAATATCGACATAAAAGAGATAAAACATATGGCACTTTTTATAGGAACATCCTCTGCTAAACTCCCACTAAATGAGTATTATGCACAAGAGAATGGAGCGTTATTAAAAGATTTAGATATGAGTAAGATAACTGAAATTGTTGCCAAAAAATTGGGAATAAAGGGATTTAGAACCATTATCTCCACAGCGTGTACCTCCAGTGCCAATGCACTGATTCAAGCCAAAGAGATGATAGAAAGTGGCTTGATAAAAAAGGCACTGGTGGTGGGTGTGGAACTCTATAATCAATTAACTCTCAAGGGATTTGACTCCTTTATGTTGCTCACAAAAACAGAGATGAAACCATTTGATAGAGATAGAGACGGTATTGTTTTGGGTGAGGCACTCTCTGCTGTTGTGCTAGGTCACAACCAAAGCCAATTTGGCTTGGTAGGTGGTGCTGTCACGGTAGATACCTCCTCCATCACTGCCCCACACCATAACAACCTAAAAAAGGTGATGAACCAAGCATTGAAAAATGCAAATATTCAACCCCATGAGATTGAGTTAATCAAAGCCCATGCCACAGCAAGTATTCAAAATGATATCTCTGAAGCGAAAGCGATTCATCTGCTTTTTAGTGAAGAAATCCCTCCTATTCTTCCTCTTAAACCCTACATTGGGCATACTATGGGTGCGTGTGGTACCAATGAGTTAGTGCTGTTTTTAGAGAGCCTAAAGGAGGGGTTTATCCCCAAGGCGATTCATTTTAAAAACAGAGATGAGGAGTGTGCATTAACTCCTAATTTAGAGGAGTTAGAGGCAAAAGAGGGCTACTATCTTTTCAACTACTTTGGCTTTGGTGGAAACAACAGTTCACTGGTCATAAAGTATAAGGAGTTCTAACCATGTATATCTACGCATTTTCAAATATTGTAGAGCGAGTAGAAACCTCTCTATGTGATAAAAAATCACGACTAATCAAAAAATTTAATAGAAGTGATAACTTCATAAACCTAACACTACTAGGAGTACAGCAGTGTGTCAAAGAGAGAAGCCTACCAAAACAGACTTCGGTATATATCGCAAGTAAAAATGGAAACATGAACACCACCCTAAAAGTATTTGATTCTATTTTTATACAAAAGAAGCTCCCGATGCCTTTTGATTTTTTAAATACGGTCAACTCCGTCAAGCTTTTTTATGTGGCAAAAAACTTTGAACTAGAGGGGAAAACCCTCTTTGTAGACCGATTTGAATCAGCTCTTCCCCAAGCTTTTGTGGATGTTGAAAATGGAAAAACCGTACTTCTTGGCATTATCACCGAGGCAATAGCTGATCTGAAACTGCATAGAGAGAAGTTTAGAGTAGGGGAGATGGAAGAAGAGATAGAAGAAGAGATAGAAGAGAGCAGTCGGTGGTTGTTACTCTCACCTCAAATCGAAGGAAGAAAAGAGATTGCAAAAATAAATAAATTTAAACTTCACCATTCGATTAAAGCTAAAAATAGTGAAAAAGAGCTTTTCTCTTTTTTGGAGGGGGATGATGCGATGCTTAAGTTTAGAGGAGAGGGATTATCTTTTGAACTTCAAAAGAACTATTAATTTGATAATTAAAGAGATTGAAAATCCAAAAAAAGAGAAAAATAGAGCTTTTTTAATGTAGTATATGATATTTAAAAACCCCAAATCCTCGTAAAATATTCAAAAAGAACAACCGAGTATGAATTTTGGAGAGCCTAATATTATCCTCTACCTTGTCAAAATGTGAGATGCGTGCTCCTTTTGGTGGGTAGTAGACCTCTATGGCTACCTCTTTTATCTTTTTTCCACTCCATAGATGTTTGACCAACACCTCTATCTCCAAATCATATCGGCTCTGTGTTAGCTCCAAATCTAAAATGGAGATAGGGTAGGCTCTAAATCCACTCTGCGTGTCCTTTAGCCACTCTCCACTCTCTGTCCAAATCCAAAAGTTTGAGAACTGTCGTCCAAATTTTGAGGTGTTGGGGACATTCTCTTTGAATGCTCTGTTTCCGATAACGATATTTTCATCCTTGAGGAGGGGGAGTAGTTTTAGTACCTCTTGTGGGTAGTGTTGTCCATCTCCATCAATGCTAATGACATAGCTAAAACCTCTCTTTTTTGCCTCTTTTGTACCTGTGAGGATGGCTACGCCTTTGCCTTGATTCTTATCATCTCTTAGTATGGTTAGATTTTTATCTTTTTTTAATAGTGTTTCAACTTTTATATCCGAACCATCATCAATAACGATGACGAAGATATTGAGGAAAAGAGCATCCTCTACCACTTTTTTGATGGTTTTTGGGTTGTTATAGACGGGGATAATAATAGAAATATTATGGTTCATAGATAGAGGGTTCTCCTAAAATATATTTGATATTGTACTTGAAAAATGGTTAGAGTAGGGCTTATTTTAATTGAAGAGGAAGCCCCAGTTTCACCTCATAGACCTCGTCACAAATTTTAGCCAAATATTGACCTATCACTCCTGTTAGGTCTACAAATCTACGGCTCTCTTTGTCCATTGGGATAACTCCTGAATTTACATCATTAAGCACAAAGATGATATTGGTATCTATCTTTAAAATAGATTCTAGTTGTTGAAGTAAAAACTCCTCTTTTTGACTGATATGATTGAGTATCCACATAGAGATACAGTCGATGAGGTAGCTCTCATTGGCTTTGATATGCTTGGTTAAATCAAAAGGCTCTTCGATGGAGATGAAGCTGTCGGCACGTTGGATTTGATGCTGTTTAAGACGTTGTTGCATCTCTCTATCGGCATAGGAATTATCATAGGTTGCAACATAGTAGGGTTTATTGGATGGCGAGAGTGAAAGAGTCTTCTGTTCTGCCAAAAGACTCTTTCCTGATTTTTGACCACCGTAGTAGAGGGCTTTTAGACTCATAAACGGTTATAGTTTTTTAATGGCAATGGCAATGGTTTTGTTTCTATCTCCATCATCAAATGTTACACTTATGATATTTTTATTTACCACATAGGCTAACGCATAATATGCCATATCAGAAGTTATGATTTTGGGACTTTTTTTCCCGACTTTAACGGTAATTTTTTTCTCTATCTCGGTAGGTACTTCTGTGGCGATAACAATGGAGCTAGAAGGTTCGCTAAAACGGTAGATAAGTAAACTGTCTTTATTGAAATCTATCTCTTGTTTCTTTAATGTATAGAGGAAATTATTTTTTTTATTCCAACCAGATTGACCTTTGATTTTAGCAAGAAAACTGTTCAGTTCATTTTGGGTGCTAAAGGTTTTTGTGGAAAAGTTATGATAGCCATTATCACGAATATGAATGGGAACATTGACAATATTTTCGCTGGTGAGTATTTTTGGGGCTTTTTCAATAATGTTAATTGTTCGGTCTTGGACACATCCTAAAAAGAGAAACAGGGTGGTTGTGATAAGTGTAAGTTTGAACATCTTTTTTCCTTTTTTCTTATAATAACATATTAGTAAGAAAATTATTCTAATTTATATCAATATATAACCATAAAAATAGTATAGTGGAAATAAATAACAATTATTAACGAGAGGCAAAAAAAATGAAAAAATTTATATGGTTATTCGGTCTGTTGGCAATAGTGAGCTTTACAAGTTGTAAAAAAAGTAGTGATGAGGCAAAAGAGTTACTTGATAGAATTTTAATGGTGATAGGAATTCCTCATAATATTTTGGTAAATATCTGTCAAGACAACAATGATAACGGTTTTTGCGATATGGGTGAATTTCGTGTAAAACTCACCATTAATAAGAATGATACGGCAGAAGATATTTGGAGAAAATTGCAACTAAATGCAGATGGAAGTTATCTCTTGGAGCATCATGACCCTACTAAAAATATTATTATGGAGATGCAAGACCGTGAACATTTGACACATAATGAGGGTAAGTTCTCATTTTTCTATAATCCTATGACACGGGAACTCTCCTTTTTACAAGCATTGGTAGACAGTGAATACTTGACCCAAGAGAGTATTTTATCTGCCCAAGAGATGAACAATCGACCTGCATTAGACAGTGCTCTTTTGATAAGCTTCTTTTATAATCAAAACCTTTTGATGAATAATAATCTATCACTTTCTGTTGCGATGGGGAGTAACTTTGAATACATAGCAAATGCCCTTAAAGAGCTTGATATTACCAACACTCTTCCTCTAAGGCTTGATGCGTGTGGAGGGGAGCAGGTCTGTATTGATAAAATATTAGACCCTACTATATTAAGATTAAAGATTGATGATTCTGAGGTGGATGGAATTGTTCGAAATAAGAGCAGTAAGCCCTATACAATTGACTCATTAACAGGTAGCAGTAGTGGGGATTTGGAGATAAGCCGAGGGACACCACCTGCTGTAATAACACCCACGCCCACACCTACCCCAACACCTATCGTGACTCCTCTCCCTGATGAGCCTGATCCTACCCCAACACCCATACCTGAAAACAGCAGTGAAAAAAATGGAGCAGATGGGTATATTATTAAACTAAATAGAAAAGCTACGGCTATTTGTGCAGATGGTCAAACCCATTACAGTGAACTTGTTGTTGGCGTAAAAGGTAAGCTCACTTTTGATATTGGATTGAGTGATGAGTGTGTTATCACGATACCCAAAGGAGCGATTATTGATGCTAATAATAATGGGGAATATGATAAAAAAGATAAAACGTTAGCATTTGATATGCAAGGGTTTGGAAATGCTGAGTTTATTACTCCCTTGACAACCCTACTTGTGGCTAAAAAAAGAGGAGGAGAGGAGTTGTCGGTTTTTGAAGCGATGGTAAAAGATTTTGACCCTGTAGAGATAGCCAATCAGTTACCCCTACAGAGTAAAGAGCAGAAGCTTACTTCACAAAAATTGATGATTTTAACAGAGATATTAAAAATTTCGATGCCGAACTTTGGAAATGCTATTTCCACGATAAATCTTTCAGGAGTGGAAGAGAAAAATAGTGCCTCTATTTTAGACTTTGATATTGAGGGTATAGTGACCTCTTTACCGACAGAGATACAAGAGGAGGCGTTGAAGAGAGCTACTGTGATACGAGACCTCTCTATACTTTTAGATGATTTGGACAGTAGTAAAGTAGATTTAGCTACCTTTATGACCAATATCAGTGATGGAGGGGTAAATGTTAACGCATCGGTTAGACGCTCTAAAAGTTCAAGTACCATGTTTAATGTTACGGACAGTTTTAAAAGAATTATTGTTCCAAATGCCAATATTATCTTAACAGAGAGCAAACTAGAGGAGCTTAATCGTATTTTAAACAATGCTCCTATTGCCAATGCAGGAGTTGATAAGAGTGTGGTGGAGGGGAAGTTTGTACTTATTGATGGTGCAAAAAGTGTGGACAAAGATGAGGATATTATTAAGTATGAATGGAGAGACAATGGGGAGCTTATTGGAACAGTTGCAGTTTTTGCAAGTGCCAATTTATCCCATGGAACGCATGAAATAACCCTTACTGTTACAGATGATGTGGGGGTGAGTAGCAGTGATGAGGTGATAGTTGAGGTTAAACCCAAAATAGGAGCAGAACCAATTCCAACCATTGCACCACCAACACCTACACCTACCATCATAATAACTCCTACAAGAAGAGTTAAAAAGAGTGGACAAACAGAGAGTTATGAGCAGTTTGACGATGGTTATTATCAGATAGGTGATGGTCATGTGTACTCTAAAAAAAATGATATTGTTGTGGACACTGTCACCAGCTTAGAGTGGCAAGATGACAAAGATGTGAGTGTGACTGATAAAACATGGCAAGAGGCAAAAGATTACTGTCTTAAACTCTCTTTGGGAGGGCATGAAGATTGGAGATTGCCTACTGTTGAGGAGTTAGATACTATTCTTATGTATGGGGAGTATGATTCTTTGGATAAAGCCTTTAACCCTGCGTATAACTCCTACTGGTCAGCTACCTCTAACCCTGCAACGACAAAAGAGGCATGGAGTATTGATTTCTATACCAAAGTTGAGCGTTGGCGTGGTGTTACAACAGAGAGTTCAGCACGATGTGTAAGAGGTAGTAGATAGTAGAACTCTAAATATTTACTAAAAAAAAGGAAGGTAAAAGAGATGAAACAGATATTTATGATAGTGGGCATGAGTATGCTACTTAGTGCAGGATTTAGCCGAGACAATACAGGAGTGGTAAGCGATAGCTTAACAGGTCTCCTATGGCAAGATGACTACACTGATAATGGTGGAGCTTTTAGAGAATCAACATGGCAAGAGGCATTAACCTATTGTCAGGAGTTACGATTGGGTAACAGTATTGATTGGCGACTTCCTAATATTGTAGAGTTAAAAAGTATCAGAAAAACCACTGGTGTAAGACCTGCTATAGACAAAGCTTTTCAACACAGTAGTGACGATTTTTACTGGTCATCAACAACCCCAATACGCAATACAGGTAATGCGTGGGGCATTGATTTTTATGATGGTTTATCATCTCAGGGTATTAAAACAGAGATAAACCTTGTACGATGTGTTAGGGGTGGTGCGTAGTTTTTTAATGTAAAGTTAAGATAAGTTTCAAGTTCACTTTAGCTATAATCGCTTATGGCATTTATAAAAATAGACAAAAAGAATTTTTTTCATAACCTATCGCAATTTACAAAAAAAACTGGCTCAAAAAAGAGTATTGCTATTGTTCTAAAAGATAACGCATATGGTCATGGATTAGAGCTTATGGCACAACTCTCACAAGAGTTTGGTTTAACCCAAGCTGTGGTGCGTACCTTTGAAGAAGCCCAAACCATTAAACCCTATTTTGAAAATATTTTAGTGCTTGGAGAGAGAGCCATTGTTGATAAAAAATGCTCCTTTACGCTTAACTCTTTGGCAGATATTATAAATACCCAAAAGGGTGCAACTGTAGAACTTAAAGTAGATACAGGAATGCACCGAAACGGTATTGCAATGGAGGAGTTAGAGAAGGCACTACAACTCATACAAGAGAAAGAGCTAAACTTAAAAGGGGTGATGAGCCATAACCGTTCAGCCGATGAGTTAAGCAGTGAACTCTTTTGGCAACAGAAAAATTTTAAAAAAATTGTAGATGTGACAACATCACACAATCCCAACAATGATATCCGTTTTCACTCCTTTAACTCAGCCTCTGCCCTTCGTTTGAACTGTAAAAATCAAGCATTAATACGTTTAGGTATTGGAGCTTATGGCTATAGCGAACTCCCCAATATATATCATACTTTAAAGCTAAAACCTGTCCTCTCTCTTTGGGCAAAAAAAATCTCTACTAGAGTATTTAAAAAAGGTCAAAGGGTAGGATATGGAGGAGCATACACAGCACCAAGAGAGATGATCATCTCCACCTATGACTTGGGTTATGGAGATGGTTGGATGAGAAGTACCACACACCAACCATTTAAAACAGCCGAGGGATTAGATATCTTGGGACGTGTCTCCATGGATTATATCTCTTTGGAGAGTACCCAAGAGGAGATCTGTATCGTAAGTGATGCACAAGCGTCTGCTAAACAGATAGGGACAATCTCTTATGAGGTGATGACGCTACTCTCAAAGGATATTAATCGGGTTATTGTGTAAGTTTCGCAAAAATAACTCCATCTATTCCCTCTTTAGCAATCTCCTCTATCTCACTCTCATCTTTGATTTTTGCTAAGATTTGTGTATCAAAAAGATAGTGTTGGGCAATGGGCATAATCTCTTTTGCCAATGGCTTTTCAGTGACGATATATCGGCATCCCATCTGATTAGCGAAGAGGGCTTCTTTAATGCTTCTTACCTCTAATACATAGGCAATGCTATTTTGATTGCAGTAGTGTGCTAACTCCAAAGAGAAGGAGAGAGGACTTAGTAATACTGTACTGTTTGGGGGTGTTTTTTTTATATCTTGGACAGATGAAACGGGATAAAACTCTTCACTGTGAAACCACGGATGTCCAAATATTTTCATCTTATCTCTTTACAGCTCTTAAGCACTCATCAGAACAGTAAGCTTTTTTTTGATAGATAATCGCATCCTCTTCGGTCATGTAGGTTCCACACTTGGCACACTCAGAAGTGGCTTCGATTTGAGCAAACTCATGCTCCCCTTTTTTTCTCTTTTTTTGGTTATCTTTTTTGTCAATAACGGGAATTTTACCTCCCAAAAATCGGTAGACAAATCCTGCTACAATTACAAAGATAAGAAGTTTTAATAACATTTTTTACACCTTAATATAGAGATAATTTCTTTTTTCTCTCTTAATTATATCATAATTGATATCACTTGTGACATCTTCAACCTCATTAAATACCTGTTCTCCTTTATAAAAAAGGTATCGGGTGGTTGATATTTTTAGGTGATTTGTCAGCTCTAATAGCATTTGAGTGTTGGTCACAGCACGAGAGGAGATAAGCTCAAACGGTTCATCTTGATAATCCTCAACACGCTTTTTAATAACAATCACATTGTCTAGTTCTAACTCCATCGCCACAAACTTTAAAAAAGAGGCACGTTTTTTTCGAGGTTCACAGAGAACAACTTTTGCATTTGGGTAGGCAATTGCCAAGATTAGCCCTGGAAATCCTGCTCCTGTGCCTACATCTAAAATAGAGTTTGGCTCTTTTATAAAATCACATGGATAGATAGAGTCCATGATGTTCTCCTCTATCTCAGTAATGGTTTTTGCACCTGTGAGGTTGTGTATCTGATTCCACTCTAATAAAATGGTGGTAAATTTTTTTAGTTTTGTATTATTTTTTATATTTATGTTCATATTAAAGAAGATGTCCTAATTGCTCTTTTTTTACTTTTAAATAATTCTCATTGTGTGGGTTGGGCATAATTTGGATAGGTACTCTTTGTATAATATCAATATTTTTAAGAGATTCTATTTTTTTGGGATTATTAGTTAAAAGTTTAATTTTATTAATTTTATAATACTCCAAGATATACTCAACTATCTCATAGGTTCGCTCATCGGCTTTAAAACCCAATTGATGATTTGCTTCAACTGTATCAAATCCTTTATCTTGCAAAGCATAGGCGTTTACCTTTCCGAGGAGTCCAATGTTTCTACCCTCTTGACGGTGGTAGATAATCATCCCCCCCTCTTTGGCAATAAGCTCTTGTGCAAAGCTCAACTGTTCGCCACAGTCACACTTTTTTGAGCCCAATGCATCGCCTGTTAAACACTCGGAGTGTACACGAACAATGGGAGTATCATCTAGGTTGTCAGTAAAGATAGCAAGATGCTCTTTGCACCCCTCTTTAAAGGCTTGGATATTAAATGTACCGTACTTGGTTGGGAGTTTTGCAACTTTAGAAATTTTGACTTGATTCATGGATGAGATTATATCAGTTTATGATAAAATATTTATAATTTAAAAAAAGGATATATTGTGTTCAAACGATTTAGACGAAAAAGACTCAACCCCGTACTAAGAGACCTTTTACAAGAGACGCATCTTAGTGTTAATGATTTTATTTATCCCCTGTTTATTAAAAGTGGAGAGGGAATAAAAAAAGAGGTTGACTCGATGCCAGGTGTTTTTCAGATGAGTATTGATGAAATTTTAAAAGAGTGTGTAGTACTCAAAGAGCTTGGTATCTACTCGATTATTCTGTTTGGGATTCCTGAGGTCAAAGATTCTGTAGGCAGTGATGCGATGTGTGAACATGGGATTATCGCTTCAAGTATACGAGCGATTAAAGAGGCACACCCTGATATGTTTGTGGTGACGGATTTATGTTTTTGTGAATATACCGACCATGGTCATTGTGGAGTGCTTGACCCTGTGCTTGAAACCGTAGATAATGATATAACGTTGGGTAATCTTGCCAAACAAGCTGTGATTCATGCCCAAGCAGGAGCTGATATGATTGCCCCAAGTGGGATGATGGATGGGATGATAAGCTCTATTCGTGAGGGGCTTGATATTGTTGGATTTGCTCATATTCCTATTATGTCCTACTCTACCAAGTTCTCTTCGGCGTACTATGGACCATTTAGAGATGTAGCAGAGAGCAGTCCTAGTTTTGGAGACAGACGAAGCTATCAGATGAACCCTGCTAACCGAAAAGAGGCAATTTTAGAGAGTTTAGAAGATGAGAAAGAGGGAGCAGATATCTTAATGGTAAAACCTGCTTTGGCGTATCTTGATATTGTCAGAGATATCAAAGAGAACTCTTCCCTTCCTCTAGCTGTCTATAATGTGAGTGGTGAATATAGTATGTTAAAGATGGCAGGGAAAGCAGGAGTAATTGATTATGATAAAGTGATGATGGAGACAATGATTGGATTTAAACGAGCAGGAGCAGATATTATTATCTCTTATCATGCTAAAGAGGTTGCTAAGTTATTATAAAAGATACCTTTAGTGGGTCTCTTATCTCTCAGCATTTACTTTTTACTTTTTACTTTTTACCCTTATCAATCTCTTTTGAGAGTTCAGCCAGTTGTTTCAAGTACAAATCTTCACCTTTTTGTACTTGAGGTGTTAATGGGGCAGTTTTTTTACTACTCTCTTCTTCAGATGGACGATTTTTTTTATCCAGCTCTTTTGCAATTTCAAGTTTCATCTGCTCGGCGATGTTGTCAATATCATTTTTATTCGCAGTTGGTGTGGGTATCATCTCTTTTGCTTGTGCTGCTTCCATAATTTCTAAACTTTCAATATCCTCAATTAGCATAGATTCCATTGCTGTTGATTGTGGTAGAGTATCCTCTGTTAACTCTTCTTGTAAATCTTTTTGTTTTTCTTCTATCACCTTTCTATCAACTGTTACCTCATTTGTATTATGTTGGGGAGTGTTGCCACTAAAATATTTATAGGTAAGAATACTTACTGTAGAAATAAGCACTACAAGTAACAATATAAACATTAACTTTTTGAGAGAAGATTCCTCTTTCTTATTACTGTTATTATCAAGAATTTCCGAGCGATAGGCATCAGAAAAACTCTTTTCGTTATTATTGTCATTATCATTATCTGTTGTGTTTTGAAACAAAGCTTTACCTTTACATACGATTTAAAAATTATATTTTCTACAAATATCACACTTATTCTAGCATAAAATTGACTAAAACTCTTTTAAATTAAGTTTTTTCAACTTTTAGTACGGATTTCAATGATTATTTGTTATAATTTGACTGACATATGATAAATTAATAAAAAAGGGATTAGAAATGTTAGAATCAGTTGCATTAACTTGGTTTTTAGGAATTTTCTTTGTACTGGCTGTCATTGTATTGATTTTATATACAATTGGTTGGGAAAAGATACTGCCTATTATTATTGTGCCAAACAAAGAAGCTTGGATTGTTGATCGTTTGGGAAAAGATAGAGTTCTTTATGAAGGGCTTAATCGTATTATCCCTGGACTTGACAGGATTGAGGACAAAGTCTCCCTTAAAGAGCAACAAATTGATCCACCAGAACAGACAATTATTACTAAAGATAATATTAATATTAATGTTGATATGATTGCTATGGTTACAATAAAGGACCCATTAAAAGCAGTTAATGATGTTGATGATTATAAGGCGGCTATAAAAAGTCGAATTATGACAGGTACCGTTGATATTATGGGTGGTATGGAACTTAAAGAGATTCAGATAAGTCTTGTGAACATCTCTAAAAAAGTAGTAGCACATATAAAAGAAGATAGTATCCGTTGGGGGTTAGAGGTAAATCAAGTTCAGTTTGAAAGTCTTGGGTATTCTGATGAGATTAAAAAAGCTATGGAAAAAATTACTGTTGCTGAAAACCAGAGTAAAGCAATGGTGACAGAAGCAGAAGGTAAAAAGAAATCAGCACAGCTTGAAGCAGAAGCACTACTGCATAAAATTGAAATTTTACAAAAAAATATGCCTGATATGAGTAATGAAAAAATCTTGGAGTTTACAAAGTCCTTAGATTACATTAACTCCATGAAAAATCTATCAGCATCTGATAATGCGAAGTTTGTTATCTATCCATCGGACGGTCCATCAATGGATAAGATAATGAGTACAGAGTATATGTCTCAAACAATGGACAAAAAGTAGTAGGTTAGAAGAGTATGAATTTTTTTAGTCAACTTGCTGTGGCAAAAAAAATAAAAGAGAAAAATTTAAACAGAAAAAAGAGAGGAACTAGAATGTTTTTTATTACAGGAATGTCCACATTTACGTGGATTTTATTGGCTTATGTTGGTTTACACTTGGGGCATGATTATATGCCATATCTAAAGGATATTACACTTAATACTCCCGTCTTAACGCACCATATGGGACCAGGAAGAGAGTTTGTCATTAGAGTAAGAGAACTCTTTTTGATTGTGGGTACATTGGCACTGTTTGTAGAGGTTGCAAAAGCAGCAACATCACAAGCATTTGGAGCCACAGAGACACTTCTTAGTTTTGTGGTAGCTGTCATTTTTGTGGTACTTTTCTTTATGGTTCCATGGGCTCAAAATGCAACATTCTTAGTATTGGCATTAATGTCGTTTATTGATGCTACGGGTGGATTTATTATTGAACTTAACGCTGCCAAGCGAGACTTTAGCGTCGGTTGATGATAGCTTCAACCATGAAAAATGCTTCTCTTCCTTCTGAAGATGAGTATCTTGTTGTGGGGGACGTTCATGGATGTGTGGACGAACTTAAACAACTTCTGCGTCAAAATGGGTTCATTATAGATAAAAATGAACTCATTCATCCCTCTTCTACGGTAAAATCAATTATACTTTTAGGTGACTTTGTTGATAAAGGTAGTCGCGAAAAAATTGCTGAAACCATAGAATTTATTTATAAAAATTATATTCATCTTAATCAAAAACGACAACATTTTTATTTAATAATGGGAAATCATGAGATAATGGTTGAGCGTTTTATCTCAAACGAGAATAGTATAGAGCTTACTCCTAAACGTTTAATTGAGAAAGAGAAGTACTATAATACGGTTGAACTTCTTGAAAATAATGTGCCACTAAAAGAGAAGTTTTTGGAGATTTATAGTTGGTGCTATCCATGGCTAAAGTATGTCTATAATCAAGAGTTCTCTGTAACCTTTACTCATGCTCCTTGTGAAGCAAAATATTTGGCAAAAGAGGACATTATCTCCTATAATAAAATGATAAAATCAGCTTCAAGAAGTCAAAATATAGGAATAAAACTGGATAAACTTCTTGCCTATACACACCAAGAAGCTGAGGATAACACCCATTATCATATTTTTGGACATCTCTCTCAACCCAATATTCGTCACTATAAAAATAGAGTCTGTATAGATACCTCTGCTATCTATGGAGATGCACTGAGTGGTGCTATTATCAAAAAAGATAAGCTCACTTTTGATAAAGTTAATTTTTTAGGAGAGCAAAGTCAAGCAACTCAAACTTATAATTTACTTTTTAATTTTTAGTGTTTAGCTTTTTTAAATTTTTTGAATTTTTTTCACTTTTGGAGCTACCCTTAAAAAAATTATGCTAGAATGGCTTCCTTAAAAAAGAAAAAATCATGGAAGACGTTAGAAACCTAGAAATAGAGCGTTACAACGTTTATAGATGATAACTAGGAATTTCAAATGAGACATTTTTTAAGTTTAAAAGATTTTACAAAAAGTGAAATTTTAGAAATGATATCTTTGGCACAGAAGATAAAATCTGAGACTAAAAACAGAGTTTTTAACCCTTATCTTGAGAAACAGACGCTTGGGATGATATTTGAAAAGAGTTCTACACGTACCCGTGTAAGCTTTGAGACGGGTATTTATCAACTGGGTGGTGTTGGTCTTTTCCTCTCTTCAAATGATATTCAACTTGGGCGTGGTGAACCGATGAAAGATACCTCTCGGGTTATCTCCCGTATGGTAGACATGGTGATGATTCGTACCTTTGGACATAAAAAAATAGAAGAGTTTGCAAAATATTCTCACGTCCCTGTTATCAATGGATTAACGGACTCCTATCACCCCATTCAGTTGATGACAGACTACCTTACTATATTAGAGTGTGGAGTAGAAAAGCCTATTATCGCCTATGTTGGTGATGGAAATAATATTACCCATTCATGGCTTATGCTTGTAGCTAAACTCGGGTTAGAGCTTCGTGTTGCCACCCCAAAAGGGTATGAGTGCGATAGCCAAATTATCGAAGAGGCATTAGGGTTCGCAAAAGAGAGTGGTGCCAAAATCTTATTTACCAATGACCCAAAAGTTGCCGTAAAGGGTGCAAATGTTATTACAACTGATACATGGGTATCCATGGGACAAGAGGATGAAAAAGAGGAGCGACTTAAAGCTTTTAATGGTTATATTGTCGATAAAAATTTAATGTCCCTAGCCGATAAAAAAGCGATATTTCTCCACTGTCTCCCTGCCTATCGTGACTATGAGGTGAGTGAAGAGGTATTTGAAGCACATGCTGATGATATTTTTTTAGAAGCAGAAAATAGACTTCATGCTCAAAAAGGGATTATGGTGTGGCTTGACCAACATCGAAAAATGTAAATCAAGAGAAGTAAAAATAAAATATAAGTAAAAATAAAATATAAGAAGAATAAACAGTGAAAAAAGTAGAAGATATTTTTAATTTTAATGCCACAGCTGATGATTGTGTCAAGTGTGGAAAGTGTATTCCTGTCTGTACAATTCATCAGATTAACCCCGATGAAGTGACCTCTCCTAGAGGATTCATTGACCTTTTAGGACAATATCAACAGGGAAATTTGGAGCTGGACAAAAATGCTAAAGATATTTTTGAGAGCTGTTTTTTATGTACCAACTGTGTGGAGGTTTGTCCTAACTCCTTACAAACTGATATGGTCATCGAAGAGGTGAGAGCAGATATCGCTGATAAATTTGGTATCGCATGGTTCAAAAAAGCCTTTTTTACCCTGTTGCGTCATCGAAAACTAATGGATATGATGATGAAGCTTGGTTATACTTTTAGAACGTGTGGTTTTAAAGATGACACCAAAAGAGGAGGGATGATACCTCGCTTTCCTATGCCGATTATCAAGAGTGGACGGCTTCTGCCCTCTCTTGGCAAGATAAGTTTTATGAACAAGTACCCCGAAGAGGTAAAGCATGGTGGTAAAAGACGTGTGGCTATCTTTATTGGATGTCTAGCCAACTATAACTATACTGATATTGGTGATAGCCTCATAGATATTCTAAAAGAGCTAGATATAGATGCGTTCATTCCCAAAGAGCAGATGTGCTGTTCGGCCCCTGCCTATTTTACAGGTGACTTTTATACAGTAGAGACACTCTCCAAAAAAAATATAGAGTATTTTGAGACCTTTATAGATGATGTTGAGGCGATTATTATCCCTGAGGCGACTTGTTCTGCTATGATTAAACATGATTGGGAGATTTTCTTCAATAACCATGGGATGGAAGATTGGGCAAAACGTGCCAAAAAACTTAATGAAAAAATCTTTATGGCAACCGAGTGGTTTGAACAGAACACCGACCTCAAAGAGCGACTTGCTCAAAAAGGAAAAAAGTTTGAAGATGCCATCACCTATCATGATGCTTGTCATGCCAAAAAAGTACAAAATATTCACAAAGAGCCAAGAGAACTTCTTAAACAAAATTATGAGATAAAAGAGATGAGCGACAGTGACCGATGTTGTGGTTTTGGTGGGGTTACAATACAGACGGAGAAGTATCATCTAGCAGAACTTGCAGGAAAACCAAAAGCTGCGATGATAGAGGAGACAGGAGCTAAAATAGTTTCAGCAGAATGTTCTGCTTGTCGTATGCAGATAGGGAACTCATTACATCAAGCTGATGTAGATGTGGTGTTCAAAAACCCTGTGGAGTTGATTGCAGAGGCACTTAAAAGTGATACCACCACAAAAGAATTAAAGAACAACTCATCTTCGTAATTTCTTCCCCATATGATTTTTGGCAATGGTCTCAACTTTTTTGAGACCGAAGCGTATGTTTATCTTTTTGTAATTATCTTGGAGTGTCTTTTTGATAACTTTTTTTAGCTCTATCCCATCCATTGCACTAAGCACCAATATCTCCAACTGCTCATCTTTGTGAGAGTTCACATCATAAGCGAGTTTTACCAATGCTTCATCTATGTTAGGGTTTTTTTCTAATAGGCTCTCTATCTCTAATATGGAGATGCGTTTACCTGATATTTTGATAATCTCGGAGGCTCGTCCTAGCAGTTTAAAATTTTTCTCTTTTATCTCTATAATATCAGTAGTAACAAATGGTTTTTGAACCTTGATTAACTGCTCTTCTATTAAAAAGTCTGAGATGTAAGGGGAGTTTACGGAGAGATTTTCACCAACTTTTTCAATGCTAACGCCCCTTAAAGGTCGCCACAGTTCATCCTCATTTATCTTATAGGCAATCCCACCTGTTTCCGTTGAGCCAAAGAGTTGGTAGATGGTCAATTCTAATCTATCATGAAGTGATTTGGCTACCCCTGCATCTAGTTTACCTGTGGAGCTTAAAAAAGTGATGTTGGGGTATTTCTGTGTGATATTTAGCTTGTTTAATACTTTTAAAAAAACAGGATTGGTAATACATAAGGTTGTTTTCTCCTCGGCTAACTCAATAAGCTCATGGGGTAGAAACTCCTCTTTTAATATTACCTCTGCTCCTAAAGCACGGGGTAATAGCACTCCTGCTAAAAATCCATAGATATGAATAAGTGGTACGGTGACAATAACTCGTTCTATCTCTAAAGGGGAAAATAGCTCTTTTAATACAGTCAACTCTTTGCTGATATTCTCTCTGCTCTTTAACGCTCCTGTTGGTCTACCCGTTGTACCTGATGTAAAAAATATTGCGGATGTATCCATAGGAAGTTTATCAATATCAAGTGCCTCTACTCGTGGTCTGATAGAGGTGATATTTTTATCATACAGTATGGGAACAATATGCTCTTCAAATGCCTTGTGAAGCATCAGATACTGCTCATCTTTGGGAATGTTATCCAATTGTAGTATTCTGTTATCTGACAATGTTATGGTATCACTGTAGGAACGAGTAGATAGCGTTCCCTCTGCTGATTTGTAGACTATTTTATTCAATTCTCTATCCAATTTTTAATCTTGTCAGTATAGGATTTATCAAACAGATAAGCAACAAAAAGACCACCGTAAATCGCTGAATTTTTTACAGTTAAAGGGCTAGAGCGAAAGATACTCCCTGTTAAGCTATAGTGTCTTACAAATGTACCAAACCATAAGTTTTTGAATTTTTTCTCTATGCCCATTGAGGTTTTATACCCACTGTATCCTGCATCTGTTTTGTAGTAGGGTCTGCCTTTTCTTGAATGTTTAAGTTTAACACCATAGATATAGTTATGGTATTTACTATCAGCAAACACCCCTCCTGTATGGAGTTGAAAATGATACCCATCCCCAAAATTATATTCTATTGAGAGTTTGGGGTCATAGATATAGCCTCGGTAATCTAGCCCTTTAAAATCAGAAGAGATAATAGCACGAATAGGTGCATCTATTTTGAGGCTTAATCCCTCTTTATCATACAGTGTATAGACCAATGCAGGACCTATCTCCACCGAAGGGTCAAGGTCATACATCCCCTTACGTACACCTGAACTTTTAACAGGTACAGAACCACTAAGGCTAAGTCGTAAAGAGAGATTATTGATGTCAAACAGTTCTGCTTTGACTCCATTTCCATCTATCTCTAAATCTTCACTCACATAGGAGATATAAGGGAGAGGAATATAGAGAGCATTGGCATGGTCTGACCCCAAATAGTCGGGGTAGGACATTACCCCAGCACCAATACCCAAATCCAGTTCGGAGGCATTGAGACAGACCCCATAGAGGGTTGCTAATAGTAGTAACTTTTTCATTTAATTGTTCCCATTTTCTGTAATATCATCATCTATCTCTGCCACTTTTCCTTTGATGTCAAACTCTACTCTACCCATACCACGGTAGTAGTAGGTGGTTCTAAATCTGTCTGTACCAAAGTAAAAAGGGTTAAAAGATTTTTTTGTAATACGGCGAGTAGTGTCTTGTGGTTCACCCAACAAAGCGCGAACCTCTTTAAAATGCATTCCTATTTTGATGGAGCTAAAATCTCCACCACTGCTAGAAAAGTCATCCCTGTTATGGTTGGTTGATACTATTTTTTTTTTGAGCGAGAGGCTCTTCTTTTGTCTATTTTGACATTTCTATCCACACGTTTTCTGATGTCTGCTTCTAGGCGTTGTATCCATTTGTTATAAGTCGGATGAATACTTTCGTCTGAGCCATCATAATCTAAGTTGCGACTATCTACATGATTAATGGTAAACGTACTGGTGTTAAAAGTTACTTTGATTTTCGCCATCAAATCACCTTTTTTATACGTTCCCAAATAGACATTTGAAGAGACTTTTTGAGGTATCCAAGAGCGACCAATAAGCGAATCTTTGACGGCTTTATCTACTTGGGCAAGTGTTGGCGTATTGGCTATTTGCGATACAGGTGCATTGGGTGCTGTGTAGACAGCAGGGCCACTACATCCTAAAAGAAACAGGGCTGATAGGGTGAGGGTTAATGTCGTTATTTTTTGACCTATTTTAAAATTCATGGGTATCCTTCCTTATTTCTTTTTAAATCGTCTAAAGAGTGACCAAAGTAGTGGGCCATATCTTACAAGTAGTGAAAAAATTTTCTTCATCGTTCTCTCCTTTATTTTTAAGTTAGTTTTGAGAATATCAATGAGGTGTTAATCCCACCAAAGGCGAAGTTGTTACTCATCACATTCTCTATTGTACATTCTCTATGCTCTTTAATATAATCCAAGTCAGCACAAGCAGGGTCTACGTTATCCAAGTTTTTATTGGCAGGTAAAAAACTCTCATTGAGTGCCATTATCGAGATAATCGACTCTACCACACCACACCCACCAAGCAGATGTCCCATATAACTCTTGGTACTGCTTATTGGGACATTTTTACCAAAAATCTCATGGGTGGCGTGTGACTCCTCAATGTCCCCTTTTTGGGTAGAGGTGGCATGGGCGTTGATATAGCCAATATCTTGGGGCGTTAAGTTTGCATTTTGCAATACAAGATTCATCACATTTCCCATCCCCTCTCGTGAAGGGGTGGTGAGGTGGTTACCATCACAAGTGGTGGCATAACCTGTGAGTTCTGCATAAATTTTAGCTCCTCGGCTCTTGGCGTGTTCATACTCTTCAAGCACCAACGTCCCTGCCCCCTCTCCAATAATAAGCCCATCTCGGTCTCTGTCAAACGGTTTTGGGGTTAGAGTTGGATGGTCATTATACCCAGTACTTGTTGCACCAATCACCTCAAACACTCCCTCCGAGAGATAATGAAGCCCTTCAGCACCTCCCACAAACATAATATCAGACATCCCAAACTTAACTGACTCATATCCTGTTCCAATCGCTTGTGAGGAGGATGTACACGCTGAACAAGTGGGGATATTTCGCCCTTTTATACTAAACATTGCTGCCAAATTGGCAGATATTGTGTGACTCATTGATTTCAAAAAAATCATAGAGTTTTGACCTTTAAAACTTTTACTGTTATAGACACTACTTATCCACTCCATAAGACTCTCGTTTGCCCCCATTGTAGAGCCAAAAGAGAGACCTGTACGAAGGTCTTGAATATCACCTTGTTCCAAACCACTATCATCTATAGCCTTTTGCATACTCTTGGCACTCATCATGGCTACTTTTCCCATAGAGCGTCTGTATTTTCGGGGAATATCTTTGTAGTCCTGCTCGGCTATGGGTGCCGCGATAATAGTCGCAATCCCCTCAATCTCCTCTTGCCACTCCTGCATCACCTTGACACCCGATTTATTTTGAAGAAAATTCTCTTTTAAGGTGGGAATATCATCCCCCATTGGAGACAAAAACCCAATGCCTGTTACCACAACCTGTCTCATCGTGCCAACCCACCACTGATATTTATCACCTCGGCTGTCATATAGGTGTTTGTTGAAGCAAAAAAGACAGCGTGGGCTACCTCACTTGGCTTTGCGTATCGCTTTAGAGGAATTGTTTTGGTTATCTCTTTGTTAATATCTTTGGTCATCTCTGATGCTACCAAACCAGGGGCAATACAGTTGACCGTGATTCTGTACCGTGCCAACTCCAATGCCAAACTTTTGGTAAAAGCGATAATCGCTCCTTTTGAGGCTGAGTAGTTGGTCTGCCCCATGTTTCCCACTATCCCCGAGATAGAGGAGATGTTGACAATGGCACAATCTTTCTTTTTTATCAATTTGGGAACCATCGCTTTGGTGACCCTAAACATCCCGTTTATATTAGTATCCATTACCTCTTCCCACTCCTCATTACTCATCCAAAAAAAGAGATTGTCTTTTGTTATTCCTGAATTATTGACAAGGACATCCACCTCTATATTGGCTAGTTTATCTTTTATATCTTGGCTATTTTTATTATCAAAGGTTATAATCTCTCCATTATTCTCTATCTCTTTTAAAATCTCTTTGGCTTTTATCTCGTTACTGTTGTAGTGGATATATACAAAATATCCTTGCTTGGAGAACTCCTTAACAATCGCAACACCCAGTGAACCTGTTGCCCCTGTTATTAATACTTTTTTCATTATTTCAACCTTCTCTTTGTGCATATAAATATACACTGATTGTACCAAAAAATCTCAAAAAGTATTCTAAAAGTTCTACCTCTAAAATAAAAGTTGACAAGATGTTTAGTATCTATTGTTGGATATAATATGCCAATTTTTTAATCTCAAAAGGCAGTACTAAAATGATAACAACACAAGATGTAAAAGAGAAAATAATCATAGGATTAAATTTAGAAGAGATGAGTTATAATGAGATTGCAGATGATGATGCACTGTTTAATGAGGGACTGGGGTTAGACTCCGTGGACGCGATAGAGCTTATTGTGGTTTTGGACAATGAGTATGGAATAAAATTTGAAAATATGTCTGAATTAAAAGATATTTTTGCCACAGTGCAGACCTTGACCAACTATATCAACGAAAATAAAAAAAATAATTAAAAGAGTAAATACTATATGATTACAACAGACAGGTTAAAAGAGATACTAATAGAGGGGTTAGCCCTAGAGGACATAGACCCTATTGAGATAGCAGATAATGATGCTCTATTTAATGATGGTCTAGGGCTTGACTCAGTGGATGCCATTGAGTTGGTCGTTATTTTGGACAATGAATTTGGTATCAAATTTAAAAATATGGAAGAGACAAAAGATGTCTTTGTAAGCATTCAAATTTTGACAGACTATATCAATGAACATCAAAAATAAAAATAAAAATAAAAATATAGATATAGATATTTATATAGAGAATATGAGTGCCTGTTGCTCGGCTGGATTAGAGCATGAAACGATATTTGATGCCACTCTTTTGGGTAACAGTGGTGTTAAAAAACATCAAGGCTTTTTGAGTGATGGAGGGCTTAGTGCCATTGGAAAAATAGAGAGCAGTAAGAGTTTTAATACATTGATGATAGAGAGTATTACCAAAATATTAAATGCCTCTGAGCTAAAGGATTTTAGCAATACTTTCTTAGCCATAGGCACATCCGTAGGTGGCATGGCATGGGCTGAAAATCAGTTTATAGAAGATAAGGGAAGCTACACAAACATAGCACTAAAAAAACAGTCCCTCTATTCCATCTCTCATACACTCAACCAGACATTTAACTTCAAAGACTCCATCACCTTCTCCACAGCGTGTACCTCAAGCTCCAATGCCATTATCTTTGCAAAAGAGCTTATCGAAGCAGGAGCATATGACAATGTGTTGGTCGTGGGTGCTGACTCCATTAGCTACACCACGGTCAATGGATTTAAGGCACTGGGCGTACTCTCTTCTGAAATATCCACCCCCTTTGATGCCAACAGAACAGGGATGAATGTCGCCGAAGGGATAGGTGCGATACTCCTAAGCACCAGACCCAGTGAGATTAAACTCGTAGGGGTAGGGTGCAGTTCCGATGCCCACAACATTACCAACCCTCACCCCCAAGGGGAAGGTGCAAAAATTGCCATGAAAAATGCGTTGGAGAATGCACAAATCAACAGCACCCAAATCGACTACATCAATGCACATGGCACAGGAACAGTTGCCAATGACAGTGCCGAAGGAAATGCAATAAAAGAGCTTTTTTCGCACCATCCACCTGTGGGTTCTACCAAATCCATCACAGGTCATACGCTAGGAGCGTGTGGGGCAATAGAGCTTATCATCTCAGCCTTGGCATTAGAAAAACAGACACTACCTGCAAATTTCAATCTACAAACCAAAGAGATAGAGGAGCTAACACTACCAACAGAGAACATCAAAACCCCTCTACGCTTTGTCCTCTCCAACGCCTTTGCCTTTGGAGGAAACAACGTCTCTTTGATACTTCAAAAGGTGAAGACAGCATGAAAATAAATCTAAAAATAATCTCCTCTGCTTTTCTCTCTGCCTCCACAAAATGTGAATCGCTTGATGAAAAAAAACTCGTCCCCAAAATGATGTTAAGAAGACGGCTCACCCGAGGGGCAAAAATCGCCATCTATTTGGCTTCTAAAGTAGGCTATAAACAAGAGAGAATCATCTTTGGTTCTGCCTATGGCGAGGTCAAAGCCACGGTAGATATAGTAGAGTCAATTTACCATAAAACCCTACTAAGCCCCACAGCCTTTCAAAACTCTGTACACAACACCCCAGCCTCCTATCTCTCTATTTTATCTGAAAATCAATCCGAGGTGACAACTGTTTCTGACCTTTTTAATACCTCATTGTCAGTTCTTAAAACAGGAGCGATAAAAGCATTAAGAGGTGATAGACTACTATTGTTAAATGTGGATGCTTTTAATTTTGAAGATGTTGAGGATATAAATAATTGTGGAGTTTCTCACCTAGAAAGTGGTGTGGCTCTCTTGGTTGAAGTGACAGAGGAGAAAGCAAATATGGTCATAGAAGACCGTAAAAACAGCGAAATCTCCCCCTCATTGTGGCAGATGCTAGAGATTTATAACCAATCTAAAAAGCTAGAAAACCCTATTGTGGAGGTAGAGATATGATAGCTGACATCAACCGACTTCCCCACAAAGCACCCGTAAGGTTTGTAAGCCAAGTGATAAAAGATGGAGAGAATGATGCCATCTGTATGTTAGAGTTTTTAGAGCCACCAACCCTCTCAGCCGTGGTAGAATCAGCCGCTCAAAATGTCATCTTCATCGCCTCACTCTATCGAATCTATGACGGTGGCGTACTCACAGGCATGAAAAAGATTTTACGCCATGAACCACTAGAAGCAGGAGCGTACAAAATAGAGAGTAAAATATCAGCCCAACTTGACAACTTCTGCATCTTTACCTTTGAATTGTTTCGCAATAAAAGAGTGGTAGCAGAGGGTGAGTTTAATGTGGTGATGAAGCGAAGAGATATGCCTTTAACCTAAGATAGATTGTCCAAAATCATTGATTAAAAAGGGAAAAAATGCTCCTCCACACCCCCTACACAAAAAAATAGCTAAACTACTCCTAACACATCTGTAGGGGCAATCCCTCGTGGTTGCCCAAATCTTGAATTTATTCTTTTTACCATAGGATAGCCACAAGGGCATACCCCTACAATTAAATCTAGGAGTTCCAAAAATGATAGAAAAAACTATAAACTTCTCATGGCGAAACAGATTTCTAATCATCGCTCTAACCATACTGCTACTTCTAGCCTCTCTTTGGGCTATCAAAAATACCCCACTAGATGCACTGCCAGATTTAACTCCACCTCAAATTATTGTATCGGTCAAGTGGAAAGGGCAATCTCCTCAGCTTATAGAAGACCAAATTATCTATCCTCTTACCAATGCTTTAATGTCGGTGGCAGGTGCAAAAACGGTTCGTGCTTTTAGTTCGTTTGAAAACGCTTTGGTCTATGTCATTTTTGAAGAGGGGCATGATATTTATTTTTCTCGTGACCGTGTGGCAGAGAAGATTAATGAGCTTCTCCCAACCTTTCCCAAAACAGCCCAAGTAAAAATGGGACCCGATGCCACGGGAATAGGGTGGGTCTATGAGTACGCCTTGACCTCTCAAACCAAAGATTTAGCAGAACTTTATGATTTGCAACAGTACTACTATAAATATGCTCTTTTGGGCATTAATGGGGTTAGTGAAGTGGCAACAGTTGGAGGGTTTGAAAAGAACTACCAAATAACCATTAACGAATCGAAATTGGTAGAGCAAGAGCTATCAATTCAAGATGTAATAAAAGCAGTCAAAGCCAATAACGAAGACCGTGGAGGTCGAATTATTTTAGAAAATGGCTATGAGCAGATTATCCAAGCCATTGGTTACGCCAAAACATCAGAAGATTTGGGAAATATTGTAATTAAAACACGCAATGGAAACCCCTTGAAAATCTCTGATGTGGCAGTGATAGATTTAGTACCAAGCTATCGCCGTGGAATGGCAGATTTAAACGGTCAAGGCGAAGTGATTGGTGGAATTGTAGTAGTACGTTACAAAGAGAACGCTTACGCCGTGATTCAAGAGATAAAAGAGAAGCTAGAGCAGATAAAATTAGACGATGTCAACCTTGTAACCACCTACGATAGAAGCGATTTAATTACCAAAGCGATAGATACTCTAACCCACACACTTATGGAAGAGTCGGTGGTGGTATTGGTTATTATTTTGCTATTTTTGCTCCATTTTCGTTCGGCTCTTATTATTATCATCACACTCCCCTTGACCATTGCTATTACCTTTCTATGGATGAAGTGGGCAGGGGTAGAGTCAAATATTATGTCGCTTGGAGGAATTGCCATTGCCATTGGAGCAATGATTGATGCTTCGATTGTGATGGTTGAGAATGTGCATAAAAAAATCAATGCCCACAAAGGAGAGCTAACAAGCGAAGAGCGAACAGAATTAATTTTAGATGGAGCAAAGCAGGTAGGGCGACCAATATTCTTTGCCTTAATTCTAATAGTTGTCTCCTTTTTGCCTATCTTTGCACTCTCGGGTCAAGAGGGGGCATTATTTAAACCCTTAGCCTATACCAAAACCTTTGCAATGCTTACAGGAGCGATTGTATCAATAACCATTGTACCCATTTTAATGGTCTATCTCATCCGTGGCAAAATCCTAGATGAACGCAAAAATTGGCTCAACAGATTTTTTATATGGCTCTACTCTCCACTGCTCAAATGGGCGTTGTGGTTACGTTATTTTGTACCATTTGTTTTAGTGGGTTTTGTGGTCTATGGCGTGTGGATTTATCAGCAACAGAAGTGGGAGTTTATGCCACCACTCAACGAACAGACCTACATGTATATGCCTGTAACTCCGTATGGAATTGGTATCGACATGGCAAAAGAGTTAACCCAAAAGACCGATAAAATCTTAAAAGAGAACTTCCCCGAAGTTGCCACCGTATTTGGAAAAGCAGGACGAGCCGACACAGCCACCGACCCAGCACCACTAAGCATGATAGAGACCATTATAACCTTTAAACCCCGAAGCGAATGGCGAGAAGGAATGACCTATGAAAAACTCTTAAACGAGATGGAATCAACCCTTCAAATCAAAGGTTTAACCAACTCATGGACATACCCAATCCGTGGACGAATTGATATGTTGCTTTCAGGAATTCGTACACCATTAGGAATAAAACTCTATGGAGATACTAGTGAAGAGTTGGCAATTTATGCTCAAAAGATAGAACAACGACTCAAAGCCTATGGAGGAACACAATCGGTTTTTGCAGATAAAGCCAACTCGGGTTATTACCTAAATATTGACCTAAACGATGCCAAAATTGCCGAATATGGAATCAATAAAAATCTTATTTTAGATACCATTTCTAATGGTTTTGGAGGAATGAC
>CAYVNI010000019.1:0-8761 GCA_964452815.1 uncultured Sulfurovum sp.
GATATTATATCCTAATAAGATTTAAAAGGCTAATAAAAGTAAGAGAAATGTGGTGCAGGTAAGTTATTTTTATTTAATATAGAAGCTAGGAAATCCCATAAAATAGGCTTTTCATTTTTTTATATGATGAAGTTGGGTTAATGTCCCCTCTTACAATTATTGGTCGTCGACTTCGGTTGCGTCTGATTCTAGCTCTGCTTGGATTGTGCGTTTCCACTATGGTCCTGTGTATTGGAGTAGTAAGACGGATGAGCGTTCTGTTCGGTGCGTTAGAGGAGGACAGCTTTAGAGAATGAAAAATGAATAGTGAATAATGAAAAATAAGGGGGGTAGGTGAGAGAGAATATTTTGAAGTCTAAAAGTTATGCTTTTGCTTTGAGGATTGTAGAAATGTATAAGCATCTTTGTTTTAACAAAGAGTATGTTTTGAGTAAACAAGTTTTGCGTGTGGAACGGCTGTTGGGGCATTGGTAGCTGAATCTGAGTTTGCTCAGTCCAAGGCAGATTTTGTTAACAAACTTAGTGTTGCACTTAAAGAAGCAAATGAGACAGTTTATTGGTTATATTGCTATTAAATTGAACTGTTAAAAGATTCTGATTATTTAGAGAGTTGAATGTATGAGAGTATAAATTTAGATGGAGAAGAGTTGATAAAATTATTGGTATCTAGTATCAAAACAGCAAAGAGTAGTAAAAAGTAAGAGTTTGGAGTTGTTTAAATTTAATCTTTTGGTAGCTCAAATACGCTACAATAGGATAAATAAATCAAAAGGGCTACATTATGGCACTAAATGCAACAGTAAGAGCAAGAGTTGATGAGCAGTTAAAATATGAGGTTGAGGAGATTTTCAAACAGATTGGGCTTAGTACTTCACAAGCTATTACACTTTTTTTGAATCGTGTTAGATATGAAAAAGGGATTCCATTTGAGTTAAAAGTACCCAATGCAACGACACTAAAGGCAATGGAGGAAGCAGACTCTAATGATGGAGAGCTGGTTAGTTTTGATGAGTTTTTAAAAGAGAGTCAAGCTTATGCTAAAACTCTTTAGAACAAAAACCTTTTTAAAAGAGTATAAGAAGATAAAGTTTACAGATAAGACATATTTGAAATATCTAATCTATATTAGTACCTTGTTAAAAGAGGAAGGGTTACCCATTGAAGCAAAAGAGCATCCTTTAAAGGGTAACTATAGTGACTTTAGAGAGTTTCATATTAGTGGTGATTTGCTCTTAATTTATAGGATTGAAGATGAGATTTTGAAACTTGTTAGAATTGGGTCCCATTCAGAGCTTTTTTAGCAAAAAATAGAGAGTGAAAGATACAAAAGGAGAAAACAATGAGGATAAACAAAAGAATAGAAAGTAAACAGATGAAAAATTATTCATTATTCATTTTTACTTTTTCATTAATAATAATGTCCACATCATTATGGGCAGAATTGAGTAGGGATAGCAGTGGTGTAGTGGCTGACAGCACAACAGGTTTGGCATGGCAAGATGCGTATAGTGACAGTGGTGACACAATTAAAAGAGCCATATGGCAAGATGCCTTGGTCTATTGTGAAGAGTTAAGCTTAGGTGAGAAGAGTGATTGGAGATTACCAAATAAAAATGAGCTTTTTAGTATAGTTGATATGAGCAAGTATGATTCTGCTATAAGTTCAGTTTTTACAAATGTCACCTCTAACGATTATTGGTCGTTGACTTCGGTTGCGTCTGATTCTAGCTCTGCTTGGATTGTGTATTTCGGCAATGGCAATGTGGTTCGGGGTAGTAAGACGCATGAGCATTCTGTTCGGTGCGTTAGAGGAGGACAGTGATTTGACTTTTGATTAAACATCTTGCAAAATTTGGTGTTGATGATTTTAGACCAAATAAACAATATATAGGGGATTTTATGCCAGTGTTTGGGCAGACAGATTGGTCTGCCCCTACGGGTTTAATATGTTGTGGATATTGGTTTCCGATATTTATAAGACAAAGTTTTTTTACAACCTCAAAATATTATTTAAATAAATCAGCCAAAGCATCAGTATTGGTTGTTTTTTCAGGTTCTGAACTGTTTGAACCACCACCAGCTCCTCTTCTGTCGGTAATACCCTCTATTTCATTAAGCTCAATGGTATATCCTGTAAGCATAGAGGCTAGACGTATATTAATCCCACTTCGACCGATTGCTTTTGCTTTTTGGTCGGAGGTAATATTGATAAGTACTTTTTTCTCTTTTTTATCTGTAATTTTAAGACTTTGGATAATCGCAGGAGAGAGTGAACGGGTGATGAAGACCTCAGGGATAGGTGAGTAGTCGATACAGTCGATATTTTCACCATCAAGCTCATTGCTCACGGCATTGATTCTAACCCCTTTTACACCCACAGCTGCCCCAATTGGGTCGATATTTGGAAAGTCTGTTTTGAGGGCTATTTTGGCTCTTTGCCCAGGGATTCTAGCTGTTGCAACAATCTCCACAGACTCATCAGAAATCTCTGGGACTTCCTTTTCCATAAGCTTCTCTAAGAACTTTGGAGAGGTTCTGGTGAGTTCAAGAAACATTCCAAACTCAGGGTCAATACTTACATAACGTAGTAGGGCTTTTACGGTGTCGCCAATTCTGAATTTTTCCCCTTTAATTCGGTTTCTTTGGCTCAAAATACCTTTGAGTTCCCCAATCTCAATAAAGGTATTCTCTTTGTCATCTATACGGTTAACCGTTCCAAACATCACCATGCCCACTTTTTCTCTGTACTTCTCAAAGAGGTCTTGTTCCACCTGTCTTTGTATGTGGTATTGTAGCTCTTTGAAAAGATTGTGAGAAGCAGTTCTACCATGGTTCTCAAGGATAAAATCACTGCGTAACTCATCGCCAAGCTCAATATCATTTCCATACTCCTCTTGAGCTTTAGATAGTGTAATAACAGCATCTGTTTCATTTTTTATACGTTCATCATTATCTTTGACTACGGTAATAATCTGTTCAACATGATAATCCTTTACATCCATATCAACTGTGGCTTTAAAATCTGAAGTATACGAAGTACAACGTTTGGCTGTTTTAACAAGAGCTTCTTTAAATGCATCTACTGCTGAGTCCAATGAGATGTTTTTCTCATGTGCCATAGCCTCGATAATATCAACAATTTTTTCCATATTTAATCCTTTTTCTATTCTATTTACTTAACAATGTGTTACAAAAGTGTGTGAATTTGTCGCTTGTTTGAAGAGTTGAATTATAGCTAAACTTCCCTTTAACTAAAATGGGTATAATAATTTTAAACATAAATATAATATATTATATATATTTTTAAGGATTGGAAAGATTATGAAATTAAAGTTAGCAAGAACATCCATAACAGCAAAACCGAAACTGATTGAATTGGATAAAATTGAAGAAGATTTAGAGAAGAAGTCTATTTTTTATTTTGATAAAGAGAATTCACATAAAGAGCTAAAAGCATTGATTGAGCATTTTGAGGGTAAAGAGTACTCTGTTTATATGAGAGAAGTAAAATATGGTTTAAATGATGATGAATTTATCTATGAAATTCATATTGTTAAGTAGAAGTTTCTAAAGCTAGATTATTAAATAAATAGATTTAATTAAAATCTATAATATATGTAAAAAATGAATTGTTAAGTTGAAAATGAATTACAAAAGATGAATTATAAAAAACTTTATATCGAAACACTAGGGTGTGCGATGAATGTTCGTGATAGCGAACATATGATTGCGGAGCTCAATAAAAAAGAGCCATATGAGTTGACAGATAAACTTGATGATGCCGATTTAATTATCATTAATACCTGTTCTGTACGTGAAAAACCTGTCTCTAAACTTTTTTCAGAGATAGGTGTTTTTAAGAAGTACAAAAAAGCATCGGCGAAAATTGGGGTGACGGGATGTACGGCTTCACATTTGGGTAGAGATATTATCAAACGGGCCCCTTCAGTGGATTTTGTTTTGGGGGCAAGAAATGTCTCTAAATTATCAAAAGTGATTGATGTTAGACACTCTGTTGAAGTGGACATTGACCATGATGATAGCACCTATGCATTTGGAGAGTACAGGACAAATCCGTTTAAAGCGATGGTCAATATATCTATGGGATGTGATAAGTCATGTACCTACTGTATTGTCCCTGCAACACGTGGTGACGAGGTCTCTATTCCATCAGATTTGATTGTAAATGAGATACAAAAAGCAGTGGATACGGGTGCTAAAGAGATAATGCTTTTGGGGCAAAACGTCAATAACTATGGTAAATATTTTACCTCTGAACAGGACAGATGCAATTTCACAACACTGTTGCAAAAAATATCTGCGATTGAGGGGTTAGAGCGTATTCGATTCACTTCACCACATCCTCTGCATATGGATGATGAGTTTTTAGATGAGTTTGCTTCAAACCCTAAGATATGTAAGCAAATACACGTGCCTCTACAGAGTGGCTCAACTTCATTGCTTAAAGAGATGAAGCGTGGCTACTCTAAAGCTTGGTTTTTGAACCGTTGTGAAAAAATTAGAAGATTGTGTCCAGAGGCTACTATCTCTACGGATATTATTGTAGGATTTCCCAATGAGAGTGATGAGGATTTTGAAGATACGATGGATGTATTAAACCAAGTACGCTTTGAACAACTCTTTTCTTTTAAATACTCGGCACGACCCCATACCGCAGCGGCTACGTATGAGAACCAAATCTCCAATGAGGTTGCTTCGGCTCGATTAATCAAGCTACAAGCACGGCACACAGAGATAGTTGATGAGATTATGGATGCACAGATGCATCGAACCCATATGGTCTATTTTGATGAGTTAAAGCCCAATGGACGAGTATCGGGAAGAAGTGATGATGGAAAACTATTTTTTGTGGAAGGAAGTGAAGACCTTTTAGGAAAAATAGTACCTGTATTGGTAACAAAAACCTCCCGAGGAGCATTGAATGGAGTTGTCTCTTAAGTGATAAATTCTAAAAAAATTAAAAAGAATCTGTTACGAAAATTAAGTTTGATTTTTGTGCCTATTTTTCTTTTTTTATTGATGCGACTCTTATGGTTTAGTTACCGAAAAAGATACTATTTTATTAATGAACCCATCGTTGAGCAGTGTATTGCTGTCACATGGCATGGAGAGTTACTCATCTCTCCTCAAGTTTATAAAAAACTTAGAAAAAACCTTCCCACCTCAGCTATTATCTCTCAACACTATAACGGTGAACTCATTGCTAAAACATTAGATTTTTTCAATATAAAAGCCCTACGAGGCTCTTCTAAACGGGGAGCTAAGTCGGTTTTGATTAACGCGATAAAAGCGATAAAGAACCAAGAGAGTATAATGATAACTCCTGATGGACCACGAGGTCCTCGGCACAATATGAGTGATGGAGCAGTTGCATTGGCCCTGCGTTCAAAACTTCCTATTATGGTGGTAAATTATCGAGCCAATAGATACTGGAGATTAAAAAGTTGGGATAGCTTTACCATCCCCAAACCATTCACTACTTTAGAGATATATCATCAGGTTTTAGACCTAAGTAATATGGATAAAATAGAGGCAAAAAAACATCTTCAATTAGTAATGAACAAGCATACACTGTAAAATTATAAAATAAACTTTTAATTATATGCTTAAAGCAATATTTAAGATTAAACCTAATATTCTTTTAATGATTTAGAGAGTTAATTTAAGCGTGAATGTTATTATAATAGAAAAAAACATAAATAAAAAATAACACAAGCAATTAATTATTTAAAAATGGTTATAATGACGTATGATTAGTTTAAAAGAAAATATTAAGCTTCTTTAGATGAAAGATTGCAAAAATCAAATATAAACTATTTTTAAAGAAACTAAGTGCAGTAGGTTTACTTTTTCGAGAGAGGATAGCATAGTTTCTACACAAATTTATACTAAACTAAACAATAAAAAATTAAAAGAATTTATAACGTAGGAGAAGTAGTGTGAGTAATCAACAAAAATATATAACTATAACCCATTATAAAGAGAGAGAGTTTTACTTTTTAAACTATGCTATTCAGACGAAAGATGGTTTCATCTCAAAAGAGATTGAGCAGTTTCATGAGAGTGATAAAGAGAAGTTTATAGAGAGAATTAAATCATTGCAGATAGAATTTCCCAACAATCAAGTGGTCTCTATCTCATTGGTCGCCAACCAATCAATTCATCAAGAGCAGGATAGAAATAGAGCCTCAGCAGAGATATTTCCACACAATTTTGTTATTCAAGACAAGATTGATGTAGGGACTATCCCTACCACGCTTTACTTTTCCCCTTTTGCTGTTTTGTATCAACAATACAAAGATGGTTTAAGTGATGAGTTGAAACTGCTTATCGGTTATTTTGACAGAAAGCTCTTTATGATGTTTGCTACTTCTGATAAAATCCATCAAAGTTGGACGATTGGGACACGAGGATTAACAGAGAAACAGATTGCAGAGCGTGTTTACAAAAGTATGCAGGCCTATTATAAAATATCATACAGTTTTGCAGACCACCTTGATATGCTGGTCTCTGATGAGTCTCCAAAACTGTTAAAAGTGCTTCGTGAAGAGTTGTCTTTGCATATTGATTTGACACAAAATAGTATTCATAATCTTCTTCATGATATGGCAAGTAGTGATGAGAAAGCGAAAAACTCTTACATTAAAACCTTTAAAAAGATTGAGTCTATTAAAGAGAAAGAAGAGCCAAAAAAGAGTGATAAACAAGATGCATTTGAGAGAAAACAGGTTCTTGATGAGAAGTTGGATGATATTAAACTGTTACATGATGAGAAAAAAGGTCTTTTAGAGACGGTGAAAGGGATGTTTTCAAGCTCTCCTTCGGAGGGAACTTTTATGATTCGCTCTTTAACCTCGACGTTGCCTCTTTTTACTGTATTTGTAATGGGAGGTTTTTTTCATCTTCAAAATGAGGAGATTTCAAATAAGCTCTCCCTTAAAGATTCACAGATTATGGCACAACATACCAATCTTCAGTTGGCAGAAATTTCTGATAATGTCTTTTTAGCAATGGGGAAAAATGCGGAACTTAAAAAAGCGACACTCTCTACAAAAAAAATTGATATTAAAGGCATAGTTTGGGGCATTGAGCCTCTAAAAAATAGCTTGAATGAGGTTTATGCCAATGGAAAATTTGATATTAAACCGTTAGAAAACTTTATGACAGAGTTTACTTTTAAGTCTAAATAAGAGAGGGAAAATATAATGAATAAAATTAAAACTATATCTCTAATGTCAAAAGTTTGGTTTGTAGTAGCACTCTTAATCCTTCTTTTATGGGTGATACCAACAATGGTCTCTTTTTATAAAAAGCAGAAGGTATATGATAAAAAAATAGAAGAGCTTCAAGTTCTGGACAAACGAGAAGGTGTTCATTCTGAGGCAAAAGTTTTTCATATTGGTGTATTTAAAAAAGATGCGGGGAGATACTTCTCTACTGTTGAAGTTGATTCTATTGCCAATAACTCTTATGCCGTTAAGATAGTAATGGAGAAGAGTCAAGTGCAGCTATTTAATGCTTTTCTTAAAAAAATCTCACTTGATTATGCCGTCGCTTTGGAGGACAATCTTCTTTTTAAGGAGATAAATGATTCAATGAGTGTAAAAATGGTGCTAAAGCCCTATTAGAAGCTCAGGAATAATTTTTTCTCTATAGAGATATCCTCTTATTTTAGGAGGAATTTTAGTAACACGACACTGCTCTTTATATCTCTTTGGCATCGCTTCTGTGATGTAAGGAGCGATATATATTCTTTCGTATTTTGTCTCTATTACCCATAATCCTGCCACAACAATAGAGTTGCTTTGTTTTATTTCAGCCCTTTGTCCTGAGGATAAAAGATATCCCAGTTTTTTTAGATACTTATCTATCACACGAATTTTTATATCTTGGTTATCTATTTTTAAAAGATAGAACTCTTTATGATGAAAAATCTCTTGATAGCCCTGCATTAACATCTTTTTATCCTCTTGGAGGTACTCAAAACTTTTCTGAATACCCTTCTTATACTTTTTGATTAATTTATCTGAAAAATTTTTTCTAAAATAGTTGCGTTCATACTTCTCTTCATAATTACTACTGTCAATAAAATATTTTAAATTATACTTATTTAAATAATTTAACAACTCCTCTTTAGAATGATGTAAAATAGGGCGAATAAGCGTATACTCTTTACGTTTTGAGCGGCTAGTTAAGCCAATGAGCTCACTCGCCCCTGAACCCTTGCTAAGACGCATTAAAAACCACTCCAATTGGTCATTGAGTTGATGTGCTGTAATGAGATTATCATAGTGATTCTCTTGCATAACAGTATCAAAAAAATCATATCTAAAATCTCTGGCATTTTTCTCAAAATTATTTTGAAAAAGGGGGGCTTTGTGAATATAGGCTTTGATATTATATGTTTGAGCCAACTCGATGGCATATTGTTCTTCTAGGTCGCTCTGCTTCCTTAGACCATAGTTTACAAGAGCGATATCAAAAGAGATATTGTTTTTTCTTAAAAGAAAAAAGAGAGCAGAGGAGTCTACTCCTGCTGAGAATGCTAGGAGGTTATTCCCTTTTTTTAACGCTTCTGATTCGCTAAGATATGGCATATATTTAAAGCCACCAAACCCGAAATTTCCGTTTTTTTATCTTTCCATTTTTGAGACCATTAAAAGCTTTTTTAATGACATTTTTGTCAATCGCCACATAGGAGTGGGTATCAAGTACATTAATCTTACCGATATCTTTGACA
>CAYVNI010000020.1:0-5376 GCA_964452815.1 uncultured Sulfurovum sp.
TCATCTTGCCCTTTCATTTTAATATATCCACCCAAAGGGATTAAAGAGAAACTCCACTGTGTCTCTCCTATTTTTTTACTTATAATCTTTTTTCCAAAACCGATGCTAAATACCTCAACCCGTACACCAAAAAAACGTGCTACAAGATAGTGTCCTAACTCATGAAAAAATATTAAAAAGGAGAAGACCAATAATGATACAAGAAAACCCATAAATATCCTAATTTTTTAGCAGATTATACCAACCTATTAATTAAACCATAGCGTAAATTTTTTATATTAATTATGTTAGAATACATTAATTTTAAAACAAGGTATGAAAATGGATAAGAAACTAGATAAGAACAACGAGAATTACAATGATAAGAATGAAGAATTTAGAGTTGAAAATATAGATTTAAAAGATGATACAGTAGAAGAAATTGTAGAAGAGATTGTAAAAAAACCTCTCTCTAAGAATGCTCATGCTAAAAAATTAATAGATGATTCAAAAGAGATTATTTATGGTATAGATGAAGAGCTTTATGAAACCAAAAATATTGTATCAGCACATATTGATAGATTCAAAGAGGAGAAGAGACATTTAAGTAACTCTACTATTGCTCACTCTAAAGTTTTATTGGACAAGGTAAACCATCCCTATACAGATGAGGATAATTTTAAACCTTTTCAAGTCCAATTGGGAACAGTCCATGAAAATATATCGGTTAACGATATCAACTCAGGTTCATTTACAGGGCTACTTTTAGCACTCTTAGGAATGATAGCAACTGCGTTAACATGGTTATTTATTTCAAATAAGGTCACAGGTGAAACCATCCCTCTTGATAAGTTACCAACAAAAGAGTTTATTTTAGAAAAAATTCAAGACGAAACACTCTTTTCATGGATAGGAGGCGATTCACAAGTGGGTATGGCTGTAATGGGATTGAGTACACTTCTCATTGGATATCTAATCTACAAAGTACGCACCTCTATGAGAGCAAATAAGAACTTAAAAATTGCAAATGATACATTTGAAAACTCAAACAGTTACGTGGCAACACAACAAGAGTCAAAAACTGAAATATTGAATTTAGATAAACATATTAAAAAGGTAACTCCTCTAATTGAAAACTATAGAGTATTGCTAGATGAACAAAATGCAAAACTAGAGAGAATAATTCATATCGAAGGTACATTAGAGAATCATGCAGAGTATCAAAGAACCTCTCAAGAGGTGATGGCTGATACGGAAAAGCTTATGGAGAGTGCTCAACGTCTTATCTCTACCTCAATTACCAAAGATGGAAAAGTTAATGAGTTATCTCAAAATGCCCTTATAGATGCCCAAGTCCTCTACGAGAGTTATCTGTCTAAACTTTACGCGTAAAAGAAATATAGATGTAGAGACAAGGCAAGGCAATGCCTTGTCTTTAAGCTCTAAAAATTTAATTCCTATTGTCTATCTCCTCCAGTAGATATTTTCCTGTATATGAGCCTGTCTTTTCATGATTTTTAGCCACCTCTTCAGGGGTTCCTGTGGCGATAATTAGCCCCCCCTTATTTCCTCCCTCTGGTCCCATATCTATGAGATAGTCAGCATTTTTAATTAAATCCAAATTGTGTTCAATAATCACCACTGAATTTCCTAAATCAACTAAATGATGAAGTACCCCTGTGAGTCTATCTACATCAGCAAAATGTAATCCTGTGGTTGGCTCATCCAAAATATAGAGCGTATTTCCTGTATCTTTTCGACTTAACTCTTTGCTTAGTTTAATACGTTGTGCCTCTCCTCCTGAAAGGGTGGTGGCATTTTGTCCTAAAGTGATGTAGTCCAGTCCTACTGACATTAAAGTTTTTAATTTTATGGCGATAGAGGGGACGGCTTTAAAAAACTCCATCGCTTCTGTCACTGACATTGCCAAAATATCTGAGATAGATTTTCCTCTATAGAGAACCTCTAGGGTCTGTGCGTTATATCGTGTTCCATTACACGCATCACACGTCACCAAAACATCAGGCAAAAAGTGCATCTCAATCTTAATCTGTCCATCACCTGTACAGGTCTCACATCGTCCCCCTTTGACATTAAAGGAGAAACGTCCTATCTTATAGCCCCGTAACTCTGCCTCTTTGGTCTTGGCAAAAAGCTTTCGTATCTCATCCATAACTCCTGTGTAGGTAGCAGGGTTTGAGCGTGGGGTTCTCCCTATTGGGCTTTGGTCAAGTGAGATAACTTTATCTACTTTATCCAAGCCCAAAATCTCAACCCCCTCCACTTTGTTTACTTTTCTTGCATGGTTGAGTAACTCTCGTGCCACGGGAAGCAGTGTCTGCAAAATAAGCGAACTTTTTCCACTTCCACTCACCCCTGTGATACAAACAAAATTTTTAAGGGGAATTTTTGCTGATACTTTTTCTATATTATTAACGGTTACATTGTTTATCTCTATCCACTCCCTTTGAGGTCTATCATGAACATAGGAGATATCTTTTTTACCAAAAAGGTATTGAGCTGTTAGCGTCTTTGCTTTCATCATCTTTTGTCCTGTTCCTGCAAAAACCACCTCTCCCCCATATTTACCAGCACCAGGACCAATATCTATCACATAATCAGCTGACATAATCGTCTCTCTGTCATGCTCTACCACAATTACCGAGTTTCCTTTCTCTTGCAACGAACGCAACGTGCGTATAAGCTTCATGGTGTCTCTCTCATGAAGCCCAATACTTGGTTCATCAAGAACATACATCACCCCTGTTAGCCCTGAACCTATCTGCGAGGCAATCCGTATACGCTGTGCCTCTCCACCTGAGATAGTTCGGGCATCTCGCCCCAAAGTCAAGTAAGTTAAGCCCACATCATAGAGAAAAAAGAGACGTTCATAAATCTCTTTGAGTACTGAATCAGCAATCAGATTCTGCTGTTTGCTCAAATGTGAAAAGTTCTCCCGATTAGCAAAGTAGTCATAAGAGTTCTCAATAGACATATCAATAATATCTGCAATATTTTTTCCCTCTATCTTTACTGCCAAAGAGCGAGGTCGCAACCGATGACCATCACATCTATCACACACTTTTTCTGTCATATACTCAGAGAGGTCTTTCTCCTCTTTAAACATATCATGTGCAAATTTTACCACGCCCATCCACTCTCTTTTGAGTTGATGACGTTTCCAGGTAAACTTAACCTCATTGCCTCCACCATAGAGTATCGCTTTTTGATGATACTGCTCTAGTTCACCATAGGGGATATCGGTGGGGATATCATTTTGTTGACAATAGGCATTTAAAAACTTAGTATAGTAGCTTTTGTTAAACCCATACATAATTCTCACCGCACCACTCTCTATGCTCAATGCTGAATCTATCACCTTTTTGAGGTCAATCACATAACGAATACCCAATCCATCACAAATAGGACAAGCCCCCTTTGGGGAGTTAAAAGAGAAGGAGACAGGTTCAAGTGGCTCAAAGGAGAGTTTACAATCAAAACAGGCCAAATGCTCAGAGTAATGAATATGTTTTCTCTCCAAACCAAGCTCTTCATGATTGAGTATCTCTAACTCTACTTCACCATAAGACTCTTTGAGTGCTTTTTCTACATCTTGCCCTATTCTATCTCTGCTCTCCTCTTTAATAACCACCCTATCAATGACAACTTTTATGCTATGCTTTTTAGTCTTAGATAATTCTATCTCTTCATCAAGACGTACCATCACCCCATCTATCATCGCTCTGACATACCCTTTATGACGAAGAGACTCTAGCATATCAACAAATGTTCCTTTTTTCTCCTTGATTAAAGGGGCTGTAATGACCAACTTTGTGCCATTAGGAAGCTTTAGTACCTCCTCTATGATATCAGAAGCGGCCATAGAGGAGATGGGTTTATCACACTCATGACAATGCTGTGTACCAACCCGTGCAAACAGTAGACGCAGATAATCATAAATCTCTGTAATTGTCCCCACGGTGGAGCGTGGATTTTTAGAAGTGGTCTTTTGGTCGATAGCAATCGCAGGGGTTAACCCCTCTATCTTGTCCACATCAGGTTTTCCCACACGCCCTAAAAACTGTCGTGCATAGGAGGAGAGGGATTCAATATAACGCCGTTGTCCCTCTGCATAAAGGGTAGAGAATGCCAAGGTTGACTTCCCACTTCCACTAATTCCTGTGATAACAACCAACTGATTCTTGGGGATGCTTAAATTTATATTTTTTAAGTTATTCTCTCTTGCCCCAAAAAGTTCAATTTTCTGATTTTTCATAATAATATTATCCTATAAACATTTTTTTTACTAAAATTAAGAGTGCCACGCTGTACATAATAAGCAGATAGAGCTTGTGTTGGGATGAAGAGACATGCTCTTTTAACCATATACCCATATAAACCCCAAAAAGTGAGGCAACTGCCACATAGATACCTTTTTCTAAATCTATACTTCCTGTAGAGAGTTTTATAAAGAGACCTGCAACGGATGAAAATGCCACAAAGAAAAGACCTGCACTAACTGCTTTTTTAATAGGGTAGTGTAGAAACCCTGCCAAGATAGGGGTAAGCAAAATAGAGCCTCCTACACCTAAAGAGATAGCAAATACCCCAATTATAGAACCAACAACAAAAAGTATTATCGGCGAGAGTGTTTTTACCTCATTACTCTCAGAGAGTTTTGCAGAAAAAAGTCTATAAAGGGCAAAAATCAACAAACCTAAAAATAGATATTGTAGAATTTTTTCAGGTACCATATTAGAAAAATATGCACCAAAGGCACCTCCCACAAATCCTCCTACACCAACCCAAACCCCTTCACCTAAAACCAATGAACCTTTTTTATGATTTAAATAAGAACCATAAATAGATGAAAATACCATCTGTACAATAGAGATACCAATAGCTGTTTTGATATCAATACCCAAAAGCATTAATATAGGAACGAGTATCATCCCTCCACCAATACCAAAAAAACCAGATAACGTACCTACTACCATACCCACCAATACTAAAATAATCTCCATATCCAAACTCACTCCAATGATAAAATAAAAATAAAAATAAAAATAAAAATAAAAGTTGGGTTTTGATATTACTTACTGATGGAGCAAATACGGCAGGTACTATTGAACCATTAAAGGCTGCTGAATTAGCCGCAACAGAAGGTTTAAAAATTTATACAATTGGTATTGGTGCTGATAAAATGGTAGTTCAGGATTTTTTTGGTACGCATCAGGTTAATCCTTCGGCGGATTTAGATGAAGATACTTTGAGCAAAATTGCAGAAAAAACTGGAGGGCGTTATTTCCGCGCCCGCGATACAGCAGAATTAGAAAAAATTTATGCATTATTGGATGAACTAGAACCTATTAAAAAAGATAATAAGGTTTTTCGCCC
>CAYVNI010000021.1:0-4885 GCA_964452815.1 uncultured Sulfurovum sp.
ACTATAAAAGCATCTTAGATGCCACGGCACAAACAGCCGATTCACTTTTTAAAATCAAAGGGGTCTCTAACCCCACAATATTTTTAGAATCAAACAGGGCTACCTCCTCAGAGGTAAACCCACCCTCGCAACCAATAACCATCGTCTCTATATCTACGCCATTATCCAACTTATATTCTGAGAAATTTAGCATATAACTGTTGGGATATTTGGTCAGAAACTCCTCCAAAGAGCCACCAATGGAGAGTTTGAGTGGGGAGCTTCTTCCACACTGTTGAGAGGAGTTAAGCAGAATTTTTTCCAAACGATTAGTATCCAGTTTAAAACTCTTTTGAGTGCGTTGACACCAAATAAATGTAATCGCATCCACTCCCATCTCATTTAAATAGGGAAGAGCTTTTTCAATACTCTTTGGGTCAATCAAACACCATCCAATATGAAGTTTTTTTGAAGCCATAATCTCTAATTTTTCAGAAGTTTCTAAAACAAGATGTGCCTCTTTTTTATTCAAACTTCCTATCTTGTAGTGATAGATTTTACTATCTTCCAAGTTACGCAATGCAATCACTTCCCCCTCTCTATGACGGCGAACTTTAAAGATATAACGATGCTCATCCCCTCTTAAAAGAAGCGTAGAGACCCCTGCTTCTTTATGGAATAGGTACTGCACTCTTATATTCCATGATTTTAGAGATAACCAGTGACATCACCACAGCTATTTTGATAAGCCCGTAGACGACAGCTGTTATCCTCATCTCTTTTTGACAACTCTCTTTGTCATCTCTTGTACCAAGCATCTTACGATAGGAGACCACCTCCAATCCAATCAGTGCCAAAAAAGCAACTATCATAAAAATCATGCTCAAATCCAAAGACATTTTTGCAAATACCAATGCAATCATCCCTGTAAATGCTATCATAGATAACATCCCATGAGAGAAAAACATATATATTCTCATACGTTTAATGGTCGTAGAACACATTTTCCCTATAAAAGGGATAATCATCCCCACAAGAAAGATACCCAACATCACTTTTATCAAAAAAGAGTGATAGAGAATCATCTCTTCAAATTCACCGAACATTTTAAATTCCTCAACCTCAATAGATATATATCTATTTTTTTTACAAGAATTATACTATAATATTTTAATAAAATAATAACAGATTAGTAAGGTATATTTATGATTAGTATTGATGAAGCATTAGAGGTTATTTACAAAACTGTACATCCAAAAAGTACACATATTGTTCCCATTGAAAATGCAATTGGCTCAATTGTTGCACAAGATTATCACGCCTCCTTTGACCTACCACGTTTTGATAACTCTGCGATGGATGGGTATGCCGTAAAACTTGCCGATGCAGGAAAAGAGGTGAAGATTAAGGAGATTACCTACGCAGGAGACCAAGCAGAGGAGACCTTTACAGAAGGAGAAGTGGTCAAAATCATGACGGGTGCACCCACCTCTAGTTCTTGTGAGGCGATTGTTCCCATTGAAAATGTGGAGACAACAGCCACAGGAATTAAACTTCCAAATGGTATTAAAGAGAGTGCCATGATACGTTGGAAAGGTGAAGATATAAAAAGCCAAACCCCTTTTCTCTTTGCCCATACCAAAGTAACAGCCTACACCCTAGCCCTTCTTAGTTCACAAGGCATCACCCACATTGAGGTCTACCGAAAACCAAAAGTAGTAATTTTTAGCACAGGCGAGGAGTTAAAAGCCCACTATGAGCGTATAGAGACCCATCAGCTCTACAACTCAAACGCACCCATGTTTTATGCCAGAGCCAAAGAGTTGGGGTGTGATGTCTCCTATATCAACTCTACAGGAGACACCCTAGCCTCCCTAAAATCAGCTGTCAAAAATGCACAAGATGCCGATTTGATTTTAACCTCAGGAGGGGTCTCTGTGGGAGACAAAGATTTTACCAAAGAGGCGTTTACCCAATTGGGGATGAAAATTCTCTTCTCAGGCATCAATATTAAACCAGGAAAACCTACCACCTTTGGAACATTAAAAGAGTGTATCGTGGTTAATCTTCCAGGAAATCCACTCGCAGGAATGGTGAACTTTGAGATGTTTGTCAAACCCAGTATCCTTAAACTAAAGGGAAGCAAAAGCTTCTATCATGGTCTTATCACCACCAAAATGCGTGAAACATATACGTTCAAAGCAGGAAAAAACAGTGTCGTTTTAGGCACATGGGATGGAGACTCTTTTCTTCCCCTATCCAACCAAAAACCAGGCATGGTCTCACCCCTAGAAAAAGCTGATGGCATGATAGTGACCACCACAGAGATGAAGCTTTTAGAAAAAGACAAAACCGTCAAAATGATACCGATAAAATTAGATTTTAGTAGTGAAACAAAAGAGGATTTTTTTATTAGAGAGTAGATTTTTTAATGAGTTGTGGGTATCTCTACCCACAATAAAATATATTATATTCCTGAAACGTAAGTAGCGATTGCCTCAATATCTGCATCGCTTAGTTTCTCTGCTTGACCTTTCATCAATGCACCCATGCCTGATACATTAAGCGTCCCTGCTTTGTACCCATTTAATTTGGTCACCAAGTCTGCTTTGGCTTGTCCTGCAATGATTGCTGATTTACCAAGAGCTTTTAGTTTACCATCTTTTCCATGACAACCTGCACACGCAGCATATGCTGCAGGAACTACTACCTCTTTTGGAGCTACAGCCTCTTTTGCTTCAGCTACTTTTTCAGCCACAACCTCTTTTACCTCTGCTACTTTTTTCTCAACAGCATCTTTAGCGTTATTTGCTACCTCTTTTGAAGACTCAATTGCCGCCGTTGCTTTCTCTTTAACTGCCTCTTTGACCTCTGTTGCAGCCTCTGATGTTTTGCTTACAGCTGATGATGCTACCTCTTTTACTGCTTCTACTGCTTTGGTTGCTTTGTCGGTTAAACTCTCACTTTTTTCTGTAGTAGCCACCTCAACTTTTTCTACTACTGCTACTTTTGTATCTACAGCTTTATCATCATTACATCCAACAAGTAATAGTGATGCAACTACCACAGATACCAATGTTAATTTTTTCATTTATAATCCTTTATAATTTTATGCGATTATACTATTTTTTTCTAAAGATTGATTTTACATAATCCAATTTTATACCCTATTTGGATTAATCATCTTCTCTTTTTTCAAAAGTTTCGTCCAAAGCTCCCCATCACTCCACTCACTCTGTACCTGTTTTGAGAATTTTATCTTTTCTAGCTCAATGTTACCCATCAACCCACTATATGCATCTTCTTTAAAGCCCTGAGCATATCCCGTGTCCGTCTCATGTACAATCACACTATGAAGCTTCACCTCACGCTCTCCATTAACCATCCCTGTACACGCCAAAACCCGTTCCACCATCAAAAATATCACCCGACTAAACTGTTCAGCCGAAGGGGACACAGGCAACTCCACCCAACGAGAAGAGTGTTTTTTCATATCAGCCACATAAACCTCCTCATCCCCCGACCATAACGCAATGGAGTGGTCAAACGCCTCAATCAACTCTTTTATTGTCAACTTCATCAACCCAAAATCATACACCATCTGCCCATTATCAAGGTAGTTAGACTCCAAAAGCACCTCCACTTTATAGGAGTGTCCATGTATATTTTCACTACATCTCCGTGTAGAACAGTTTCGCACAATATGTGCATTCTCAAATTTGAATAGTTTTCTTATTATCATTTTTTTTCCTCTATCTGTAAAAATTCACTCTCTATCATCTCAATAGTAGGCAACACAGAAGCAAACTCTTCTGGTAATACCTCTGTTAGCTCATATTTCGTAGCGAATACTCACACTTTCTTTTTTTTGTGGTCTAAGAGCAATTGCACCCTACAAATCAATATACAACAAAGTAAACTCTACAGCTGTCAAAACTTCAATTTCAGCTACTGTCTCGTTCCTTTAGAAGTAAAATAAGTATCTACCCAAAATTAATTTTAAAAAAATTGGAGTCGATGGCTTTAGCCTCACCTTGTTCGGGACTAAAGTCGCCGATTCCAAATGAATATAATATTGGTCAACTACTTACTCATCTCTTAATTCACTCATTTTGCTATTATTTTTTTTAGATGAAAATTTTAATGCCAGTAACTTTTTATGCAACTCATCACGAATACCCAAAGTTTTATAGTTTAACTCATGCTCTTTTTCTTTTGATGAGTTATGAAATTTGGCTTTTATCTCCAAATAAGCAAGAATCATCTATTCTACCTGTTCTTGTCCTATATCCGTTATATACTTTTGAATAGATGGGTTTTGAGGTTGTATGGTAAACATTTTAACTTTTAACTCCTCTCTTTTTTACTTTATTATAGCGAAAAAAAATTATGAAGTCTTTCGCTAAAATCTAAATTTTATGCAAGTTTGGTTTTGTGGTGGGTGGTGAAGGATGCCCTATTTTAGCATAAAAATTTGGAAAAGAGGTTTTCTGAAAAGGTTTAAGTTATTTGAAAAAGAGCGATTGAACCAAACACGGGTCGACCCCTATATGCCCAATATCAAAATGAGCCGTAGGGGCAGAGCGATGTCTCTGCCCACAACTTATGTTAAAACCTCTTAACCCAACTTCATCATATAAACATTAAAAACTATACAAAAACACACTATTTTTTGATTCAAAACCCCTGAATTACAGGGTTTTAGATTCAGGAATTCCAATGTGGTACCCGAATTTAAGGCAATACTTGGCATTTACTCATAATTGTGCTATAGTGTTGGCATGTATATAATTAGAACCTTATCAAAAAGTAAAAAGAATAGCACCGAAAAATATTATACCTATAGATTAATAGAATCAACAAGAATAGGTAAAAAAGTCAAAAAGATAACTCTGCTCAATTTGGG
>CAYVNI010000022.1:0-12673 GCA_964452815.1 uncultured Sulfurovum sp.
GGCTTGTAGTAACTTTACTATAGAAATAACCTCTGTTTTCATGGTGTTATTATAGCTAAAATTGGCTCTTGTATAGGTTAGTAAATTACTATTTTATGGGGTTTTGGTTATTTTTTTAGTGTAGTTATTTTAGGGCTTACCTATTTTCAGTTACTTTTGGGTTGATACATAAGTGTGCCTTTGATTTAAGCCATCTTAAATCTTATAAACCAATACAGTTAACAACATCGGTACGCCTCTAAACGGCTTTTTAGCTCGATGGTCACATCCATCTGTTCAAATATTTTGTAGAGTCCATAGAGTCCACGGCTAAAGTAGACATAATCGCTGTTGTTTACACGAAACTTTTTTTCTCTGCCCATAATCATGTTTACTCCCATTACCGAAGATGCAAAATCTTTTTCGATTGAAAAGTGAAATGTATCCTCTTTATAAGGGGCTTCTGTCCATTTTGAATAGGGGATGAAGACACTCTCATAATACTTCTCAAATGCCTCATCGTCTTTTCCTGTGAGCATTCCAAGAGATAGGAAAGCTTCTAATATAGCCTCTCTATCTTGGGCTATACTTGCATCAACCAAATCTATAACAGCACAAGGAAAGGTATCTGGAACCTGTTTGATACACCCAAAATCTAAAAATGCAATCTTCTCATCTTCCATAAAGAGGTAGTTTCCTAAATTTGAATCGGCTTGAAAGGTCTTTAGCTCAAAAAATGAGTAGCAGTAGAGGTCAAATAGCTTTTGAGCAGTACGATTTTTTAGCTCTTGCGAAGGATTTGTGGCTAACCACTCATCAAGATGTCTCCCCTCTATATACTCCATTGCCAAAATCTTGTCGGTACTGTACTGATGGTAAACTTTTGGTAAAACAATATCTAAATGCCCCATCTTTTGAGCAAACCATTCAAGATGTTTGGCTTCGGCTATATAGTCTACCTCTTTAGAGATAATCTCATCAACCTCTTCAAGCATATCCTCGACCATTGGAGAGTGTGGAATCATCTTATAGGCTACTTTTATCATGCTCATATCATGTTTGAGGGTCTCATCAATTCCAGGGTATTGCATTTTGATGGCGAGTTGCTCTCCATTGTTATCTTCTGCCCTGTGTACTTGTCCTAAACTTGCTGCTGCAAAGGCTTGGGAATTAAACTTTTTAAAGATTTTTTCAGGATAGTTCTCTAGCTCATTTTTAATGCACTTTCGTACCACAGCACGGTTTAATGATCGTACTTTATAGGTGGACTTGTGTAACTGTTTCTTATACTCTTGCGTGAGCATCATATCTTCTACACTAAGCATCTGAGCAAATTTAAGGGCTGTTCCTCGTAGCTTTGTTAATGCTTCAAAAATAACTTTGCTATTTTGAGCATCTAACTCCTGTTGGGTGGTTTTGGTTACTTTGCTTTTAAGTTTGTTAAACCCAACTTTGGTTGCCATCGAGCCATAGACTCCCATTCTGCTTAGTTTACTTGTTGGTATCTTCTCCATCACTTATCCTTTGGCTGAAAATTATTCAAATAGGTATGAAAGTGAGTACGATAAAGGAGTGTCCCTAAATTCATAATCTTTCCTACAAAGTCACCCTCTATTGTTGTCTTGATAATATCGGATGTTTTATCTATCAGTTGCGTTGTATGGTTAAAACTCTGCGACTCATCTTTGAGCCAATAGGCAACAATGCCAAGATAGTACTCCCAAAACATCAAGAGCATCCAATCTTGGGTAAGGGGAGTCTCTAGTCCTCTTTTTTCTATATGTCTGTTCCAAATATCTTTGGCAGTATCCAAAAATATGGTTCGTGCTTGTCGGCTATCGTTAAAAGAGGTAAAAGGAGAAAAGACAGCAATATAAGATGCCTCTAGCACAAACTCTCTATCTTCTAAAAAGTTATCCAATGAGGTCTCGATAAGCAGTTGAATCTGCTCATTAAGTTCATACTCATCAAACCCCTCTATCTCATCAATCTGACCTGCCAATTTAATATATTGCTCTTCAAAATAGGCATAGAGTATTTTATCTTTGTTGGGAAAGTAGTTATAGATAGTAGCCACACCCACCTCTGCCTTTTGGGCAATGGCTTTCATGGTGGTGGCTCTAAAACCTTTTTCGCTGATTATCTCTACAGCAGAGGCAATGAGTTTTAGTCGGGTCTCTTGTTGTTGCTCTTTTGATATTTTCATTTTTTATCCTTATATGAAATAAGTATAGTAAAAATGAAATAAATAGTAACTTATAGTATAGTTATTTTTCTTTAATACTATAAATATTTAAAATATTGACTTTACGAGTGAGAGATTAACCTCTCTTCCTCTTATAATATTCCACCACCAAAAGTCCAATCCCGACCACAACTAAAATAAATAGAATAGAGCCGATAATTACCTCTGATTGAATAGGTTGGCTCAAATCAAACATTAAGCCACTACCTCAGTACATCTCGGACAGGCACTCTCTTCATCAGATGAGGTAAATCTCCAACATCTAGGACATTTTACAGACTCTGCTTTATGTACGGTAAAGCTCATATCGTCAAGCTTAAATGAACCTACTTGCTCTCCACTACAACTTGATTTAATGGCTGAAACCATAAACCAATCTTCTAAGTTTTTAGCATCTTTAATGGCAAATACATCTGCATCACCTTGGATTTCAAGCTCTAGTGTTGATTTGATAAGTTTCTCTTTTTTGAGCTTATCAATAGACTCAGAGAATTTACCACGAGCCTCTATAAGAAGTGTATCATCAAAGGCTGTTCCCACATCAGGAAGCTCTTTATATACAAGGTCAAATACACTCTCCATATCACCTTTTACAATGGCAGGTGCGTGGTCTAATACTTCATCTATGGTATAAGTAAGCACGGGTGCTACCAGTGCCATCATGGATTTAGAGATAAGCACCATTGCTGATTGTGTTGACATTCTCGTCGCCGAGTTTTGACCATCACAGTAGAGTCTATCTTTGGTGATGTCCATGTAGATACCACTAAGCTCATTGGTTACAAAGTTGTTTAGGGTTGCAAACCCACGCAAGAAGTCATACTCTTGGAATGAAGCGTTAACCGAGGTAAATACCTCTGTAGCTTTTGCCAAAATCCATCTATCAATCTCATCATACTCACTTGGCTCTACAACTCTCTCTAGTCCCTCTATGTTCATAATCAAAAATCTAAAGGTATTTCTGAGTTTTCGGTACTGCTCTGCTGTCTGTTGTAAAATTCCATCTGAAATTTTCAGGTCAGATTGATAGTCAGAGAGGGCAACCCAAAGACGTAAAATCTCTGAACCATACTGTTTAATGACTTTATCAGGAGCGATAACATTCCCCTTGGACTTAGACATTTTTTCACCTTTAGAATCAACGGTAAAACCATGAGTGATTAGCGTCTTGTAGGGCGACTTTTGATGAATAGCAGAGCTTAACAAGAGTGAAGTTTGAAACCACCCTCTGTGTTGGTCAGAACCCTCTATATAAAGAGATGAAGGATACTCACCTGCATCATAGTTTCCACTCTCTAGCACAGCATTCCATGTTGAGCCACTATCAAACCATACATCCAATATGTGACCCACTTTTTCAAGCTCATCTGCTTGGTACTCACACTCTGGGTGAAGAAGTGCTTCTATCTCCATCTCATACCAAACATCTGTCCCTTTTTCTTCAAAGATATTTGCCACAAAATCAAGAACTTTCTCATCAAAAATTACTTTTTTGGTTGCTTTTACTCTAAAGAATGCTATTGGTACACCCCATGAACGTTGACGAGAGATACACCAGTCAGGTCGTCCCTCTACCATCGGCTTGAGTCTGTTTTTTGAACTTTTTGGGTAGAAATTAACCTCTTCTAGTGCCTTAAGTGCTGACCCTCTTAGTGTCTCCTCTGAACCCTCTGGTTTGTCATCAACCGAGATAAACCATTGATTTGTTGCTCTATAAATAAGAGGCTTTTTGGTTCTCCAACAGTGTGGGTAGGAGTGGGTAAACTTGCCAACTTTGAGTAAGCTATCACCTAGAAGTTCTAAAATCTTCTCATTGGCTTTAAAGATGTGCATTCCTACAAACTCTTGGGCATTGGGGATAAGGTTCAGTCCCACTACAGACTCATCATAACATCCTCTCTCATCGACAGGCATAACCACCTCAAGACCATATTTTAGACCCACACGGTAATCATCTTCCCCATGACCAGGAGCTGTATGGACACACCCTGTACCACCATCCATCAAAACGTGTTCACCCAGAACAATTTTTGAGCTTCGTCCATTGAGTGGGTTGATGGCTAACATCTCACTCATCTCCGTAGCCGAGATTTTTCGACTGGCATGACCTGAAACCACACCCTCTTCAATCATTGCATCATAACGTGCCTCTGCTACAATATGACCATCATCGGTCAGCACATACATCTCTTCAGGATTTAGTGCAATTCCTGTGTTTGATGGAATCGTCCAAGGGGTGGTCGTCCAGATAACAATCCCTGCTTTCCCACCAATATCAAGCTTCTCTTTTGCCATGTCTGAAAGCTCAAAATGAACATACATGGTGTAGTCCTCTTTGTCCTCATACTCCACCTCGGCATCAGCCAACGCAGTACGAGCTGCCCATGACCAAAAGATGGGTTTATGACGCTCTACAAGCAGACCCTTTTTTGCCACTTCACAGAGTGTTCTATAGATATTAGCCTCAAATTTGAAATCCATAGTGATATAAGGGTTCTCCCAATCAGCCATGATTCCTAGCTGTTTAAAACCTTTCTTTTGACCATCAACAGCTTTTTGAGCCGTCAATCTACAAATCTCACGGAACTTAGAGACAGAGAGTGTCTCTTTTTTGGCTGTTCCCATCTTATCTTCTACTTTTTGCTCAATTGGAAGTCCATGACAGTCCCAACCTGGGGTCATTCGTACCGATTTACCTTGGAAGTAGTTATATTTTAAAATAATATCTTTAAGTGTTTTATTGAGAGCATGACCGATATGGATATCACCATTGGCATACGGAGGCCCATCGTGAAGGGTAAAAATTTCTGCCCCTTCTCTTTTGGTTTTCATCTGCTCATACATATTGGCATCGTACCAAGCTTGGTATCTTTTTGGTTCGTTATTTGGTAGATTTCCACGCATAGGAAACTTGGTTTTTGGTAGTAGTAGTGTATCTTTAAAGTCCATTAGATTATACCTTATATAATAATTGGTGGGATTATAGCTAAAAGTTGTTTTTGGTAGGATTAGACTACTCTACCACTCAATCTTCTCTGTATACTTTTGTGTATAGTTATGTTTTCTAATCGCCATAATTAAATGATAGAGTAGCCATCCAAAAGAGAGCGTTAGTAAAAATGAAGGGATGATTAAAAAAACTTCATCAAGTTGAAAAACAATGGAGAGTATCCATAGGCTTAACATTGCTAGATGTATCTTAAAATGAATTTTTGCTCGTTTGGGATGGATAACATCAAACATCATTGGGGCTTCCATGTAGCCTTGGTTTGAGAGGTGAAACCAAACCAAAAATGGGACAATTTTATAAACCATTGCAAAGACAATGCTTAAGGAAAAACCTATAAATGTTACATAGGATATCCCCATAATCTGATTGTTTAGCACAACTATATTGGAGAGTAAATGTATAAACATACTCACAATAAGTAGCCCCATGCCCAAACGCCAAAACCATACCGTGGCATCAGAGGTTGGTCTTTTTCTTCGGTAGAGTCGATGAATGGTCACCCCTGCGTAGAGGATAAAGAGCAGAGAGAGGAGTATGTTGATGAACGCACTATCTAAACCCATAAAAATCATAACTGTTTTGATAACCAAAAGCGTAAAAATGGTGTTGACCAGATATTGGCTCATTAAGGTGGGATACTTTGGGGTCACATAGAACATTTCTACCACTTGAAAAGAGATGGAGACGATAAGAAGTGTAAGCCATCCAAAGAGTGCAAATGAGTAGTGAATCTCTTTTAGCTCTTTAAAATAAGCACCATCAAGATACCCACCAAGGGTTAAAAGCAGATAGAGTCCAAGCACAATAGCAATAAAAAAAGAGCTTAATGCAAAAAGCATTCCTTTTGAAGAAGTTGAGTGGTCTTTGATGGCGATAACCTCTTTTAACATCATGGTCATAGCATAGAGAAGCCCAATTCCCAAAGAGATTGAAGCCAAAAGATAGAGAGAGGAGGAGGCTGTTCCAAATGCAAAAATCTGTGAAGACAACCCAATAATTAAAAGTATATTAACAACTGTTGCCTTGTTTGTAGGCGTTTTAATCACTACTCCTGCAATCACAGGAAGCATCTGAAACAATGCACCCAACATAAATGAAGCCATTACCCCAAGAGATAAGAGATGTATCACAGTTACTTGAAAAGCATACTCATTATGAGGTAAAAAATTAGCCACACTGCCCATAAGATAGAAGCCCAGCAGCACACCAAAAACCGAAGCTGTCACAAAAAACCGAAGTACCACCATCACAGGTGGGGCTTGTTCCATTGAGAGACCACCTTGATTAAACATCGACCAACTCCTCTAGTTTTATATTTTGATTTTTTGCGATTAAAATATGCCACACCTCTTGTGTATCTTGTTTGACCAGATAGAGAAACTCCTTCTCTTTGGCAAGTTCAATCAGAGGGATAGGCTTTTTTCGGTGTATCATATAGAGATACTCCTCTTGACCCATCTTCTGTAGATGTCCAAGGGCGAGTTGAAGAGGAATGGGGTGTTCCATCTCCCTCGCATCGAGTGTAATTTTTGTCACGACCACATCTCATTCATAGTGCAATCTCTTTCATGGTCGCCAAGGTAGACTCTTTGACATCTTGTGGGATAACTCTATCACACATCGCATAGAGCATCTGCTCCTCTTTCATGTTGTGCTGTTGAAGCAGAATCATCATCGACTCAGCAAGTGAGAGATAGGCATCACTATCTTTTCCCTCCACAGCCTCTGCCATCTTACCAATAAGCCCACGCACCTGTTCATGCTCAAACTTCATAATTCGAGTTGGGCCCTCTGTGCTACCTGAAATCTCTTCAAATGTTGGGAAAAGAGACTCCTCCTCTTTTTTAAAGTGTTGAAGTGTCTCATTTGCAAATGATAAAAAGAGTCTCTCTGCTTCTTCAAAATCGCCATCAATCACTGCCTTTTCAGCCGATACAAAAATCTCATCACACTCTCTATGTTCATCTCTCATGTAGTTGGTAATTATCATAGGTATTAATCCTTTGTTATATATGAATAGAAGTATAAGGTATTAATATTAAATAACCATTGACATAACTCAAGTTTTACATATTTATTAGTATAATCTGTTTATGAATATTAAAATTGGTGACTCACCTACAGAGAAAAAAACATTTCAAGGGCATACGCTTTATATCAAAAGAGATGACCTACTCCATAGAGATTTTTCAGGAAACAAAGCACGAAAATTTCACTACTTTTTACATCAAGAGTTCCCCCACATCAAAAAAGTAGTCTCCTACGGCTCTAGCCAATCCAATGCGATGTACTCTCTCTCTGTCCTTACAAAAGCGAGAAAATGGGCATTTGAGTACCACATCCAACACCTCTCCAACTATCTAAAAGAGAATCCCAATGGAAATCTAAAATATGCCCTAAAAAATGGTATGCGTCTAATAGTTGATGAAAAAAAACCACAAAAGAGTCAAATAGAAGAGAGAGAAATCCTTTTTGTCGAAGAGGGAGGACGTGACTTTTTTGCCGAATATGGGTTAAAAATCTTAGCCGATGAGATTATAATATGGAAAAAAGAGAACAATATAGAAGAGCTTAATATCTTTCTACCATCAGGCACAGGAACAACAGCTCTCTATCTGCAAAAACACCTAACAGACAGCGTCTACACCGTCCCATGTGTGGGAGATATCGACTACCTAAAAAAACAGTTTCTCATGTTAGCAGAGGATGAAAAGCATCACCCAACCATTTTAGAACCAAGCAAAAAAAGACACTTTGGAAAACTCTATGGAGAGGCTTATGAGATGTGGTTAAAGCTACGCCAAGAGATAGAGATAGAGTTTGATTTGCTCTATGACCCTCATGGATGGCTAACCCTATTGGAGTATCCCGAAATTTTTAAAAAGCCTACTCTCTACATTCATCAAGGTGGCTTGATTGGCAATGAGAGTATGTTGGAGAGGTATGAGAGAAAATGGAAAAAATAAAAATATTATCCCACTACAACCAACTTCTCCTCTTCATACACACCAAGCTTTTTCGCCTCCTCTAAAAGCATGGCACTCACTTTCATCTTGGATTCAATAATTACATCTGAGAGTTTTGATTTGATACAGAGTTGAAGAGGATGATTGCCTCTATGCTTCTCTGCCAGACAAAACAGCTCCTCAATCACAGAAGAGTCAGGCATAAGGTTAATGGCTAAAATCAGTGGTGGCAAGATAGCTTCAGGAACAAATTTCTCCTCTTTTTTCACCTTTATCTTCTCTTTTTTGGCATCTTTTAACGACTCAATTTTCAAGATATTCATCCGTGTAAAATCACCATCTTTGGTAATCTTTACTTTAAAGGCGATGGGCTTATCAAGGTCAAAATCCTCATCCAACTCTTTTAGCCGATTCTCAAAAAGCATTAGCTCAATGTTTCCGTGTAAATCCATGATATCAGCTATTCCAAACTTGTTCCCCTTTTTAGAGATACGCGTGTTGATACTCTCGATTTTACCTATAAAAAGTGCTTGTGAACCATCGGCCAAATCCTCTATCTCTGAACTAAGTGTGTAGTTTATCTGGTCTAGCTGTTCACGATATTTATCGAGTGGGTGACCCGAGACATAGAAGCCCAATGACTCTTTTTCAATGGCCAAGATATCAAGCAAATCATACTCAGGCATCGGTTTAATCTCTACCTTTACCGAGGTCATCTCCTCTCCACCTCCAAAGAGTGAACCCACTGCCTGTTTTTTTGCTAACATCGCTTTCCCTGCGGCTTCGGTTATTGCCTCTACTTGGGTAATTAAGGCACAGCGAGAGTGACCAAAATCATCAAATGCTCCTGCTTTTGAGAGAGACTCTATGACCCGTTTATTGACTTTTGAGGCATCAATTCGTGAGACAAAATCGTTCATGTCTCTAAACGCTCCCCCCTCATCACGTGTGGCAATAATGGAGTTAATCGCCACATCACCAGCTCCCTTTAATGCACCCATCCCAAAGAAGACTATCTTCTCCCCCTCTATCTCATCGGCTTGAAATACCAAATCAGAACGGTTAATGTGTGGAGGACGCAAGGTAATACCCAACCCTTTAAGCTCATCGACATACTTGACCACTTTGTCGGTATTGTTTTTCTCTAGGGTCAAAATCGCTGCCATAAACTCGGTGGGGTAGTAGTATTTTAAAAATGAGGTATAAAAGGTAATCATCGCATAAGCAGCCGAGTGAGATTTGTTAAAACCATACCCTGCAAACTTCACAATCAGGTCAAACAGCTCTCTCGCCACTGCCATATCAAACCCTTTTTTCCCTGCACCTATGGCAAACTCCTCTTTGAGCTTGTCCATCTCCTCTTTAATCTTTTTACCCATCGCACGACGTACCAAGTCAGCCCCACCAAGGCTAAACCCCCCAATGGTCTGCACAATCTGCATAACTTGCTCTTGGTAGACAATAACCCCATAGGTAGGCTTTAGGATAGGTTCAAGTTCTGGAAACATATAGGTAATCTCGGCTCGTCCATGTTTACGCTCCACAAAGTCATCAAGCATCCCCGACTCCATCGGTCCTGGGCGATAGAGTGCCAACATCGCAATAATGTCCTCAAACCCATTTGGCTTAAGTTTTTTGGCGAGGTCTTGCATCCCTGCTGACTCTATCTGAAATAGCCCAAGGGTATCTCCTGTGGAGATGTACCGATAGACAGCAGGGTCATTGATATCCTCTTTGATAAAGTCAATCCGTTTCCCATGCCGTTTCTCAATAAGTTGAAGTGCCTCTTCGATAACGGTCAAGGTCTTAAGCCCCAAAAAGTCAAACTTAATTAAGTCCACATCTTCAACATACTTTCCATTGTATTGGGTCGCCAACGTATCTTGTCCTGTGGGTTTAAACAGAGGGGTCTTTTTCCAAAGAGGCTCATTGGAGATAACCACCCCCGCGGCGTGTGTCCCTGCGTTTCGGTTTAGACCTTCAAGTGCAAGGGCATAATCCCAAGTACGTTTTGCCAATGGATTGGTATCACACAGCTCTTTTATCTTTGGCTCTTTGGCATAAGAGTCGGTCAAATTTATCCCCAACTCATCAGGAATCAGCTTTGCCATCGCATCAGCTTGAGAGTAAGGCATATCCAACACACGAGCAACATCACGAATCACCCCCTTGGCTTGAAGCTTCCCAAAAGTAATAATCTGAGCCACGTTGACCCGTCCATATTTATTAATCACATAATCTAAAATCTCTTGACGACGTGCTTGACAAAAATCCATATCAATATCAGGCATAGAGACCCGTTCAGGATTCAAAAAACGCTCAAAAAGCAGACCATAAGGGATAGGGTCAATATCGGTAATCTCTAGGGAGTAGGCGACAAGGCTACCTGCTGCCGAGTTGTGTACAATATAATTGGAAGTAGTGTATGAATGGTCATCCTCTACTGTAAAATCATAAACTTTTGTTTTTATTTTTTGATGTTTTGTTACTTTTCTAACTTTTAGTTTAATAGAATCTTTTTCTATCTTAAATATCTGTTGTCGCTCTTTTGGAATATCGTAGATTGAGCCGTTTGAGGGAATAGTAATAATATAAGAGTTTGTTTTTTTCAGGGATAAAGCTTCCAATTTCGATAATTTTTGTAAGGTATTTATTGATGATGGAATAGCCACTTTAAAAAGTAATTTTCTTATCTTATATGCTTCCTTTTTTAACTCTATTGTTATTAAAATATCTTTGGAATTGGAGGCTTTAGCCCCGAACTTTATAATATAGTCCTCTAATTCTTTTAAAATTTTACTTTTTTCATTATCAGATATTTTGGGAATAGGCATAACCAACCAATCTTTAGTGCTTATCTTCTGAGCCTCTTTCCAATTATCTTCTCCAAGATAGACTTTATGGTCTTTTGTAAGCGTAATATTATTAATAAAATCTCCATAAAATGTAGAGATGGTAAGTAGCTCCTCTTCTATTTCATATTCAAAACACTCTGTTACCTTTTTAGGTAGATTATTATGGCTTAAAACCATATCTCCTACTTCTATTTTATTGATATGTTTTGTCTCAATTTTATTTTTATTAACAGTATAGATTAACGCATCTTTGGTTAGGCATCCTCTTCCAGGCCCTACAGGAATATCTATCTGTTTGGCTGCATCCACAAACTCCCAAACGATGAGCATATAGCCTGGGAACTTCATGTTGTTGATAATGTCCATCTCTACTTGGAGTCTGTCACGGTACTCTTGGTGACGCTCTTTTGGGACTATCTCTAGCCGTTTCTCTAGCCCTTTTCTACAGAGATGGTTAAAAATTACAATGTCATTTTCTAATGAGTACTCTCTTTCTTCGGGGAGTGTTACCCCTTCTACTTTGGCTGTCTGCTGTGCAAATTTAAAGTTAGGTGGGGTAGGGTTTCCAAGCTTTATCTCCAAATTACACTTGTCGGCTATCTCTTGAGTGTTCTCTATCGCTTCAGGGATATCGGCAAAAAGTTCTGCCATCTGTGCAGGTGATTTGACATAAAACTCATGCACCGAGTGACGCATACGGTTGGGGTCATCGTAGAGTTTGTTCATCGCGATACACATAAACGCCTCATGTGCATCGGCATCTTTTTGTAGGGTGTAGTGGGTATCATTGGTGGCGATGATTTTGATACCTGTCTCTTGACTTAGTTGAACAATCTGCTTGTCGATATTATACTGATGGTCAATACCATGACGCATAATCTCCATATAGAAATCATCACCAAACACCTCTTTATAACGCAGGGCTACCTTTTTTGCTTCATCGTAACCCAACGCTCCATTTTTAACGTTTCTATCCGAGAGATTCAAGTGCCAGTTTATCTCCCCTTGGAGACAAGCAGAGGAGCAGATAAGCCCCTCGGCGTTGTTTTTGAGAAGTTCCCAGTTAATCCGTGGATAGTAGTAAAAGCCGTGCATATAGGCTTGTGAGCTAAGATACATCAGGTTTTTGTACCCCACATCATTTTTGGCATAGAGACAGAGGTGAAACCGTTTACGGGTTGATTTATCGCCTATCTCCTCCTCATTATGAATATAGGCTTCCATTCCGATAATGGGCTTGATACCGTTTTTTTTCATCTCATTATAAAAAGTAATTGTCCCAAACATATTTCCATGGTCGGTCATCGCCACTGAATCCATGCCCAACTCTTTTATCTTTTTAGCAAGAACATTTATCTTATTTGCACCATCAAGCATAGAGTATTCGGTATGGAGGTGTAGGTGGGTGAATTTTGCTGTTGTGTTATTTGTAATATTGGGGGTATTTTCTGGTTCTTGTGACATCGGTTGCCTTGAAAAATTTATTTTATTTTGATGTGTGACATGGTCACACCTACGATTATATGGAATATAGCATATTAACCTTAGCATACTCCAAAATCTCATCAAGATGCAACTCTCTGTCCTCATCTTCATCTATCTCTTTACTTTGGCACAA
>CAYVNI010000023.1:0-11256 GCA_964452815.1 uncultured Sulfurovum sp.
AGTTCAGCTACTTTTTCAGGAGCGATAATTATGCCAAATCTTGTTCCTCCTATCTCAACAAAAGAGGAGTTAGATGGCTATAAAAATCGTATTAAAATGGCAATAGGGGAAGAGACTTTTAATCCCTATATGACTCTATTTTTTAAGCCTACCTATACCAAAGAGTTTTTGAAGTCTATGGGAGATGAACTTGTGGCAATTAAGCTCTACCCCGCAGGAATTACAACCAACTCAGAGGGGGGAGTTAGTGGATTTAATGTTGAAGAGTTACGCCCTACCCTTACCGCAATGAGTGAGCTTGGTATTCCTCTTTGTATTCATGGAGAGACAAATGGGTTTGTCATGGACAGAGAGGCTGAATTTGTCTCCATTTATGAGATGTTGGCAACTAATTTTCCAAAGCTTACTATCATCATGGAGCATATTACAACTAAAGAGAGTGTCGAAGCTCTTGATAGATTTGAAAACCTCTATGCCACCATTACACTACATCATCTTCTTATTACCCTTGATGATGTGGCTGGGGGGATGCTTCAACCTCATCTTTTTTGTAAACCCATCGCCAAGCGACCAGAGGACAGAGAAGCATTACGAAAAGTAGCCTTAGAGGGACACCCAAAAGTGATGTTTGGATCAGACTCTGCTCCTCACCCTCAACACGCCAAAGAGTCATGTGGGTGTGCTGCGGGAGTTTTTACCTCACCCATTGCGATTCAAGTATTAACGGAGCTATTTATGGAATACTCCAATCTCCAAAACCTACAGGTATTTATCTCAGATAATGCTCAAAGAATCTATAAAAATATAAAAGTTCCTCAAAAAACCATTATATTGGAGAAAAAACCCTTTATTGTTCCACAAAAATATGGTACAGTTGTACCCATGTATGCAGGGGAAGAGTTAGCCTATAGCATCGTATAAATTATTACGTCTACATTATGACGTTATGGAGAAGAAGAATGATAGCAAATAGTATCGAAGAGCTTATAGGTAATACCTCTTTAGTAAAACTTAACAAACTTTCAAAATTAGCAGGAGCCACCATTCTTGCTAAGTGTGAGTTTATGAATCCCACCTCCTCAGTTAAAGATAGAATTGCTCTAAATATGCTCAATATGGCATTGGCATCAGGTCGAATTAAACTTGACTCCACCATTATTGAACCAACTTCGGGTAATACAGGAGTTGGGTTAGCAGCCATCTGTGCCTCTAAAGGAATAAAGCTTATCTTGACCATGCCTGAGTCTATGAGCATAGAGAGACGAAAACTGCTTACACATCTAGGAGCTAAGATTGTCTTAACTCCTGCCTCATCAGGAATGGGTGGTGCTATCTCCAAAGCAGAAGATTTGGCAAAAGAGTTAAATGGGTTTGTGCTTCAACAGTTTCAAAATCCTGATAACCCTACCATTCATAGAAGAACCACTGCCATAGAGATTTTAAAAGATACCAATAAAAATATCGATTTCTTCATCTCTTCTGTTGGGACAGGTGGAACACTTATGGGAACATCCGAGGTACTAAAAGAGCATGTCCCTTATCTCAAAGCAGTCGCAGTAGAACCAAGTAACTCAGCTGTTTTAAATGGTGAGGAGATGGGTTCTCATAAAATACAAGGGATTGGTGCGGGATTTATTCCTGAAATTTTAGATACCAATATTATTGATGAGATTATTAAGGTAGAAGATGAGAGTGCTTTTGAGATGGCAAGAAGAGTTGCTAAAGAGGAGGGGCTACTGGTAGGTATCTCTTCAGGGGCAAACCTCACAGCTGCATTTGAAGTCGCCTCACGAAAAGAGAACCAAGGAAAAGTAATTGTTACTGTTTTGTGTGATACGGCAGAGAGATATATGTCAACTGAACTCTTTGAGTAATATTTTAAGAAGCTTATGTTTATAGAGACAATAAAAATATATAATGGAAAAATTTATAATATCGAATGGCATAATAGAAGATGTAACCATACACGTCAAGCTTTTTTTACAGATACCCTACCCCTATACCTTCAAAAGCAGATAGAGGCTCCAGCAAAAGGTCTCTTTCGCTGTCGGGTTATTTATGCTAAAGAGATACTCTCTATTGAATATATTCCCTATCAAGCCAAAAAAATTAGAAATTTTAACATAGTCCAAAGCAACATAGAATATAATTATAAATATGCAAATAGGGAAGCACTTGATAGCCTAAAAAAAGGTTGTTGTCCATCTCAAGAGATAATTATTGAAAAGGATGGACTCCTCACCGATACTACTATTGCAAATATTGCCTTTTATGATGGGGGAGGTTGGGTTACCCCAACAACTCCTCTTTTAGAAGGAACAATGAGAATGAAACTTTTAAACAGTGGCTTTTTAAAGCAGAAAGATATAAAAAGTGAAGATATAAAACACTTTTTAAACTTTGCTCTAATGAATGCTATGATAGGATTTCAGATTCAGAAGAGTATAACCGAGATAATTATAAAAGAGAGCCAATGCCTTTAGACAACTTACGACAAGCCCCTTTTCAAGATATTATGGAAGAGCATATATTTCGAACCATTGAATTTTTGTTTGAATCAAACCAAGAGTTTGGCGTGGCGTGTGAAGTAGCCCATGTAGAGTTTGAACCCACACTTCCTGTAGAGATACTTAAATCACTTCCTGAAGTTACCCTATTTATGTTGGCAAATTACTCATTTGAGAGTGCGGCCCTAGAGGTTGATAAATTGCAATTTGAAGCAGGTTTTGGATCAGAAAACTTTGGTGCTTTGGTACAGATACCTATTTTAGCAATCAAACAGATATTTGTAGGAGAGTATCCTATTCTTATCAACATCACCTCCCCAAAAGAGAAAATTGAGGAGTTAGACTCCATGTCGGCACTGCTTAACAATCCTAAAAATGCGAAACTTCTAAAACGAAAGAAGTCTTAGAAGCATTTGATTAGCAATTTCCAGATAGAATATAGTTAACGACATTGTCTACAAATGCGTTATTTTTATTCTCTTTGGTGTAAACAATATAGAACTTTCGACTCATGGTATACCCATGCATTCGAGACTCATATAGCTCCCCTCTATGCACCTCTTCTGCTACAGCGTGTTTTGAAATAACCGTAACCGTTGGAGATTCACCCTCTTTTTTAGCTCGTTTTACACTCTGCAAAGCAGCGGTGGTGTTACTTACTTCAGAGAGGACATTAAAACTCTTACAAGAGACACCCAACTCTTCAAAAACTTCCCCTATAAGTTTACGTGTATGAGACCCCTCTTCACGACAAACCCATTTGAACTCATATAACTCTTCTGTTCTAAGAAGTTTAGGCAGTGGTGAATTTGAAACAATAACAAGCTCGTCATCGAACCACTCCCTATAAATTAGATCATCATCAAAGATAGGCACTTCAATAAGACCCACATCACACTTTTTATCTTTTAGTGCAGCGATAACTTTATCTGAGTTGTCAATACTAAGATTAATGTCATTACCAATGGTCTCAGAGATGGTATTAAGACACTCACCAGGAATAACATAAGAGCCAATTGTAAAAGAAGCTGAGAGTCTAAATGTCATCTTTTTATTAATAATTTTCAATACATCTTTTTCAAGAATCCCAATAGCTTTTTCTAAATGCGTTACAATTGAATATAACTCTTCACCTTCAGCTGTTAAACGTATTCCATTCTTTTTTCTGTCGATAATCTTTGCTTCCAGATACTTCTCTATAAACTTAATCTGTTGCGTTACTGCGGGTTGAGATATCCCCAGCTTTGCAGACGCTTTTGAAAAGCTTCTCTCCCTTGCAACAGTGAGAAAAGTTTCCATTTTTACAAAATCTCTTAACATTATGTACCCTTATCAATATACTTATATTCTTTTTGAATTTAAATCATTATAACAGATTATAGTTAAAAAACTTTATAAGTTTCTCAAATATTTTCATAAAATAGATAATTAATCCATTTATGGGTATAATAAAGAAAATTAATAAGACACAAGAGTAGTTTATGAAAGACGCAATAAATAACCTAAATACGGCACAACGAGAGGCAGTTGAACACATTGATGGACCGCTACTTATCTTGGCAGGAGCAGGAAGTGGCAAAACCAAAACATTAACAACAAGATTAGCTTATCTTATAGGAGAAGTGGGAATTGACCCACAAAACACACTGACCTTAACCTTTACCAATAAAGCAGCCAAAGAGATGCGAGAACGTGCAAATCTGCTTATAAAACAACAGACTACCTCCATGCCACTTCTGTGTACCTTTCACAAATTTGGTCTTCTTTTTCTCAAATTTCATATCGAAAAGCTTGGACGTGCCAATAATTTTGTTATTATTGACTCTGACGATAGAAAACGCATTATAAAACGTATCGCAAAAAAACACGCAATAGATTTAAATATAGCCTTTATCTCTTCAGAGATATCAAAATATAAAAATACCCTATTAACAGCTGATGAGATTGTAGAAAAAGCAGAGCTTCCTGACTATAAAAAAATTGCAATTATCTATAGCGATTATCAAAATGAGATTACTGAAAACAATCTTGTTGATTTTGATGACCTACTTATGCTCACATATCAGATACTTGCAGCTAATAATGAGTTACGAATCGAAACAAGCAACCGATATCAATATATTATGGTTGATGAGTACCAAGATACCAATGAGCTTCAATTTAAACTGCTAGAGCTATTAGCCTCAGAGCATAATAATCTCTGTGTGGTAGGAGATGATGACCAGAGTATCTACGGATGGCGTGGTGCAAACATCCGAAATATTTTAGAGTTTTCACTCTATTTTAAAAATACAAAAACTGTAAAACTAGAGACAAACTATCGCTCCACTTCACCTATCCTAGAAGCGGCAAATGAGCTTATAGAACACAATAGCCAACGAATAGGTAAAAACCTTACCTCCTTTCGTGGAAAAGGACAATCCATACACCTGCTTCACGCCCTAGATGAATCACTCGAAGCAAAAAGTATCGCACGAGATATCAAAGAGCTACTTATCCAAGGGGTTCCATCACATGAGATAGCCGTACTCTACCGAATCAATGCACTCTCTCGTTCCATAGAAGAGGGTTTTACCAAAGAGGGCTTAGGATTTAAACTACTAGGAGGAATGCGTTTTTATGACCGAGCAGAGATAAAAGATATCATCTCCTACCTTAGAATTTTCACCAATCCCAATGATGACTTCTCCTTGGAGCGTATCATCAACAAACCAAAACGAAGTATTGGAAAAGTATCCTTAGATAAACTTAAAAAAGCAGCATTTGAGAATAGAAGCTCTATCTTTGAGCTTATCAATAGTAAAACAGTCGAAGAGATAGCTACCATCATCAGTAAAAAAGCAGCAAACTCTGCAAAATTGTTTACAGAAGAGATTAACCGACTTAGAGGAGAAGCTCAAAACTCCCTCCACAACTTTATTGATGCATTTGAAGAGACAATCCGACTCAAGAAGTATTATGGTGCAATGGTAGATGGAGAGGATAGAATGCTAAATATTGACGAGTTTTATGGTTTTTTTAGAGAAAGTACCACAAAAAATCCAAATCTTACACTTGAACTCTTATTAAATAACATCTCTTTACAGAGTGAACAAGACCAAGTAGATGAAAATGCCATTACCATTATGAGCATACACGCATCAAAAGGGTTAGAGTTTGAGCATCTCTATGTGATTGGAATGGAAGAGGGGTTCTTCCCAATGCTAAACGAAGGCACTAATATGGAAGAGGAGAGACGTTTAGGGTATGTTGCCATCACCAGAGCCAAAACCTATCTTACCCTATGTTATGTCAACAGCCGTTTCTATAAAGGTCAAAGAAAGCGTATCTTAAAAAGCCGATTTTTAGCCGAAGCAGGACTAATAAAAGGGGAAAGTCTAAAGATTACCAAAAGTTCTGCCTTCAAAAAAGGCGACCTCATCAAACATAAACTGTTTGGGATTGGCAGGGTACAAAGCTCCACAAAATCAGGACATCAATACAAACTAAAAATCAATTTTGGTGGAAATAAAAAAGAGATACTTAGCTCTTTTGTCCAAGCAGTTTGATACTCCACCCCATAAATAAGGCAATCATGAACAGACTATTTGTAGTAAACAAACCCATATTTAAAAGCTCAAACGGCTACATGGGTTACGTCAAAAGAAAATACAACACCAAAAAAGTAGGCTTCTCTGGCACACTTGACCCCTTTGCCACAGGTTGCCTCATCGTTGCCACAGGTCAATACCCAAAACTATTTCAGTACCTTAAAAAAACACCCAAAGCCTACTCTGCTACCCTATGGCTAGGGGCAAACTCACAAAGCCTTGATATAGAAAATGTAGACTACGTTAAAACTGTTTCAGAGTTCAGTATCAATGACATCTACCAAGCCTTAGAATCCCTAAGAGGAGAACTCACCTACTACCCACCCAAATTCTCTGCCAAAAAAGTAAACGGCAAACGTGCCTATGAGTTGGCAAGAGCAGGAGAGGAGGTCAACCTAAAGCAGATAACCTCTACCATTTACGACATCCACTTGGTACGCTACAACCACCCTTTTGTTCATTTTGAAACCGTCGTTTCAGAGGGGACATACATTCGATCTTTGGGTGCAATGGTCGCCGATAAGCTTGGTGTAGATGCCACCCTTTCAAGCCTAAGACGTGACCATGAAGGTACGTTTAGATTTGAAGATGAAAAAGCCCTTGACCCTCTAAAACTTTTAAAAATTCCTCAAAATATCTATACAGGTGACGAAGAGTATATGAAGCTTGGAAAAAAGCTTACTTTGGAGTATTTTGAAACCAAAGAGGATGGTACATATTGGGTAGAGCGAGAGAAATTTTTTTCTATTATTGAGATAGTTGAGGGAGAGGTGAAGTATAAATTGAATCGAATGGAGAAGTTTAATCAATGAGTTTATTAAAAAACTACTACCCTAATATCTTGGTCGTGTTACAGTTTGGCATTATTGGAATAATGATTCTATTTGGTCGTCACTTTTTTGCTACACCCTACCCTTTGGCACTCTTTGCTTTGGGGGCAACTTTGGGAGTTTGGGCATTACGCCATAACCAACTTGGAAATTTTAATATTCAACCCAAACTAAAAGAGAACTCCAAGCTTGTTACAACAGGTATTTATGGTTACATACGCCACCCTATGTACAGCTCGGTTATCCTTATGATGTCTGCTTTGGTTTTGGCGAACCCTACGATTATGGAGATTTTGCTTTTTTTAATGCTTATTTTGGTTCTTTGGCTAAAGGCTAAACGAGAAGAGAGGCTATGGTCTGGGCATGATAAAGAGTATATTGAATATCAAAAAAGGAGTAAGTTTTTTATTCCTTTAATTATATAAAATGGAGAAAACAATGACCATAAAAGCCCACGCAAAAATAAACACTTTCCTAAAAATCACAGGACATAAAAACGGTTATCATACCCTACTCTCACGCTTTATCAGAGTACCTCACCTCTATGATACTATCAGTTTTGTACCACAAGAGTGTGAAACATTTATTATTGAGGGGTGTGGAGATGTGCCTGTGGAGTCCAATACTATCTATAAAAGCTTCAAAGCCATGAATATTAAGACAGATTTTTTTAAACACCATAAAGTAGTCATGGATAAAAAAATTCCAACAGGTGCAGGTCTTGGTGGGGGAAGCTCGGATGCAGGGGCTTTTATGCGTCTATTTAATGAGGTTTGTGATTTACAGATAGACACCCCTACCCTTGCGAAGATGGGTTCTACTGTTGGGGCTGATATTCCCTTTTTTGTTTATGACTATAATAGTGCCAATGTGAGTGGATTTGGGGAGATAGTTGAGCCTTTTGAGGATGAACCATTTGAGATAGAGCTTTTTATGCCTGATATTCATTGTGATACACCTTTGGTTTATAAGACATTTAAGAGATATCTGTTGGATAAAATCGAACCTACACGTTTTAAAGGATGGGAGAAATTGACAACAAGAGAAGTATTATCAAAGGTGAATGCAATGGAGGCAAATGATTTATATAGAGCTTCTCATATCGCTTACCCTAAACTACAAATGCTATTTCATCATCAAATGATAAAAAATGAATGGTACTTTAATGAATGGTACTTTTCGGGGAGTGGTAGTACTTTTTTTCGGATTAAATAGCTACTTATCTTTGGGAGGAGCTATGCCAATTACACTACGATAATCTGTTATAATTCATCTAATATATTTAGTAGGAGTTCTTATCGAAAATTTTAAACAGTACCCTGTCACTTATGGCTTGATGACTATTAATATTATTGTTTTTCTGCTTCCTCTTTTAGGAGGGGTAGATGTGATGGATATGTCAGCTGAGTATCTGGCGACCATAGGGGGACTCTTTGGTCCGTTGGTAGTGCTAGAGGGTGAGGTGTGGCGATTGGTTAGTGCCATGTTTTTGCATGGAGGTATTGAACATATTATGATGAATATGCTCTCTCTTTTTATTGTGGGTCGCTCTGTTGAGATGCTATTTTCTAAAATCTCGTATCTTGTTATCTACTTTTTCTCTGCTTTTATTGGTTCCTTTGTCTCTATCTATTTTCATCCTCTCTCTGTAGGGGTTGGAGCAAGTGGAGCGATATTTGGACTCTTTGGGGCATTGGCTGGGTTTGTGTTGGTACATCGTGAGAGAATGCAAAATCAGTTTATGGAGTTTATGAAAAGCTTTGGGGTTCTTTTAGTTTTGAATCTTGGGATTGGATTGGCGTTTCCCAGTGTGGATTTGAGTGCCCATATTGGGGGATTAATCGCAGGAGTTGTTGGGGGTATTTTTGTGGCATTAAATCCTCGAAATGTTTGGTTCTATATTGGATTGATGATGATTGTGATGTATCTCTTCTATAACTATCTTCCTCTATTATATGTTAATCCTGATGATGTTCTTTATCGTTAGGGAATATCATCAAAAAGAGATTTAGAAGATTTTTTTTACTTTTTTGGGGGGTGCTTCTTTTTTCAGGATGCAGTCTCACTCCTCTCTCTACCCCTAGCTCTTTGGGACTCTCAAAAAAAATAGAGAGACTCACTCATATGGTAGAGGATTTAGATATTACAATTGACAAAGAAGAGGCTAAAGATTTAGCCAAAGGTGCAGTTTTTTTCTCGCGTAAATTGGTAAAAAAATATGAATTGGTCTCTCCTCCTTTGTGGCACAATACGCTAATTAATATGGGAATTAAAAAAAGAGGTCTCTGTTATGATTGGGCAGAGGATTTATTGAGATTTTTAGATAGCAAACAATATCAAACCCTAAAACTTCACTATGTCGGAGCAGATATTGATGGCTATTTTGAACATAATGCATTGGCTGTCTCCGCGAAAGGAAAGGGGATTGAGGATAGTATTGTATTAGATGCCTGGAGAGATTCGGGTAATCTTTTTTTCACTAAGTTAAAAGAGGATAAAAAATATGAATGGAGAAGCCGAGAAGATGTCTATCGGTTGGTATTTCCCCACCTAAAAAGGTGGAGTAACAATTAATATCTTGGTTGATGTTGAGCTTGTTGTCTTACAAGACCTTCACAAATTTCTGTTTTTGCGATAGGTAAATCTTCACCATTATAGGGGCAAAGCTCTGCGACATCTTCACAATCAGGACATTTTTTGATATTTGGTTTGAAACATTTTGAAGCAACTTTAACCTCAATCTTTTCATATTTGGTAACAACCTTAACAGGCATGATGTCTCCACCTGCAACTAAGAGAGCTGAAGCTGTAATCATAAGTGTAAGTAGTAATTTCATTTTCTTCCTTTTTTTGAATGTATCCATTACTCTATCATGTTTTATATTAATTAATTATATAGTTTTCTAAATTAAGAAGATATCACAAGAAAAAGAAAAAAATAGATACTAAGTAAAGGATATTACTGTGCTATAATGTTGTAAAAAGAAGAAAAAATGTTTCAGTGTAAAATTTGTAATAGTGCAACAAGTAAAATAAATGATATGAAGAAAAACTTGGACTATTATCGTTGTCAAAATTGTGGGTTTATCTACTTAAATGATGCCTGTATGGTAGATAAAAAGAGAGAAAAAGCACACTATGACAAACATGAGAATAGTTTTGAATCCCTTGGTTATGTGGAGATGTTTGAGAAATTTATTGCCAAAGCGATTGAACCTTATTTTGAAACTATAGAGAGTGCATTGGAGTTTGGGTGTGGTTCGGGTCCTGTTTTGGCTGAGTTACTTAAACGAAGGGGATTGGCAGTTGAGCAGTATGACCTCTATTATTTTCCCAAAAAAGTGTATGAGGGAAAGAAGTATGACCTTATCACATCAACGGAGGTTTTTGAACATCTACAAAACCCCCTTTCTATTTTAACTACCTTGGTAAAATCACTAAATAATAACGGGTATATCATCCTTATGACACAATTCCCCTCAACCAATGATAAAGAGTTTTTGGATTGGTGGTACAGACGGGATATCACCCATATAAGCTTCTTTACACCTAAAAGTTTTGAGATAATGGCAGAAAAAGTGGGGTTAGAAGTGATTAAAACCATAAAACCTAATATTGTGGTATTTCAAAACTGATTTTTGCATTAACTTTAGAAGTTGCCAGTCGTATCTACTTTACCCATCCTATTAGCAAAAAGTTTTTGGTGATAGATGCACGACTCGATGAGACGTTTAGAGAAGTTCTTCAACTTTTTTTCAGAGAGAATATGGAGTAGGAGATGAAGAAAAGATTATATCAGGGATGTATCATTAGGATAATCAAGAGTTATTGTAGATAGAGATGCTATAATTTTTTTAAATATAAACCCAGAGGTATTGTTATGAAAATCTTATATAAACCCTTTTTTTATCTCTTTTTTCTTCTGCTTGTGGCACTCTCTTTGCTTGTTTTACAAGAGAGAAAACTGTTTGATATTCGGACATTGGCACAGATTGACCCTATCCCTCATACTCAAAAGCTTGTCAATGATGAGAAATATGCCCAAGCAGAGGAGTATTTGAGCTATTTTATGGAGTATCCCTATGTGCGTAAAAATCCAGAGAGTCACAAGCTATTTGGTGAGATTAAAGCCAAGCGTGATAGCTATGAGTATCAGGGTGAGAAGCTCATAGAGGGAGTGCTTAAGGGAAAATCAGATGAGGATATTGGAAAAACCTCTGCGATAGTTTCGGATTTTTTTCTTATTGGAGATATTCGAGACCTCTCTATTGAGGGGGTGAATTTCTATAATGATAAAAAGGTGGATGGGGTGGTGGTGGCTCTCTCATC
>CAYVNI010000024.1:0-22062 GCA_964452815.1 uncultured Sulfurovum sp.
ATTGCCCCAACCAAAGAGAATATCTCTCACAATAAATACAAACTAAGAAGACCTTTTTTTATCTATTTGGCTAAAAAACCAACCAAATGGGCAAGACAGTTTTTAAACTTTTCACTCACAGAAAAAGGTCAAGAAATTATATCCAAAACAGGCACAGCCAACTTAGCAGAAGCAGTGGGTAAAAATGATGATAAAAATTTCATGTTTCAGAAGTTAATGTTTCAGATAAAGAGCAGATAAATATTTTACTCTCATTTAATATCCAAAAATAGAATACTCTACATAAAAGACAATATGTGTGGTCTCTGTAGGGTAAGGATAATCTTTATAAGCGATTCTAATCGTCTGTAATGTATTCTCATCTAATGCACGATATCCTATCTCTCGCTCTAGTCTTAGATTTGAGATGTCACCATTGGGGTGCAAATCAAATGAGACAATATTCTCGCCCTCTTGTCCTGTCTGCATCGCCACTGCTCCTGCTGGGTAGCCTCGGCGTGTCAGTGTGCTTTGGGTAATATGATGGATAGAGCCTAACTTATCAACAATAAACTTTTTTTGTATGGGGGTAAAGCTATCAAATGATGTACCGTAGAGTTTTTGGATAAGGGGGGATTTTGGCAAGTTGTCCACAGGGATGCTACTCTGTCCTAAAAGGGAAGCGAGAGAGCGAGATGCTTTGGTTGGTTCATTTTTACTTATAATAGGGTTGGGAATATAGAGCATATCCTCTTCGGCTATAATGTTGTCTATTATCAGCTCTTCTTGTATTATCGGTGCTTCTTCTAAAATAATCTCTGGAGGGACATATGGCTCTATTGACGCATACTCTATGGTTTCTTCTTGTGTATATTCTTCTTCGATAAACCTCTCCTCAACCTCTATTATCTCAGGCAGATACTCAACCATCTCCTCTTTTTCTATAAAAATAGGAGTTTTTGGTTTTTTCGGGGCTGAAGCCTCCGATTCCACTTTTTTTATTATTTTTTTCTTTTTTACTACTTTTTTGACCACTTTTTTTATAACTTTTTTTGGCACTATTTTTTTGGGTATAATTTTTTTCTTAATTATTTTTTGAGGCTCTATTTTTTTAACATATCTTGGAATATCTTTGATATCTATCTTTATAATATGCTCAGACTCTTTTTTAGAGGTGGAGACCTTGATATTTTGAAAATAGAGAACATATAATACAATGAGTACAATATAGATAATAACCGTGATGATAAATGCCAATAATATTCTCATATCTTATCCTAAACTCATAAATCTATATAAAGAAAGATAGTATAATCAAAAAAATTTTAATCTGGATAAAAAAGGACATTAAATAATGAGTTATAACAAAAGTCAAGAGGCATTTAAAGAGGCGTGTGAGGTTATTCCTGGTGGTGTGGATTCACCCGTTAGAGCATTTTCAAGTGTTGGGGGGACTCCACCTTTTATAGATAGAGGAAAGGGTGGATATATAATAGATATCGACGGAAATAAGTATATTGATTTTGTACAGAGTTGGGGACCACTTATCTTAGGTCATGCACATGATACCATAGAAAAAGCTGTGATAGAGGCTGTGAAAAAAGGTCTTAGCTTTGGAGCACCTACGCTAGGGGAGACCAAACTGGCGACCCATATTGTAGATATGTTTGAGGGGATTGACCGTGTACGTTTTGTAAGCTCAGGGACAGAGGCGGTAATGTCAGCGATTCGTTTGGCTCGTGGCTATACCAAACGTGACGATTTTATCAAGTTTACAGGCTGTTATCATGGTCATGCTGACTCTCTATTGGTTCAAGCAGGTTCGGGTATGGCGACCTTTGGAAATCCTTCGAGTCCAGGTGTTCCTGCTGACTTAACCAAACATACACTTCTTGCTACCTATAACGATATAGAGAGTGTCAAAAAGTGTTTTACAGATAGCAAAGAGGGGGTTGGTGCTGTTGTGATTGAGCCAATTGCTGGAAATATGGGTCTTGTTCCTGCTGATGAAGATTTCTTGATAGAGCTTCGAGCGTTGTGTGATGAGCATGGGGCGTTGCTTATCTTTGATGAGGTGATGAGTGGCTTTAGAGCCTCTTTAACAGGCTCTCAGGGGATTACAAGTGTAAGAGCAGATATTATCACACTTGGTAAGGTTATCGGTGCTGGTATGCCTGTGGGAGCGTTTGGTGCTAGTGATAAGATTATGGCTCAACTCTCACCAGAAGGACCTATCTATCAAGCAGGGACACTCTCAGGGAATCCTGTGGCAATGGCAGCAGGATTGGCTTCACTAGAGATGCTAAAAGCAGACCCTAGTATCTATGTGACATTAGAAAAAAGAGCCAAACGACTTACAGAGGGATTCCAAGCTACTGCTGATAGACTTGGTATCCCTATGGTAACAGAAGTACGAGGCTCTATGTTTGGATTTTTCTTCTCCAAAAAAGTGGTTAAAAACTTTGATGATGCGTTGGAGAACGACAGCGAGTTCTTTGGTAAATTTCATGGAAAGATGCTTGAAAAAGGGGTCTATCTTGCCTGTTCATCTTTTGAGACAGGGTTTATCTCAACCAAGACAACTGATGAGATGATAGAAGATGCGATTAAATCTGCGAGTGAATCTATGACTGAGTTGATGGCATAAGATGATAATTATTCCTGCAAGGGTCGGTTCAAGCCGTTTCCCCAATAAAGTGTTGGCTGATATTGCAGGGTTGCCGATGGTTATCCGTACTGCAAAAGCTGTAGAGAGTATTGATAGGGTGGCTATTGCTACAGATTCAGAGGAGGTAATAAGGGTTGCCAAAGAGCATAATATTATGGCTGTTATGACCTCTATGGAGCATAATTCTGGGACAGACCGTATCTATGAAGCTTCTCAAAAACTAAATCTCCCTGATGATGAAATTATTATCAATGTGCAAGGGGATGAACCTTTTATAGAGACTGAGGTGGTTCAAGCTGTTTTTAATTTGACCACAAAAAACAGAACCAATGAGAGAATCATGATGAACTCTTGTTATAAAACAATGAGTAATCCAGAAGCAGATGACCCCAATATCGTCAAATTGGTCTCAACAGATGAGGGGTTGGCACTCTATTTTTCACGGGCAAAAATTCCCTACCCTCGTGACCACCATTTCAATGAATATAAAGGACACTTGGGGATTTATGGCTTTACCAAAAAATCTTTAAAGCGTTTTTGCAACCTCTCCCCTACTCCACTAGAAGAGATAGAGAAACTCGAACAGTTACGAGCGTTATATCATGGATATGAGATTGCAATGGTAGAAGTTACATCAAAAAGTTTTGGAATTGACACCCCCAAAGATTTAGAAAAATCATTAAAATTATTTATTAACATTAACTAACTGTTTATTTTTTGTTTTTCATCTGTTTACACTACTACCCTATAATACAAACATGAAAGATAGAAGAAGAGGAGTTATCTCCTATCCTCTCTTCTTACTATTGGAGTAAAAAACTCCAAAATGATTTGAAGTAAATCACAACAGATATTTGATATAACTTTTTAGATATGAAAATTAACAAAAAATCTTCCCCTTTACTCCTTTTACAACTACTTCATCTCATATCTTTCTAAACATAAAATAACTATAATATCAAAAAGAACTAAAGGAAACAGATGATTGAAAAAACCATTCTAATCATAACTCTACTCAGCATAAACCTTGTTGCAAATACCATTACTTTTGAAAATGCACCCAAAAACCCAAAACATAAACTACCAAACAGTCAAAATGAAATTTTATCATTTCATTCCATCTTAAAAGACTCCATGAACTCTGTAGTAAATATCTCAAATCGAACTATTAACTACAAAGGGAACTTGAACCGTCAATTTTTTGAGGAGTTTTTTGGAAATAAAATGCCACCCAATAAGAGTGAAAACTCTTTGGGGTCAGGGGTTATTATTTCAGAAGATGGATTTATCATTACCAACAATCATGTCATTGATGGTGCAGATGAGATATCTGTCACCATTAATGGGCGAGACAGAGAGTACATTGCAAAAATCATAGGCAGAGACAAAGGGACAGACTTAGCTGTTATTAAAATAGAGACAAACGATTTAAAACCTATTGTATTTAGTAATATTGATGATATTCAACTAGGAGATGTAGTCTTTGCCATTGGTAATCCATTTGGGGTAGGACAGACCATTACCCAAGGAATTGTTTCAGCACTTAATAAATTTGGTGTGGGGATTAACCAATATGAGAACTTTATACAAACGGATGCCTCTATCAACCCTGGTAACTCAGGTGGTGCATTAATCGACTCTCGTGGTGCATTAATAGGCATAAACTCTGCTATCCTCTCAAAAAGTGGAGGAAATCAAGGAATAGGATTTAGTATTCCTATAGATATGGTTAAAAATGTTGTAACCAAACTGGTTCTTGATGGAAAAGTTGTTCGTGGTTTTTTAGGGGTAAATACCATTAAAGTAAACAAACAACACAATCAAATTTATACTAGCACAGAGGGTGCTATCATCACCGATGTGCAGGATAACTCACCTGCCCATAAAGCAAAACTAAGACGGGGTGACCTTCTCTACGCAGTAAATGGGAAAAAACTGAAAAACCCTCATGAATTACAACAAATAATTACCTCCTACCGCCCACATGAAGAGGTGGTTATCTCCTTGGAGAGAGATGGAAAAAAAATAAAACAGAGGGTAAAACTTGCCAGTATCGGTGGAGAGACCATTAATATTAGTAATATCGATGAAAATTTTGATGGTCTCCATATTAATAATCTAAATGATAGCAATAGGAATGAATTTCAAATTCCAACACATATCATGGGGGTTATTGTCGAAGATGTAGAGATAAACTCTAAAGCATTTATTGCAGGGTTTAGCCCTGGAGATATTATTATACAGATTGAAAATATGGATGTTAAAACGGTTAGTGATGCCAGTAAAAGTTTTAAGAAGTATAAAGGACAGTCAAAACGAATCTATATTAATCGACGAGGGAATACACTACTGGTAATAACACAATAGAAAGAGAAGAGAAGAGAAGAGAAAGAAGATTTATTTTAAATCTTCAAAAATTATAATATCGTAATTGCTGGTGGTAACTACAGCTTGATGCGTAGGAACAGAACCATTACGATTGACTTTACTTAGTTCGGTACGGAGACTATCTATCTCCTCCGTCATCGCTTCCATCTGATACTTAAGCTTTAAAATAACATCCACACCTGCTAAGTTAATACCCATCTTTCGCGTCAAACGAAGAATTAACTTTATCTTATCCACATCACGTTGAGAGTAGAGTCGCATACGACCTTGCGTACGAGAGGGAGTAATAAGACCCTCTTTTTCATACTGACGCAACGTCTGTGGATGGATATCCAAAACAGATGCCACCACAGAAATAAGGTAAACAGGTTCATCATAACTATGCATCATGTGCCTTCTCAGCATGAGATGAGACAGGAGGAAGGTTCGCCTCAAGAGAATCTTTAAATGCTTCATCTAATTCATTGATATCTGGTAAAATAATGTTAGAGGAGAGATACAAGTCTCCACTTAGAGAAGTTTTTCTGTCAACAATACCTGCACCTCTTATTCTAAATTTTTGTCCATTTTTGGTATTTTGAGGAACTTTCAATGTTACTGTTTTATCCAAAGTGTCAACCTCTACTTTACCACCAAAGAGAGCCATTTTTAACGGGACATCAAAAGTCTTATATAGATCATTTCCTTTTCTCTCATAGTCACCAGAGTCTGCGACTTCAACCACAATAATTAGGTCACCACGTTGACCTCCTCCACTCTTTCCTTTTCCTCTGGCTCGAAGTTTATCACCACTTTTAATCCCTGCAGGAATCTTTAAATCAAAGCTCTCATTATTAATAGAAATGTTATGTTTTCCACCCTTTACTGAAACATAAAAAGAGATAGTAATGGTTGTACGTTGATTTAAATCAGCTCCTGAACTAGAGAAACCTCCTCCTCCAAACGCACTGCTACCACCAAATCCTCCAAATCCACTACTACTACTTCCTCCTCCAAAAGCTGAACCCCTACTTCCTCCACCAAAAATATTTTTTAGTAAATCATCAAGGTCAACATTGCCTTGTTGTTGTGCAAAATCATGGAAGTTCTGACCACCAAATATCTGGTCACCATACATATCATACTCATCTTTTTTCTTTCTATCAGAAAGAACTTCATAAGCTGCATTAATCTCTTTAAATTTGTCAATAGCTGACTCTTCTTTATTTACATCAGGGTGATACTGTCGTGCCAACTTACGGTAAGCTTTCTTAATCTCATCAGCACTTGCACTTTCATTAACACCTAATGTCTCATATAAACTCTTAGCCATCTTTTTCCTTAGTTCAACGTTTTAATTATTTGAGCTTATTATATCAGAAACTCTTAGTCTATGTCAATCAACTTTTCTATTTTTGACGCATTAACATGATGACTACAATAACAGGCGGAAGAGCCAATGCAAAAAGATATGAAGAGATATCCAATATTTTATTATTATTCAAGTAAAAAAAGCCAAAAATCAAAACTGCATACGCACCCAAACGATAAAATGACAACGCAGCTTTGGAATCTTTGGCAGTTTGCCAAATTGAACGACGATTTTTTTTCAAATTCTTTTTCTCCTCTACCACCACTTCCTTTAGACTCTTCTCCTCTTTAAGTTCCTCTTTAAGTTCCTTTTTGAGTTCCTCTTTAGGTAAACTTTTTTTATCCTCGGAGTACAAATCAAAAGGATCTTCAATCTTATCTAATGTTGTATCACGATTGTCATCAGCTACAACCATGCCCATATCTAATCTAGCTTGTACCATATTACTATAAGAGATAATAGAGGCAAACATGATAAGCGAGGAGCTTACAAAAGCAATTTGAGAGTTCAATAACCACACTCTATTTCCACTTAGCAGACAAAAAATTATGATACCAATATCTATTATAAGGAGAGCATTAATAATATTTTTCATTAATACTTATCATCCTCATCACTATCATCATATTTTTGATGCCGATATCGTGGGTCATCTGCCAGTTCATCCAAAGATTTTTTCTGTTTTTCATACGCCTTGTAGACATTTAAAATAGCAGCAGAGATACCCCAAAAAACCCCCAACCACAAGAGCCAAGGAGTATCAAAGATATTTTTAAGCAAAAGACCTATCCCTACTCCAAGTAAAACAGCTACCACCATTGAGATTCCAAGACTCAATCCATCTGCTGCTACCACAATTTTTTTGAGCTTTGGTTCTTCTTTTTTTGACATAATACACCTTTTTTATTATCTTTAAATCTTATTTAATATTATACCAAACAATATGTCTATGCCTACTTTATAATGTTTTGTTTTCCTTATATAAAACTTAACTCTCTATTTTTATCAACAAACTTTAAGATATTTTTTGATAAATTAACTTATATATAAAACTAAGCAGTACAAAAGGAATATCAATATGAGCCATCAAGAAAAAACAAATTTCATAAAGAGTCTTCGCGCAGCGATTCAATCATATCAAGGTTTTACATCTTCTGAAAAAAAATATGGTCTTAACAATATCCATACATGGATAGGAGCAAATGGATCTCTTGAAATTTTTATTCAAAAATTTTCTGACCTCTCACTTGACATCAAACCTTTTCTCTATGAAAAAAAGTTTTTAAGAGTTTAATCTTTTATTTTGTCCTCAAATCTATCTAATAGATTTGGACTCTATCTATACCTCTCCACACAAATTCCAACCTCTGGTAACTCTCTTGACTTGTTGTAAAAAAGTGCTTTAAATATTCTCCCAAGTATTTTTCTCATATTTTCTCCTTTCTTATTTTGTTACCTATATGATAGTATATTAATTGTCAATAATCGTGAATTATTTAAAAATTGCTCAATTAAATCTCATTTTTTATATTTTATAGAATAATTTATAGTAATAAAATATATTTACGAATATTCACCTATAAATTTAAGTAAAAATAGATATACTTCTGAGAAATAAACAATTTATTAAAAAAATATTAATTTTAAAATTTAATTATAATAACAAAGGAAAAAATAAATGAAATCTACTTTTAGTCTGCTAATACTTGTAAGCTCTTTTGCCACCTCTTCTCCAATACCATCACATATGCTTGAGAAAAACTCATTACAACTTAATTTGATATTTAGCAAAAACAATAAAGTTTTACAAAGAGAAGTTCGTATAGATAGAGAAAGTCGTGAAGCTCGTGAATGCCGTTTTTGTCTTAGAAAAATGCCAAAAACAAGAGAAATCCGTATTGCTAGAATAAACAGAGAGGGATTTGTACCCACACCAATTCAAAAGAAAGGAAAAAAAATTGCTACTGTACAGTAATTTTTTATTCACTACTCCATAATAGAGAAATAATCTCATATTAATGAGATTATTTTTTTAGTTTTTAATTTTTTTAGTTTTTAAAAGTTATACTTTAATCCTAAAGAGGCAGCATCACCACGAAGTGAATCAATTGTAGTAGCTTGGTACTCTCCAAGAATTGCATAGTTGCCGCCAAGACCATACTCAAGACCTCCACCATAAACCAATCCAGATTCATTATCGCTGTCTGTTAATGAACTTTCTTCAATCATGTATCCTACTTTACCAAAAAGACCTAATACATCAGTAAGAGGATAAGTATAAACCAGTGACAATGAACCTGTCTTATGTGATACATCACCTGAAACATTATTTAAGTCATTTTTAGCGTAGCTAAGACCCAACTCTGTTGCAAAACCATTTCCTAGTTTATAACCAAGGTCAAGACCTGCTCCATATCCAGAGTCTGTACAGTTACAGTTATAGGTATCACCCATTATAGAGATTCCCTTAAGAACAGTATAAAAATTACTTGGTCCTTTTGGCACAACTTTTTTAACTACGGGCTTAGGCTTTGGAGCTGGTGCAGGAACAACTACTATAGGTGCGGGTGCTTGTACAGGAACTACAACTGGTGCGGGTGCTGGTGCTTGAATAACTACTGGCTCAGACATAACAGGAACATAGTCAGGCTCTGGAATTACAATATTAACATCTGGATTTTCAAATGAAACCACACCCCCAATATCTCCTCCAGCCTGTAGACCTGTTACTAAACCAGACACAATTAGACTCTTTAAAATCTCTTTTTTCATAAACTCTCCTTTAAAATAAAATGTAAAGATAGTTTATAATAAGCTATTTTTTCTTTAAGAAAAGATACAAAATTCTATAATACTGAAAAAAGAGAGGGTTTTTATTAATTTTATAACTTAATAATAAAAATAAAGTTTTATTATGTTTATAAATACTTAAATAAATTTTTAAATATCATCTCTCTTCCAACGTGTCGAGTCTAAGAATGTATCATCATGTATGTGTTTGAAGGATGCTTGTATCATTTTAAACACTCCTGAGCTATCTTTTTCCAAATCTTTCAACCATATTTTCATTTTGGCACGTGCATGAGGCATCTTTACATCTTTAAGCATTGCAGGACACACTTCATCACCAATGGGTTGCAAATTATTATCATCTGAAAATGCCCGTAACTGCTTCTCTCTTGCTTCAATTAAAGGTCGAATAAGATGAAATCCTCGATTGGTTTTATAAATAGGAGCCATGGCCCTCATGGTACCATTATAAAACATATTCATAAAAAAACTCTCTACAGCATCATCAAAATGATGACCCAGTGCAACTTTATTGAACCCATTATCCTCTGCAAATGTATATAACGCCCCTCTTCTCATCCGTGAGAAATAGGAGCAAAAAGAGGAGTTCTCTCGAATTGTATCATTAGATATCTCATAAATATTGGTCTCACACACGGTATGTTTTATCTCATACTCCCTACAATGCTCCACCAAGTCACTGTAGTGTTCACCAGGCATACCATAATTAATAGTACATGCTTCAAACTCAAACTTAAAGGGTGCATGTGCTTGAATATACTTTAAAATATGAATGAGTGCCAAAGAGTCCTTTCCTCCACTCAATCCTACAAGAACCCTATCGCCCTCGCCTATAAGTTTAAAAGTTGCATTTGTTTTTCCTGCCACACGCAGAAGTTTTTTACTAATCTGTAATTTTGGGGATACTATTCTGCTCATTGGTCTATATTTTCGACCATGTCCAAGATAAAGTTAGCAGAGATAATCGCAGAACCTACCATAAACTCATCAAAATCCACTCCTGCATCATCATTTGCCGTATCTGAGATGGCACGAAGCACAAAAAATGGCACATTTAACGCATCACAAACAACTGCCACACTTGCCCCCTCCATCTCAATGGCATCTGCACTAAAAGTAGATAAAATAAACTCTTTTCGCTCATTTGATGCCACAAACTGGTCACCTGTGGCAATGGTTCCTTCTATTAAAGTAAGCTCATTTTTCAAAGCTACCCCTTTAGCAATCTCTCTTAGTCTACTATCTGTCTCCACAAACACCGCCCCCTCAGGTACAAAACCATGTGCGTGACCAAAAATAGTAATATCCAAATCATGCTGACACAACTTATCAGCAATAATCAAATCACCAATATGCAATGCTGGATTAATCGCCCCTGCTACCCCTGAAAATAGAAGCGTAGAGCAACCAAACTTCTCTATCAGAGTTGAAGCCGTTAATGAGGAGAAAACCTTACCTATTTTAGAGTAAGCAATGACCAGCTCTTTACCTTTATATGTCGCTTCATAATAAGCGTTATTTGCATATTCAACTTTTTTAACATTTTCTACTTTTTTTAACAGTGGTTCAATCTCCTCAGGCATTGCCCCCATTATAGCTATTTTACTCATATATAAATCCTAATTTTTTTTTGTGAAATTATAGCAAACTATCTTTAGTTTCATAATTTGTATACAATTTTATTTTATACTTCAACTATATAAAGCTTAAAAGGAATAATTACCATGAAAACAAAAATAAAAACAAAACTTATAAACAGACTATCACTTTTAATAAACGATGAGAACCTTGAAGAGAAGATAAACAGATCACCTGTCTATCTTATAGCAATATTGGCAATTACAAATATCATTGTCTTAAAACTTATATTTTTATTGATATAAGTTTTTAAATATATATTAGAGTGCATTAATCGCTTCAATGGTCGCTTCAAGGGAAGCCATATCAGAGACATTAAAATGAGGTTTTTTAGTTGCCTTTCTATTTAACCCTTTCAGAACATTTCCATTACCAAACTCAATATAACAATCAACATCTGCATCTATATTTGCAATCGAGTGTTTATATTTTACAGGAAGAACCAGCTGTTGAGGTAGCAACTCCAACGCTTCTGCTTTTGTAGAATATGCGTTCGCCGTTACATTTGAGATAACAGGAGCGATAAACTCATCTTTTATCATCTCATTTAATTTAGCAGAGAGAGGGTCAACAGCACTCTCTAACAGTGGACAATGAGAAGCAACTGACATATCCAACAAGATAGCTCTCTTTGCTTTTGCCTCTTTTAAAATAGGGGCTAAAACCTCTAAATCTTTTTTAACCCCTGCAATCACAATCTGACCATCAGCATTATAGTTTACTGCCCATACCTGAAGTCCTGCATCTCGTTGCTCCTCACAAATCTGCTCCACAACCTCATCAGAGAGTCCCAAAGAGACCATCATCCCAACCTCTTGCTTGGAACACGCCTCTGCCATAAGTTTACCACGAAGATTTACAAGCTCAACAGCATCTACAGCGTCCAACGCACCACTTGCCACCAATGCCGAGAACTCACCCAAAGAGTGACCCATTGTAAGCACAGGTTTAATATCTACAGCATCGGTAAAAAGTCTGTGAGCAATGGTTGAAACCAACAAGATAGCAGGTTGTGTAAACGCTGTTTGACCCAAATTATCATTCTCTTCAAAAAGAAGTGTCTCAAAATCTATGCCTGTACGCTCACTGGCATCAGCTATCATCTCTTTTGCCACCTCTGAATTTTCAAAAAAATCTTTTCCCATACCAACGCTTTGTGAACCCTGTCCTGCAAATAGAAATGCACATTTAACTGCCATCATCAACCCTTTATTAATTAATTACGGAATTCTATCCTATTTTATATCAATTTTTATATCAATTTTATATTATCTTCCCGTATAACTGTAAAGAAGAGCTGTTTTGAGGCGTTTAAACACTGCCCTCTTATCTTGTGGTTTAATGGCAAAACATCCATAACTTCGCCCTCCTCCCTTAACATAACCAGCAGTATGCACCACCACATCGCGTCCACCAAACCGTGTTGGAAGACCTACTTTTTTATTACTTTTTTGAAGACCTCTTATCATCAGATACTTATATTTTCTTTTAGCAGTAACCCTCTCTTTTATACCTACTTTAAAAAAGCCATACGGAGTCATATGTGAGTTACGTTTATTGCTAGAACGCCACACCCGTCCCCCTCTAGCACCCGATTTTTTACCATGTGCCACATGATGCTGATAGACTTTTCCATTGTATAAATTGATAATATAGAGACGCTTTTTTCCTGCTTTTTTTGTATAGTCTGCAATAGCGATGTATCGTTTAGAGAGTCGCTGCTTGTATCTATTTTTTTTATAAAATCGAAATGCTTCTCTTAACGCTTTTTTATTAACAGTCGAAGCTAAAGCTACTCGTTTTTCTATCTTTGAGAGGTGTCTGTTTGAGTAGTACTTATTATAGTTACTACGTGCTTCAACCGTTGATATAAAGAGAAGTGTTAGCACAATAAATTGTATAATTATTTTCATAAATTTTAGTTCTTTCTTTTTAATTTTTTAATCTTATATATTAAAAATTTTGTTTAATATTATATCAACAATATCTTAAGCTCTCAAAGTTACTTTAGGACTTTAATAGTTATTTTTATTGATTTATGTTATAATGGATTATAAAGATTAAATAACAAATCGAGATAAACATATGAATAAAGTCTTAAATATAGTTAACGGTGAAGCCATTATAAAAAAATTAAAATTGGCAGAGATTTCTGGTACATTTTTACCATGGCAAGATTTTTTACATGAGGGGCCTGTTCCCGAAAACTTATCGCTTGAAGCCCTCTCTAAAATCAGAGCCCAGTATATCTCAACCAAGGGGCTTGGTAGTTTTGACGAGGTACATCAGAGTTTTAAAGATAGAAATGCTACACTAAACTCATTTAAAAAATATCAAAAAATCATACTTTGGTTTGAAAATGACCTCTATGACCAGCTCCAGTTTATTCAAATTCTTGATTGGTTTTTTAAATATGCAGACAACTCTACTCCTATCTACTATATCTCTTGTGAGAGACACCTTTATAGCTATACCCGAAAAGAGCTAGATGAGCTTCTTCTTTATAACAAAGAGCTGGTTTCACACACCCTCTATATTATTGCAAAGAAAGCGTGGTCGGCTTTTTCTGCACCTACTCCTGAGGCGTGGTTTAGACTACAAGACGATGATATATCTGAACTTCCATTTCTAAAATATAGTATCATTCGAATGCTAGAGGAGTACCCCAATACCATCAATGGTCTCTCTCGTACAGCTCATCAAGCACTACTAATTATTGAAGGAGGAGTACATCATCCACAAGAGATATTTGAACAGTATCAAGAGAGTGAACAGCTTAAGTTTATGGGAGATATTCTCTTTTGGAATATTCTAAAAGAGTTGGTAAATAAAAATCTACTTAACGCAAGGGAGGAAGGAAGAGAGCTAAAAATCACCTCCTTAGGAAAAGAGGTAATCAAGGGAGATATAAATTGGTTAGATATCAACCAGATAGACAAATGGTTAGGAGGAGTACATCTCAATCAACAAAATTTATGGTGCTGGGACATAAAGTCCCAAAAAATTATCAACTCCCTCTCCTAACTATTTTAAATCAGGAGAGTTGGTCGCTTTTATACTATATCGTTGTAATAGCTCCTCTTGAATATCAAGTGCTTTTTTTCTATCAATAACTATTTTAGAACCATCATTATCTTCAAGAATCACATATTTCTCTTTGCTTGTGGTGACCAATTTATAAAAATCTTTAAAATCCTTGAACTTCTGACCATTAATTTTATCAATTTTCCAGAAACTAACCCCATAATCTCCACGGCTAATTGTTGATGCCAATACTTTTAACAAAAGCACAATCTCTTGATTGTCTTGTGTTGGAAACTTGGTTGCCCCATATCTTAATGGTAAGTTAGGCTGATTTGAAGCGTTCAAAAGGTTTTGAGTCAATGGGGTAAAAACATATCCACCCAACATAAAATAAGTAGGCATCTTATCATACTCAAACTCAGCAAAACTGGAACGCTCTGTACTCTTTTTTATAGAGAGCTTTACTTTGACTGAAATCTTTTTTCCATCACGAAGCACATCCAATGCCACCTCTTCTCCATATTGATGCATATCTACATAGTATTTAAAGTGCGTGTATTGGTTCTCTCTAAATGAAACCGTACCATCACTCTCTATTTTATGACCATCAATTGCCGTGATAATATCATCTTTTTGAAGCACATCTTTAAATGGTGAGGTATATAAAATCTTAACCACCAAAATTCCACCAGAGTTTTCATCCAACTTGTAGTACTCTTTTTGGGTAGGATTTTCTATCTTTTCCATATAAATTCCCAACTTTGGAAATCCATCATAGACACCATCTTCTACATCGGTTAAAAAGTGCTGTACCACATCAATAGGAACCATGTACCCAATATTTTGAGCACGGCTAATCTGTTGCATCACCACCCCCACAATTTTCCCATCAGAGATGGTAGGCCCACCTGAATTTCCAGGGTTAATTGCAGCATCTATCTGAATGGATAAAAAGCTCTGTCCACTATGCACATAGCGATTATGCTCAATCCGTGAGACAATCCCTGTACTAATACTAATGGTATTTCCACCCATTGGGTAGCCATATACCGTTACTTTGTCTTGCATCTTTGGAAGTGTTCCAAAGGTTAACGGAATGGTATTACTAAAAAAGTTTTTATCCTCTACTTCCAAAAGAGCCAAATCAGTATCATGTGACACTTGTAATACCTTGGCTTGATAACGTTTGGTATCTCCATACTTTTTAACTTCTAAAAATGTCTGATTGGCAACCACGTGTGCATTGGTCAAAATACGATTACCTGAGATAATACTTCCAGACCCACTAGAACGGTGAACCGTACTGTTCCATGGCTCTTGATAGTTAGGTGCTTTGGATACTGTATAAATTTTTACAATAGACCTATCGATACTATTAGCATAAATCAGAGAGCCTGTCATACATAAAAATATAAAAATTTTTAAAAAATTTTTCATTTAATTCCTTTAATTTAAAATTGCGAAAGTATACCAAATAATTCTAAACGATTTATCAATATAAAATTAATATGATATAATTCATCAAAAATTTAGGAGTTGTAAAGATGGCAACAATCTCAATGGGAGACCTTAAAAAGGGCGTTAGATTAGAACTGGATGGAAATCCATACAGAGTGGTAGATTTTCAACACGTTAAACCAGGAAAAGGTGCAGCGTTTGTACGATGTAAAATCAAAAACCTATCAACAGGAAAAGTAATCGAAAAGACTGTTCATGCAGGTGACAAATTTGAAGTACCTGATTTAGAGCAGACTACCATGCAGTATCTCTATGATGATGGTGAGATGCTTCAATTCATGGATACCACCACGTATGACCAAATTGGTCTAACCCATGAGCAGGTAGGAAAAGATACCTTCAACTTCATGATAGACGGGATGGAAGCCGAAATCCTTTTTCACAATGGGAAAGCAATCTCAGTAGAAATCGCACAGACAGCAACCTATGAAGTAGTAGAGACCCCACCAAACTTCAAAGGTGACTCACAAGGTGGTAAAAAACCTGCAACACTTGACAGTGGAGCTGTGGTTCAAGTACCTTTCTTTATCCTAACTGGTCAAAAAATTGTGGTTGATACTGTTGAGGGTAAATATTTAGAGAAAGCAAAATAGTTAAATACGGGATATTAATCCCGTATCGCCTCATCATCCAACTCACCAGACTTTAATTTCTTCATATACTCCGTTAACATCTTTCGTACATCTCCTGACATGATAAGCAGTCCAAATATATTTGGAATCGCCAATGCCAAAAATAGAATAGAGGAGAAATCAACCATTGTGCCTGTGTCTACTATGGTGGCGATAATAATAAATCCTAAAAAGATAAGTTTGTAGAGGATAGAGGTTTTTGAACCAAAAAGGTAAACCCATGCTCTCTCTCCGTAGTATGCCCATGAAATCATGGTAGAGAAGGCAAACATAAAAATAGCAAAACCTAAAATAGTTGGAAACCATGAAACAACAGAACCAAAAGCTGTAGAGGTTATCACTGCTCCCTGTTTGGCAGCAATCGCAGCGTCAAGTGCTTCTGTTCCTCCCAAATAGCTTCCTGTTAATATAATGACCAATGCGGTCATGGTACAAACCACCACGGTATCAATAAAAGGTTCATAAAGTGAAACTAGCCCCTGACGTATAGGATATTTAACCCTTGATGCTGAGTGTGCAATACCTGCTGAACCTAACCCTGCTTCGTTTGAGAATACGGCTCTTTGAAATCCTTGTATCATTGCTCCAAAGATACCACCTGCTACAGCTGTTGGGGTAAAAGCTTCTGTAAAAATCAAAGCAAACGCGTCAGGAATAGCAGTGAAATATGTTCCAAGCACCCAAAAGACCATTAATAGATAAAAAATCACCATAATAGGAACAATTTTCTCTGCCACATGAGCAATCCGTTTGATACCACCAATAATCACAAGCCCTGTAATCCCTGCCATTATCACACCAAATACCCAAGGGAACTCATTTAAAAATGGGATTTGCCCCTGCATAATGCTTAGTGATTGAGAGATTTGAAAGGTATTTCCTGCCCCCAATGCCCCAAGTATCATGAAAAAGGCAAATACCATCGCCATTACTTTCCCTGTCTTTGCCATTCCTTTGTCGGCTAATCCACGTGATAAGTACTCCATTCCTCCACCCATAATCGTGCCATCAGGTAGAAACTCTCGGTATTTTAAAGAGAGGGTCACTTCGGTAAACTTTAGTGTCATCCCCAAAAAACCTGCTGTTATCATCCAAAAAGCAGCCCCTGCTCCACCCAAAGAGATGGCGATAGAGACGGCGGCAATATTACCAATCCCAACAGTGGCTGAGAGTGCTGTGGCAAGTGACTGAAAAGGAGAGATAAGCCCCTTATCCTCTCCTGTTTTATACTTTCCTCGGACGATGGCTAAAGAGTGACCAAACATCCTAAGATTTACAAAACCCATCTTTAGCGTAAGATAGACTCCACCTATAATTAAGAGGGCAACAACAAAGGGGAAACTAGCCCCCTCCATCGTTCCAAAAAAGATATCAAAAAATAGAATCATATCAAAAAATGAGTTGATAGACAAAAAAAGTTCGTTCATTATAAGTTCCTTATATTAGTAATTGTTATTGTATATAAAATCATCTAAATTCTGCTATAATCCAATCAAATATTTACAAATAAAAAACAAGGAAAATATTATGGCAAGTGTATTATTACCTTTGGCAACAGGATTTGAAGAGCTTGAAGCCGTTTCTCTAATTGATGTACTCCGTAGAGGAGGCGTTGAGGTTCGTATCGCTTATGTAGATGAGGAGATGATTCTGGGGGCAAATGGCATCACCCTAAAAGCAGAGACCTCCATCAAAAATGTCATCTCCAAAGAGTTTGATATGATTCTTCTGGCAGGTGGATGGGACAACGCTTACTCTCTAAGAGACAATCCACGGGTACAAGAGCTGATTATAGAGTTTTATAATGATAAAAAAGTAGTAGGGGCGATGTGTGCCTCTGTTCTCGCACTCAAAGAGGCAAAGGTTTTAGGCTCATCTTATACCTGCTACCCTATGGCAAAAGAGGAGGTCAACCATAAGGGCTACCGAGATGATATGATGGTTGTAACGGATGGCAATATCATGACCTCACGAGGGCCTGGGACAGCTCTATGTTTTGGGCTAGAGATACTCAAACGACTGGTAGGCGTAGAGAGCTACCAAGCAGTTAAAGAGGGGATGCTATTGGACTTTTGTAATTAATATCGCTTTATCTCTATTTGTGATTCGATACTGTCATTTACATCAATAACACCATATCCTGAAAAACCATCTAAATCAGAATTTAGAATATAGATGGTTCGATTCTCATCTCTAATTAAATCTGCTTTATAACCTAAAAGATAGAGAATATAATTAGAGATATCATAATGATTTTTGATATATTTAAACGGCTCTTTTAACTTCTTATTTTTACTATTGGTATACATTAAAAATGGAACTTCGTAAACCTCTTTTATCAAGTGACCATGCCCTTTTTTACCATTTTCACCAAGTAGCTCTCCATGGTCAGAGACATAAAACAGAAAGAACTCATTTTTAAGAGTGCTATTAAGATATTCAATTAGATTATAAAGATTGCTATCGGTATAAAGAGCTGTATTTTCATAAGGAGTATATCTATTAAAAGCTTTTGAATACTGCTTTCTATAGGGACTATGAGAACCCCTTTGATGTAAAACTAAAAATGTTTTTTCCTTTAAAATATTCATTTTTTCAACCAGTGTTTGTAAATCTTCATCAAAATTTGTAGGATTCATATACTTAACAAAATTATCTCTAGGTATTAACTGGTCAATATATTTAGGACAGACCATATCCCGAAGCATTTGCAAATGAAAACTACTTTGAGCAGAGAAGAGATAGGTTTGAAAACCATTCTCTTTTGCCAATCGGAAAAGACAATTATCCTCTTTTGCAATTTGAGGCAATCCACTTGGATATTTTAGACGATTAATCAATGTTGAGATAGAAACTTTGGTCATGGTTCCACCAGAGTAGACCTTTGACAAAAAGAACCCTTCGTCATGTTTCAATGTTTGAAGCTTAGGCGTTAATTTGTTATTCTCTAATGAGAAAGTATCATAACGTAGACTCTCTCCAATCACAAAAATAACAGTTCTATTCAAATCCCTCTTAATCAAAATAGGCTTATCTAAGGTAGGGAAATCTTCTCTTTTATGCAATATCTTTTTAGGTAAAATGCCAAAAGTAAAGTAGTTCAGACTTACAAAAAAATTTCGTGAAGAGTGTCTATTGGTCGTAGGGTAGAGTCTTTTACTATCTGTATGCTCCAATTTCCCTTGATGAATATTACTCAAATAGAACATCTGAAGATTAAGCCACAAAAGAGCCACAAGAAAAAAAGGAAAGGAGTATTTATATTTAAAAGAGATACTCCCAATTTTCAAATCAATAAAGTATAAAAAAACAAAACCACCCAATGAGATAATCAAAGGAACAAAAAGCATACCGAGCATACTGTTTATCGTCTCAAATGTTTCGTGAATATTGGTTGAAAATAGATAAAACTCAATTCCACTGATATTTTTTCCAAAATATTCAAAATGAACATATTGAAAAAAAGAGAAAAGAACCAATATAAAATAGAGTGTGACTCTTCTCCTCTGTTTCGGCATTAATGAGATAAAAAGTGTCAATAGAAACATCTTATTAAGAAACTCTTTTGTTGTAAATTCAAAAATAAAATATTCATTACTTAAAGCATACAAACTGTCCATACTTAACAGCGTTATTGTCATTAGAAATGCATATAATAGACCATAAAGTATACTCTTTTTGATGCAGACAAACTCTCTCTTTTTATATTTTACACAAACCATTTAATCTCTTTTCCCTTATATATCACTATTTATATATCACTATTAAAAATATCTCTGGTATAAACTTTCTCTTTCACATCCTCTATCTCAGCTGAAAATCTATTGGCAACAATCACATCTGAGCATTTTTTAAACTCCTCTAAATCAATGATAACTTTAGAGTGAAAAAACTCTTGATCTTCCAAAACAGGTTCATAAACAACAACTTCTACTCCTTTTGCTTTAATACGCTTCATAATTCCTTGTATTGCCGAGGTTCTAAAGTTATCCGAGTCATTTTTCATTACCAATCGATAGATACCGACTATTTTAGGATTTTTTGCCAAAATAGAGTCAGCTATAAAATCTTTTCTAGTACTATTGGCTTCTACGATTGCACTAATAATAGAGTTGGGTACATTTTTATAGTTGGCACGTAGTTGCTTGGTATCTTTGGGTAAGCAGTACCCACCATAACCAAAAGAGGGATTGTTATAGTGGTTCCCAATTCTAGGGTCAAGACCAACCCCTTCAATAATCTGTTCACTGTTAAGATGATGTGATTCGGCATAGGAGTCCAACTCATTAAAAAAAGCCACTCTCATCGCAAGATAGGTATTTGAAAAAAGTTTAATCGCCTCTGCCTCAGTTGAGTTGGTAAAAAGCATATCAATATCTTTTTTTATCGCCCCCTCTGCCAAAAGATTGGCAAAAATCTTGGCTCGTTTCGACTGCTCTCCCACAATAATTCTGGAGGGATAAAGGTTATCATGAAGTGCTTTTCCTTCGCGTAAAAATTCGGGAGAGAAGATAATATTATCTGAATTATATTTTTTACAAACGCTTTTTACAAACCCTACGGGAACAGTTGATTTAATAATTATGGGTAAATTGGGGTTATACGCAATAATATCCTCAATAACAACCTCTACCAACGAAGTATTAAAATAGTTGCTTTTAGGGTCATAATCTGTAGGAGTTGCAATAATCACAAAATCAGCATTACAGTACGCCTCCTTTTTATCAAGGGTTGCTTTGAAATCTAATACTTTTGTTTGAAGATACTCTTCTATCTCCTTATCTTCAATAGGCGATTCTCTCCTATTTAACATCTCCACTTTTTTAGGGACAATGTCCAATGCCACCACCTCATTATGTTGTGCCAACAAAATACCATTGGATAGACCGACATATCCTGTTCCTACTATTGCTACTTTCATCTACTCTCTTTTATATAATTATTATTTTTCGCATATTCTACCATATTTTACACCATTTGAAATTTGGATAATTGTACTTTTTTTAGTATAATAATTTATGAAAAAATTCCTTATCTATATCTCCCAACCCTACAGCATTCCTATTGGACGACCTCTTCAGAGTGAAATAGAAAAAAGAGGCTTTCTCATCCGATGGTTCTGTGATGAAGAGGAGACAAGAAAAAGTCTATCCAATAGAGAAACCCTTCTTAACTCTATTGAGGAGGTACTGAACTATCACCCTGATGTGGTCTTAGTGGCCACCAATGTTGTACCACACTTCTTTTCAGGGATAAAAGTACAAATTTTTCACGGTTTCTCTGTGGGAAAACGAAATGAAGCCAAGGGGCATTTTAATATTAGAGGACTTTTTGACCTCTACTGTACCCAAGGAGAGAGTACCACAAAACCTTTTTTAGAGCTACAAAAAAAACACCAATATTTTGAAGTGGTCGAGACAGGTTGGAGCAAAGTAGACCCATTATTTCCTTTAAAGGCAGAGACTTCCCTCCCGAAAAATAAAAAACCAACCATTATCATCAGCTCCACCTTTACCACACGCCTAAGCCTTGCAAAGAACCCTGAAGTACTTGAAGAGATAGAGCGACTATCAAAACTGGATAAATATCAATTTTTAAGTGTCCTGCACCCTAAAATGGAACAAGAGATAGTTGAAAAATTTAAAAATTTTAACAACAAAAACTTTACCTTTTACGACACCACTGAGCTCATCCCTCTTTTTAAAAAAGCTGATGTGATGCTAAGCGATACCACCTCAGCCATTACTGAGTTTGTATTACAAAAAAAACCTGTGGTGACAATAAACAACAATCAACCTAAATCCTATATGATAAATATTCATCATGCCAATGAGATAGAAAAAGCATTAGAGTTGGCTCTCTCAAAACCCAAAGAGATTATGGAGGAGTTAGAGAAGTTTATTAATATAACTCACCCCTACAATGATGGAAAATCAAGTGTTAGGGTTGTTGATGCTTGTTTAGATTTTTTGGCAAAAAATAGAATTAAAAGAAAACCGTTAAATCTTGTACGTAAATTTAAAATTCGTAAAAAATTGGGATATTTTAAAATA
>CAYVNI010000025.1:0-2152 GCA_964452815.1 uncultured Sulfurovum sp.
AAAGGATATAAAAATGTTATTTGACAAAAACAATAGGTTTAACCTTGCAAACTTGATTACGTTTGGAAACATAGGGGCAGGATTGATTGCCATTCATTTTATTGTGCATGGTGATTATTTTACGGCGATTATACTCGCATGGATTGCAGGGGGGTTGGACATCGCCGATGGGAAAGTGGCACGAAAATATAATCTCTCTACCGAGTTTGGGATACAGGTAGACAGCTACGCCGACTTTATCTCGTTTGTGGTGATGCCCTCGTTTCTACTCTACTATGCGATTACGGCTGAGAGTTCAGGAGTAACCCAACTGATTTTGGGTCTTGTGTTTATCTTCTATATCATCTCAGGGCTTAGACGTTTGATTGAGTTCAATATGAAGTCAGAAGAGGGAACCGTGGTAAAATATTTTGAGGGTGTTCCTACACCACTTGGGGCTATTTTACTGTGGGTACTCTATCTGCTCTTTGCCTATGGTGTGGTGACAAACCCGTATGTTTTTGCTGTTTTGGTACTCGCTATTGCATGGTCTCTTAACTCCAAAATGAAAATTAGACATCCGTAGTTTGATGAGTAGTTTAAAAACAAAACTAGCCAATCTCTCCGAGATGGTAATGCTTCAACACTCTATCTTCTCTTTGCCATTTATCTTTATTGCCATGCTTGTGGCAGGTGAGGGGTGGTTTGGGTGGAAACTCTTTTTCTTGGGGATTTTGGCAGCCGTTAGTGCCAGAAACTTTGCGATGGGGGTCAACCGTTATCTTGACCGTGACATAGATGCCCTTAACCCTAGAACCAAAAACAGACCCTCGGTAGATGGTCGAGTCTCCAATGCCACAATGGTCGGGTTTATTATCATCAATGCACTACTTTTCATTGCCGTGGCGTATTTTATTAACCCCTTGGCTCTGATGCTCTCTGTTCCTATCTTGGCGATACTCGGAGCATACACCCTGTTCAAACGCTTCTCCTCCTTGGCACACCTTATCTTGGGGGTCTCGCTGGCTCTTGCTCCCATCGCAGGGGTGGTGGCAGTGTTGGGTGAGATAACCTCGTGGTCGCTCTATCTTGCAGGTGGGGTGATGTTTTGGGTGGCAGGGTTTGATTTGCTCTACTCACTCCAAGATATTGCGTTTGACAAAGAGCATAATCTTCACTCCATCCCATCCCAATTTGGAGCAGAAAATACCATGAAAATAGCAAAACTGTTTCACCTTATGACAATTATATTATGGGTTGTGTTTATTGCTGATGCAGGGTTAGGATTATACGCCATGGTCGCAGTAGTTTTAAGTGCCATTATGTTAATCTATGAACACTATTTGGTCAATAAAGACTTTACCAAGATAGACAAGGCGTTTTTTACCGTCAATGGCTATCTGGGGATAATGTTTCTATTTTTAATTATATTGGAGGTACTATAGATGTCATCAGAGCAGTTACAATTTTTTTTCTCGTTATTCTCTTTTGTGGGGGTAATTGGGATTCTTTTTTATATCATATTGGAAAAATCAAAAGGTGAGCAAGAGAACGAAAAACAAGAGCTTTTAGAGGAGAAATTGGAGCGACTAGAGCAGTATGTCTATGAGCTAGAGGAGAGATTAGACACCAAACCATCAAGCTCAAACGAAGAGATAAAGCAGAGAATCATAGAGATGTACGAAGAGGGAAAAGAGCTTTTGGTCATCGAAAACAGCCTAGATATCCCTCGCCCAAAGATAGAAATGATACTAAAATTTCATAAACTAAGAGAAAAAAACCGAAACTAACGGTTTTTTCTTGATATTTAAAATCTAATCGGCTATAATTGCGTCCTTATTACAAAACATAAGCACTCATAGCTCAGCTGGATAGAGCATCGGTTTGCGGTACCGAAGGTCTTAGGTTCGAATCCTAATGGGCGTGCCATTATTGAATATATATAATTTTTCTTGTTGATAATAGAAATAGGGTAGGAACTATTAGAATACAAGCTTATAGAGTGTTATAGAATTTTTATCCCTTTTGTTATAAATCATGCCATTATAAAGTAGGAAGTCAAATTATTTAAACTTATTTAGTAGTTGGATTGTTCACAACTTATTTGTATTAAATAAAATATATTATTTCTTGATTATTTATTATTTATTATTAATATTTGATTTTTTATTTT
>CAYVNI010000026.1:0-15013 GCA_964452815.1 uncultured Sulfurovum sp.
ACTAGATTTTTAGAGAAACCCCAAACTGTCTGTTGTGTACTTCTAACATTTTTAGAGGCTTCATAGATATCATTGAGTACTTTTTCAGAAGAGCTATCTTCATCAACAACAATGGTAGCATGGGTACAGATGGTACTTACGGTTCGTTTGCTTTTTCCTGTAAATGACTTCTCAACAGGCACACTAAGAATAGAATAGATAGGGTTATCTCCTTTTCCAAGCTCTCCTAGTTTTAAATCATCCATTGGTAAAAAATCTAAATTCTTATTATTAACAACCTCTTCAATTTTATCATTTTTTGGGTCTGGTACACTCATAAAAAAGTAAGCACCATATGATTTATTGTCCACTTTACCAATGTATCTTTTTCCTGATTTGTGTTTTAACTCTAAATCTTTAATATCTTCGTTTTGAGTTAGGATATTATGGAAAGTAAAGAGTGTTCCTGAACCCTCTTTTCCACAAGCTACTTTTTTCCCCTTTAGCTCTTTCATATCATCCGCACCATCAGCTCGAACAACCAAAAAAGCACATTCACTTCCTAAATTTCCTGTTAATCCAATGTTGTCGTATCCCTTCTCTTTTTCGATAAAATTTCTTGCTACATCGGCTTGTGCAATACCAATAACATTCGCTTTTCCTTTAACGGCTTGAATATTTGCGACAGAACCCAAAGAGCTTTTTAAAACAACTGTGTGTCCCAGTTTTTCAAGCTCTTTTTTTAGACTTTTCCCTATAATTTTATGGTAGTTTCCATTGGCATCACCTGTATTTATGGTTATCTCTTCGGCATTAATAGATGTTAGAGCAGAGCTGATAAATAGGGTCGTAAATAGTAAAAATCTTAAATTCATATTTTTTTCCTTATTATAATTATTTATAAAGTAATTTTTTTGGCTATAAAAATAGCACCACAAGTATAACAAAAAGATAGTATACTAGAACTGCTTAAGTTTGATTAAAATAGGGCTTAATTGAGAAAGGTTAGTGCTATAATTTTACTAAAATAACTAAAAGAGAGATACGTGTATGAAACGAAGAGATTTTTTAGCCACCTCAGCTTTGGCAGTGGGAGCTGTTGGGTTTAGTGGGTGTTATCGTGAAGAGAAAGAGGACGATAAAAAAAGTATTAATAGTATTAATATCAATAGAGGAAAAGTTGTTAAACTCAAACTTGCCACCTCCTGGCCTGCTCACTTTCCTATTATGGGTACAGGGGTTGATAATTTTGCGTCACGCTGTGGTGAGCTTAGTGGGGGGAGTTTGGATATAAAAGTTTCTGCCAAAAATATTCTTGTTCCTGCTCTTCAAGTGTTTGATAGTACCTCGGCAGCTCAGATAGATGCGTTTCACTCGGGAGTCTACTACTGGAAAGGAAAGAACTCAGCATTCTCTATCTTTGGGGGGATGCCGTTAGGACTTACTAGCGAAGAGATGATAACATGGATGAAGTTTGGTGGGGGGATTGAGCTTTGGCGTGAGCTGTATGGCAAGTTTAACCTCTATCCTCTTATTGGAGGAACTACGGGGCCACAGATGGGGGGATGGTTTAAAAAAGAGATAAACTCACTCGATGATTTAAAAGGGCTAAAGATGCGTATTCCTGGGCTTGGTGGAGAGGTGATGAAAAAGCTAGGGGTCAACCCAATACTGCTTCCTCCTGGGGAGATTTTTACGTCACTAGAGCGAGGAACTATTGATGCGACCGAGTGGGTTGGCCCTGCACTTGATAGCATGATGGGATTTGCCAAAGCTGCGAACTACTACTATACAGGGTGGCATGAACCAGGTTCTATCTTGGAGATTACCTTTAATAAAAATCGATGGGAGAAGCTAAGTGCTGAACACCAAGCCATAATCACTGCCGTATCTGAAGAGATGACAGCCAATATGCTTCATGAGTTTAGGTATAAAAATGCAAAAGCATTACAAGAGTTACCCAAAAATGTAGAGATAAAAACGTTTCCACAAGAGATAATGAAATCTGCTAAAATAGCACTTCAAGAGGTATTGGCATTAGAGTCGAGTAAAAGCAATGATTTTAAAAGAGTGCTAGAGAGTTATAATCAGTTTGCAACACTTAATAAGCCATGGGATGATATTAGTACCAAGAACTTTTTAGAGATAAGGGGGTAGGGCAGTAAAACTACCCTCTTATCTTCTGTGTCTCTCTTAGCATCTCTCCATAATTTGATTCCTCTAGCCCCATTGTTTTAATGGCTTCTAATTGGGTATTGAGTGACTTGTCAACAATCTTAATTATCTCCTCAAGGTCATCGACAATGGTGATGAGGTCTAAATCAGCTTGATTGATGGTTCCATACTCCATCATACTCGTTTGCATAAACTCAAAAAGTTTACCCCAATAATCTTTACCAACCAGGATAACAGCACTTGGTGAGCTTTTTTTTGTCTGAATAAGGGTAAGTACCTCAAACAACTCATCTAATGACCCAAAGCCCCCAGGCATACAGATATAAGCCAAAGAGTAACGAACTAGCATTACTTTACGGACAAAAAAGTAGTCAAATTTTAGCTCTCTATCTAAGTATCCATTACCACTGGTTTCAAAAGGAAGGTCTATATTTAATCCAATAGACTCAGCATGAATTGAGGATTTTGCACCTTTATTGGTCGCCTCCATAATCCCAAAAGAGCCACCTGTAATAACGCTATAGCCATTGTCTGCTAGTTTTTTACCAACCTGTATTGATTTCTGATAGGTTGGGGTATCCTCTTTTAGTCTGGCACTCCCAAATACCGTAACAGCTGCCCCGATATCATCAAGCTCATCATACCCTTTGACAAAATCTGCCATGATTTTAAAAAGACTCCATGAGTCCAAGTAGATACTATTTTTGTCTCTTATTTTTCTATTCATATTATATCTCTTATTATTTTATTTTTGAGATAGTAGTATATTGTTTCACGCTTAAACTATTCTCATACTTTTATAATGTATGATGCCAATATGAAAAAAATACTATTATTAACATCACTACTACTAACCACAAGCTTTGCTGAGTTTCAAGCCCATCTATATAATATTTCACCAAACTTAAAAGAGAAGATGATAAAAGATAACTCATGGCGACAAGGGTGTCCTGTGGATACAGTTGATTTACGCTACCTAAAACTTACCTATCTTAACTATCAAGGAGAGGATAGTGTTGGTGAGCTAATTGTTCATAAAAATATTGCTGATGATATGGTAAATATTATGAGAGAGCTTTATGAGATAGGTTACCCTATTAATCAGATGAAACTTGTAAGTGACTTTAAGGGAAATGATTGGCAATCCATAGAGGCAGGGAATACCTCTGCTTTTAACTGTAGAAAAGCCACAGGTTCTAAAAAATGGTCAAAACACTCTTATGGTCGTGCGATAGATATCAACCCACTTGAGAACCCTTATGTCTCACGCAAGGGGCATATTTCCCATAAAGCATCTCTCAAATATAAAAAGCGACAACATCTTAATCATACTCCATCAGACCGAGCCGTACTTTTAAAAAATGATAAAGCAACATTGATATTTAAAAAATATGGATTTACTTGGGGAGGAGACTGGAGAACAATTAAAGACTATCAGCATTTTGTGAAGAGGTAAAATTTGATAAAGTTTTGCTATAATACGACTTAAAATAAATGAACATAGTTATGGAGTAGAAAATTGAGTATTCAAGATAATATCAATGAGGCAAAAGAGCAGTTTGAGAGTGATGAGAAGATGTTGGCAAGTGCCTTCAAGCTTGAAAAATTTTATAAAAAATATAAACTTTTAATTTTGGGAACAATTGGTGCAGTTGTTCTATTTTTTGGTGGTCGATCCATGATGGATATGGTAGAAGCCAATCGGTTGGCATCGGCAAATGAAGCCTATATAAAGCTCTCCATAGATGCAACAGATACTACCGCATTGGCAGAGCTAAAGGATAAAAATCCTGTACTGTTTGAGCTATTTGAGTATAAAAATGCGATGGAGAGTAACAATACAGAGCTATTGCAAACATTGAGTTCAAGTGAAAATGAGATTGTTTCGGATATTTCAGGCTATCACTTGGCAATTATGAAGGGAACAGCGGTGAGTTCAAAGCTTTATGCTGAAGTGGCTCTGCTTAATAATGCGCATCTACTTATAAAAGAGGGAAAAATCTCAGAGGCGAATGATGAACTCTCTTCTATTGAGGAGAGTTCACCTCTTTATAATATTTCAAAAATTATGAAACACTATACAATAAAAGGTAAATAATGCGTAAAGAGATTCTATTTTGGGGGATTACTTCACTCTTTGTTATGACAGGGTGTGGTTCAAAACAGTATTTTAGTCCAGAAAGAACCTATAGTGCCTCTAGTAGCAATGCAGGGGTTATTCGAAGTTTCAGTCGAGCAGGTGCAACGCTCGAAGATGGGAGAGTATTGACCCAAAAAGGTATCTCTACGCTAAGTGTGACCAAAGGTTTTGATTTTATAAACTCTACTGCTGGAGGGATGATTGTTGCCAACAAAAAAGGTGATTGTCAACTTACCCTAAAAGATGGGAGTAGCAAATCTGTGAAATTTTCCAAAGCGTTGGTGGGTGGAACAATTATTAATAATAAATTGGTCTATATTCTTCAAGATAATAGTTTTGGTATTTATGATTTGACCACGGATAAAATCGTTTATAATAATAAGGCTGAAAAGGTATTTTCTATTGATACCCGTATTGCCAATCCCTATCAGATAGATAACTTGGTGGTGGTTCCAACACTTAGTGGAAAGCTTAGTATTTTAGACCTCTCCACGCTTAAACTCTCAAAAGAGATTTATGTGAGTACTGAGAGTTCACTTAATAATGTCATCTTTTTAAGTCGTGTAAAAAATACATTGGTTGCCGCAACCCCTCACCGTGTTATCTCCTATGGAAACAAGGGAAAACGTGAATTTAATAGAGCCATATCTGAAATTATAGTTTCAGGAGACTCTATTTTTGTTTTTTCCAAAGATGGATTGGTCTCACAACTGGACTCCTCTATGAAAGTTCTTAACGAGAAGAAGTTTAGGTTTGCACACTTCTCAATCGCTTCAATTGTTGATAACAAGATATATGCGATGGATAAGCAGGGTTTTCTGATTGTTTCTAACAAAGAGTTGACAAAAGATAAAGTATATGAACTACCAGAGGTAGAGGGCTATAGCTTTGTATCGGGTGGAAAACTTTATTATGATGGACAGAATATCGACCTTGCTCCTTTAGGTTATGAGTAGTCTTATTAGAGAGATTATAGAGAGACTTCAAGAGGAGAAATTGGTATTTAAATCCATGACTCCCCTCTCACCAAAAGAGTTTGGAAGTCGTAAAAAAATAGATATTTACCTCGCAGTTGACCTTCAAAAATATTATGCTTGTATTCTTCATGTGGTTAAAAAAAGCCGTATCCTCTCAAAAGAGGCAAAAGAGCTTATGGAGTTTCATCAAAAGTTAGAGGTTTATAATGAGAGTAAAATCACAAAAAAGTATATCTATATCCAAGCCCCCCTCTGCTCCAAAGCAAAGGCTCTTTTTAAAGAGGCAAAGTGGGTAGTACTATTAGAATAATAACTAGACCTTTTCCCCATCATAATAAAACTCATCCAAGCCCTCTATAAAACTCATTAGCAATTCATCAGAACAAGGTTTAAAGTTTTTTCCACCCTCTTTGCGAAAGAGTGAGCCTATCTGTCGTTTACTAATAGTTACTTCTGCCAGAGCAAAAACTATCATTAATTCAGGCTCTTTTAGCTCTAGTGCGACACGTAGTTTTTTTAAAATTAGATTATTGGTAAGCTCTAGCACCTCATCATCGTTTTGAGGAGTGCTACTCTCTCCTCTTTTTAAAAGAACCAAACCATCTAAAAAGAGACCGAACTCTTCATAGGTTGCTTCTTCATAGCCTTTGTCTTGACGTTTTTTTAAGATGTTGTTGAGTCTATCCTCACTCATCTTATACTCAACCAAAGTATATGCTTGAATTATCGTCTCAATATCTAAAGAGAGTGCCTCTTTTATTTTAAATAAAATATCATTAATTTTCATCGTTTTTTTCCCCATCTAAATTTATCTGTGTCCCATGCATTCATATCTGAACCTATTTGACCAATTTTATAAGGTTTAGAGAGGTGCATGAACTATTCTTATCTACAAGCCTAAAAATACTCTTTCATAATATGAGGAAAGGAGCGAATGGTCTTTTCTGCTTTTTTTACCTTCTCATCAAAAATAGATTTTGAGTGTGGGAAAGTCTCACCCAACTCCACATAGATATCTATCTTTTTTTGCATATTCTCCTCTAAGGCATCAAGTACCAACTGCATACGCTCTTGGCTCACAGCAAATTTCATCAAAAGCTCAAACATACGTTTTCTAGGGTGAATTGCCATAGAATCCCCTGCTACATCGGCTATCCCTTTGATATCCCAACGAGAGATATAGATACCACTGGCACTGGGTGCTACTATCTGAGCATAGAGTGCTTCTGTATAGGAGGGGTAGTCTTTTAAATCAACCTCTTCATCACTCTCACAACTTCCATCACTACAGAACTCGTCACCTTTCTTAAACGCTTCAAACTCAGCTCTTAACTCATCTATGTCTCTCAAATTTTTTCCTTTTTTATATTGGTCTATTTATGCCAGTTTATCTCTTATACTTCTTTATACTATGGTTGGTATTTTATCCAAATCTACTTTAGCCTTGTACCATCGCTCTGCTAAAAGCATCATTCTAATCACTAAGGTCATCTTTTCATCAAAAAATGCAGGGTTATCGACAATATCATCAATGGCAATATCAAGATTATATCCCATAATCTTACCATCAATAACCTCTACAAACCCTACTAACCCTCTTACCTTGGCTCTCTCATCAAGCTCATCACAATACTCTAGTGCTTCTGCTTGAAACTCTGGTTCGATTATCATGCGTGTTACTTTTGAGTCTGCGAGGTTCTCCATCGTATACTTAAAATGCTCATCTTTGATATTAAGTGCAATCGCAGTGGCATTGGTACTAGACTCTTTTAATATTCTATTGAAATACCTACGTCTGTCCCCTGTCTGTGCGTTATATCCGATAATGGTACAAAGCTCTGTATTTGGTTTAATCTCTTCTGGTCTCATAATCTATTCCTTTTTTTTAAAATTTTCGTATTCTATCGTATATTCTTTTTACTTTCTGTTAACTTTTTTTGGATAATATTAGATAATTTTTTTAAGTATGTAACATATAAGGTAAATCACAAATGAGCAAAGAGACCATTAAAATATTTGATACCACTTTACGCGATGGGGAGCAGAGTCCTGGTGCCTCCATGAATATCAAAGAGAAGATACAGATAGCCATTCAGTTAGAAAAACTTGGCGTAGATATCATCGAAGCAGGATTTGCGGCGGCGAGTCCTGGTGATTTTGATGCCATCTCTCAAATAGCAAATAGGGTGACAAACTCCACTGTCTGCTCATTGGCAAGAGCTACTGATAGGGATATAAAATTAGCAGGGGAAGCGATTTCTCAGGCAAGAATAAAGAGAATTCATACTTTTATTGCCACCTCATCTATTCATATGGAGTATAAACTAAAAATGACTCCTGATGAGGTAATTAGACGGGCAGTTAATGCAGTCTCTTATGCCAAAGAGTTCGTGACAGATGTGGAGTTTAGCTGTGAAGATGCAGGACGCACTGATATGGGATTTTTAAAAGAGATATCAGACGCAGTTATAGAGGTAGGAGCATCTACCATTAATCTTCCTGACACCGTAGGGTTTAAACTTCCTCATGAGATAGGAGAGATGGTGAAGATAATGTCCAAGTATGTAGAGAATCGAGCCATTATCTCTGTACACAATCATAATGATTTAGGATTGGGTGTTGCCAACTCTCTGATTGCAATTACCAATGGGGCGAGACAGGTGGAGTGTACCATCAATGGGCTAGGAGAGAGAGCAGGAAACGCAGCATTAGAAGAGATAGTCATGGCACTTAAAACACGAAAAGATATTTTTAGTGAATATCAAACCAATATTAATACCAAAGAGATATACCCCTCTAGTCGTCTCATCGCCAATATCACAGGAATTGAGCCTCAACCCAACAAGGCGATTGTGGGCAAAAATGCCTTTGCCCATGAGAGTGGAATTCACCAAGATGGAATGCTTAAGAATCGGGAGACCTATGAGATTATCTCTCCAGCAGATATTGGACTTGATATAAAGGACACTTTAGTACTAGGAAAACTCTCTGGTCGTGCAGCGTTTAAGGACAAGTTGAGTAAATTGGGCTTTCATTTGAGTAATGAGGCACTTAACGCCTCTTTTGAGCGATTTAAAATCTTAGCCGATAAGAAAAAAGAGATTTATGATGATGATTTACGAGCCTTGGTCACCAATGAAATGACCAAAGCGACACAGATTTATGAACTGATGTCACTCCAAGTAATGGACTGCTCCAACGGTTTACCTTCAGCTGCGATTACCATTAAATATGAGAATAAAGAGATAGTTGATGCAGGAATTGGAAATGGTAGTATGGATGCTATTTTCAAAACTATTGATAGAATTTCAGGATATGAGGGTACACTTTTTGATTACAAAGTAAAATCAGTAAGCAAAGGAAAAGATGCCCTTGCCAATGTCACGGTCAAGGTCTCATTTGATGAAAATGTACCTGCAATTATCGGTCACGGTCTAAATATTGACACCATGTTGGCGAGTGCTAGGGCGTATATAGGGGCATTAAACAGCTATTTAAGCATGAAGGGCAAACTTAAACTACGTCATACAGACAGTTCAAGGACGGTATAAGATGATAAAAAAACTACTACTCTCTATTGTTATATTTACAGCCATTATCAATGCCAATATTGTCACGGGAGCTGAAGACATAAGGCGATATCTATCTCTCCTACAATCTAAAAATGTGGCATTGGTCGTGAATCAATCCTCTTTAACTTATGGAGAACATCTTGTGGATAGACTTCTACGAGAGCGAGTTCATATTAAAAAAATATTTGCTCCCGAACATGGATTTAGAGGAAAAGCAGATGCAGGAGAGCATATAAAAAATGGGAGAGATAAGGCAACAGGCATTCCTATTATTTCTCTCTATGGAAAACACAAAAAGCCTACAAAACAAGATTTAAAAGGGATTGATGTTATTGTTTTTGACATCCAAGATGTTGGGGTACGTTTCTACACCTATATCTCTACACTTCACTATATTATGGAAGCAGGGGCAGAACATAAGATTCCTGTTATTATACTTGATAGACCAAATCCAAATGGAGCCAGAGTTGATGGGGAGATATTGAGCTTTAGATACAGGTCTTTTGTTGGAATGCACCCTGTCCCTATCCTTTATGGTATGACCATTGGGGAGTATGGAATGATGATAAATGGAGAGGGTTGGCTTAAAAAAAATTTACGGTGCAACTTAACCGTTATTCGACTTCAAAACTATCAACATGATATGCCTTACGCACTTCCTGTAAAACCTTCTCCAAATCTTCCCAATGAGTTGGCAATATTTCTCTATCCCTCTTTGGCCCTTTTTGAAGGCACAAAATTTTCAGTAGGACGAGGAACAGATTATCAATTTCAACTTTACGGAGACCCTTACTATAGAAAAAAAAGGTTCTCTTTTGTTCCCAAACCAAATATTGGTGCAAAATACCCCAAGCATCAAAATAAAATCTGCTACGGGGTTGATTTGACCACCAACTATATTAATCTGTATGAGGGGATAAATATCTCTTATGTTATTGATGCCTATCGACACTACCGTTATAAAAAGAGATTTTTTTTAAAAAATAAGTTTTTTGATAAACTGGCAGGAAGCGATAGACTTAGAAAACAGATTATTGCAGGAATCTCACCTAAAGATATAAAACAGAGTTGGAAAAAAGGTTTAAATAATTTCAAAAGAGTTAGAGTTAAATATCTTCTCTATCCATAATTAAAAATAATTAAAAATAAAAATTAAATAAAGGGGATAAAAATATATGAGACAACTATTTGGGCTATTGATTGGAGGACTTTTTTTGGCGTTAGTCATTGCAATCTACAACTCAAAAGTAATCAATACAACGGTACTACTACAAGCAGGACATGAGGGACGAACCCGAGGAAACGTAGGCTCTGTTCAAGGAAAATTGAAAGAGGTGGAGTGGAATACTCAGGTGACCAAGATGGTGGAAAAAGAGTTAAAGAGACACAACATAGATGTCACCAGAGTAGGGGCAGAAATACCTATTTCAAATACACGAATAGCCATTGCTATACACTTTGATGGCTCAACTAGACCCTGTTCTACAGGAGCTTCTATTGGATATGATGAGAATCATGTTAATGCTCAAAATTTGGCAAGAGATTGGAAACGGAGATATAAAGGTTACTTTCCATTTAAATGGCATCATGATAACTTTACCAAAAACTTAGCAGACTACTATGGTTTTAGTCGTGTTAACAGTGAAAAAGGTTTTTTGGTACTAGAACTGGGTGAAATCACCTGTAAAAATCAGACAAATTGGCTACAACCCAGACTGGAGCTTATCGCTCTGCGTATTGCCGATTTTATTATGGAGGAACTGGACAAATGAAGAAAATACTAATAGCAACAAGCACTCTACTACTAGCTTCAGCTTTGGCTGATCACATTGATGTGGTATCAACACCTGATAATGTTACCAAGAGATATGAGAATCGCATTGAGGTGATAACCATCCCTAGCCCGTTACTTAATATTATTGATAAACCCATTATCTTTGAAAAAGAGCGAATAGATATGACCAAGGCCTATATTCAAACCCATTATGGACTCAAGGTAGAGAATATCAAAATAGTTCCTAAAATTATTGTGCTTCACTGGACAGCAGATATGAGTTTTCAGAAATCATTTAAGCGTTTGCAGTCACAAAAGCTCTTCTCTGATAGAAAAGATATTGTTAAAGCTAGTGCATTAAATGTCTCTGCACACTTTCTGATTGCACGGGATGGAACTATCTATAGACTTATGCCAGAAAACTGGATGGCACGTCATGTTATTGGACTAAACTACAGCAGTATTGGGGTAGAAAATGTAGGTGGAAAGGGTAATAAAAAAGATGATTTGACCCCTGAACAGCTAGAGGCAAATATCGCTTTGGTTAAATACTTAAAAGAGGAATACCCTACAATTACCCATCTTATTGGTCATCATGAATACAGAGATATGGAGAGCAGTGAGTTGTGGTTAGAAAAAGATAAAGGATATCGAACTAAAAAAAGTGACCCAGGGGATGCTTTTATGTCTAAGGTTAGGGAAAAAGTTAAAGAGCTAAATCTACTTACACCAACCCCAACTAAGAATAAATAGAAGAGGGTTTTTCTTAAAGTATAGATATAAAAGTATAGATATATACGTATATCTATCCTAAGCCTACAACTACCCCATACAACTGAAAGTAGCTTTAAGCTTTACTCTGTGAAACTCAAAACCCTCTTTTATCTCTCTTATAGATGGATATCTGTGTCCTATAAGTATATCTTAAATTTATATGAAGAGATGCTTAAACAGAAACTTTTAGAAAAAAGTTTCTGTTTAAATCATTTCTTTACTATATTTAGTTTTGCTTTGTTCTCGATAACAATAAATTCAGATAGTTCTGTAGATTCTTGTGAGTCTATAATCTTTACCATCACCAATTCATCCAATATATCTAAGAACTCATTGCTATATAGTGAACCTTGAGGGGTTCCTTCGATAACAGAAAATGAACCTATCGCCATTTCGAGTAACGCTTCTAAATCTAATTCGAGCGTATCCGTATCAGGTTTAAGCAAAATATAATCACCAGAAGCGAGACCATCTCCATCTACTTCAAAAACAAAAAGTGTTAACTTATTCTCTTCGCTAAAAGAAGAGCCTGTTTCTAAGTTACTGCTAGGAACGGTAACAACAATTGGTTTTGTAGGGATGATTTCTAAATTTTCATCTTTATCTACACTATCAAGTGTACTTAACGTTGTGTTCTTATCCAAGAGCAGAAGTTGAGTACCTCTGTCATCCATCTCTATGTTGGTTGAGAAGTGTGAACTGTTGGTCTCATTTGCACTTAGTTGTTGAATTGTCGTATTTGATGTTAACGAATAGGAGCTATTGTTTTCATCATTTTTGACTACTAGGGTAGTGTTCTCAATAGAGATATTAGTATCATTTTTATCTGAAAGATACATAAACTCATTTCCCTCATTGTTAACAAAATAACGTACCGTCGAAACTATTCTGTCTACATCTTTAGCATATAAATAGGTGATAACCACATTAGGGTTATCACTTGACCATTTAAAAATCTGTCTTCTCTCTCCGATTGCACTGTCTTCTTGAATAAAAGAGCTATTTAACATATTAAAATTTAACTCATACTCATATTTTTGATTCTCGTATTTAAAAAACTCTATATCACCTAAGTAAACCATTGTATTATTTATATCTAAAAAATTTCTATTTTTTTCATTTAGCACACTATCAATAGTAAAAATTAGTTCCTCATCTAATAAAAAAGAGAGTTCTCTCTCCTCAAATTGGCAATGCTCTATTCCCTCACATTTCTGCAAAATTTTAGGCATAACTTGTTCTAGTAAAATCATATTAAATTCGGCTATTTGAACCATATCTTCTGCTTTATAGATATCTTTTTGAAGTTGTTTTAAATTATTTTCTTTTTTCTCTTCAAATTCACTATCCTCACCTTTTGAGGGAGCAGTAATTGTATCTTTTAAAACGCTAGGAAAATTAACACTAATTTTTTCGGGTAATATATTATTTTGAGTATTAGGTACAAAAGAGATACTACCACCCTCCTCCTCACTCGGACTACTCTGATATCCGCAACCAAGTATTACAAACAATCCAAATAGCAAAACTATACCTTGCCTCATCGTAAAACCTTTATTTTATTTTTTCTATTTTAGCAGAAAAAAGTAAGCATAAGGTTAGTTAAATATTTTATGTACTACTATAGTATAAGCAAATTATAATAAAAAAATGTAGAAAAAGTGTAGAAAAAATGTTGAAGAAATCAAAATATACCCTTCTTTTTGTTGAAGATGAATCTATGATACGCAGAATTGCTATATCACTGTTGCGTCCATATTTTATTGAGATTTATGAAGCAAGTGATGGAGTAGAGGCGTTAGAGATATACAATGCAAAAAAGCCTGACTTAATTATTACTGATATTGAAATGCCCAATATGAATGGGTTAACACTATGTAAAAATATTCGTAAAGAGGACAGAACTACCCCTATTCTTATCACTACTGCCTATACCAGTACCGAATATCTTTTAGAAGCAATTAGTCTTAACTTGGTAAGGTATTTAGTCAAGCCGATGCAAGAGGAGGAGCTTTTTGAATCACTTCGTGTCTGTTTTGAACAGATAGAGACCAATAAACCTACCATTACAAATATTACAAAAGAGTATAAGTATGACACCTTCAATCATACCCTTATTTATAAGGATGAGATTGTTACTATTACAAACTCTCAACATAAACTCATCTCTATTTTAATTGCAAATCATGGACGAATTGTCTCCTATAAAGAGATAGAGCATTATGTTTGGTATGATAAAGTGATGAGTTCTGATGCCCTAAGAAGCTTGATAAGAGATGTCCGAAAGCTTATAGGGAAAGAGAGTATCGAAAATATCTCAAAATGTGGATACAGGATACACCTCTATGGATAAAATATTAAAAATTAAATTTATTATTATTACCCTATATTTCACAGGAACTATCCTCTTTTTCTATGATGCACACTTCTTAAGAAATAGTGTTATTGTCCATGATTATGGAAATATTCCCTTTATGTTTGCCGTACTGAGTCTAGGAGTACTTATTTCAGCAACAGTCTATAATTTAGCATTCTATTTTTATATCAAAAATCGTCAGTATCTCTATTACGCGTTGGCACAACTGGCAATACTTATGACACACATAAGTTATGAAGCGATTAGTATTAACCCTTTCATTGAAATCTATAACTTCAAAAGTTACCTACTCTTTGATGTCTCACAGGTTTTTATTGTCATGTTTTCAGCACTATTTTTACAGGATTTTTTTAATATTTATTTGGATAGTAAGTTTAATCAAGTGGTGAAAATTGTTTTATATTTATCACTACTAGATTTATTTTTAGCACTGATATTAGGGCATACTATTATTACAAAATTTGTCCCCACCTTTATTTGGGTATGGCTCATATTAAGTGAAGCACACCGTCATATACAAAATAAAGATATTCCCTTCTACTTGGTCTCTATTGGTTGGCATGTTGTTATTATTACGGTGATACTCACAACCTCAGGTATCCTGTCTCCCAAAGATTTTGATTTTCCATTTGGACATATCGCCTTTGCCATTGAGTCGATGTTTCTCTCTTTTGCACTGTCATATAAATTTAAATTAATTGAGGATGAGAAAAAAGTACAACAGACACTTCTCTTACAACAGTCCAGACTTGCTAGTATGGGAGAGATGATATCTATTATTGCACACCAGTGGAGACAGCCTCTAAACTTTTTATCATACTCATTTATGCACATCAAAAACAACTGTAAAAATGATGATGATGCGATATTGACGATAAAAGAAGCCAATGAGCAGTTGCAATATATGTCTCAAACCATCGAAAATTTTAGAAATTTCTATAATCCATCCAAAAACAAAGAGTCATTTAGCATAGAGGAATCTTCCAATAATATTTTAAAGATAGTGACACCAACCCTTACTCCTCTTAGAATTAAAATTAAAATAAGAACCCAAGAGGATTTTAGGTTTTTTGCAAATAGCAATGAGTTTGAGCAAGTTATTTTAAATTTAGTAAACAATGCAAAAGATGCCCTTATAGAGCGAAAGATAAAAGAACCAACGATTCATATAGATATTCAAAAAAATTGTGTAAGTGTTTGTGACAATGCAGGAGGAATTTTAAAAGAGAACCAAAATAAGATATT
>CAYVNI010000027.1:0-1941 GCA_964452815.1 uncultured Sulfurovum sp.
TTTTAGAGACAGAAAACTGGCACGATGGGCAGAAAAACAGATAGGCATGGAGTTCAAAGCAAATGTGGTAGAGGCTGGAGAGAGTGCCAAAGCTGTACTAGAGAGTGAAGTAGAGGGGGTAACGGTTAATATCAATGGAGATAATGTAATGCTTTTTGATAAAATTATTGTGCGTATTGAGAGTGTGAGTATCGCAATGGCGAAGGTACAAGGAGAGTTTATAGCAAAAATTGAAAAAGAAATTACGGAGTTATAGCGGTGATATTAGTCTCGAACAAAACGAGGCTAAGGCTACTCCAAGGGAATAAATTCCTACTTTTATAAGAAACATATCAAATCAAAAATTGGAAAATAATGGCAAAGAAAAAAACCCTATTTGAGTGTCAAGCGTGTGGATTTCAGAGTCCAAGATGGCTTGGAAAATGTACAGGATGTAATCAATGGGACACCATGACCGAGCTTACCAACGAGCAGATTAAATTTGTCAAAGAGACACAAAAAAGCTCCTCCTCTCCTATTAAATCAAAAGCGATACCCATTACCGAAGTGACCCAAGAGAATATAGAGCGTTTTAGTTCAGGAAGCAAAGAGCTTGATTTGGTCTTGGGTGGGGGGATTGTTCCTGGTTCGCTTACCCTTATTGGAGGAAGCCCAGGCATTGGTAAATCTACCCTACTTCTAAAGATTGCAGGAAATTTGGCTCAACAGAGACAAAATGTACTCTATGTTTCAGGTGAAGAGTCAGCAGGACAGATAAAACTTCGTGCCGATAGGCTTGACGCAAACTACAAAGAGCTGTATCTTTTGGCTGAAATCAACCTACAGACCATTATGGGTGAGATTAAGAGCAAACACTATAACTTTATTGTCATCGACTCCATCCAAACCCTCTACTCAGAAGAGACCCCCTCAGCCCCTGGTTCTGTCACCCAAGTGCGAACCATCACCTTTGAGCTAATGCGTATTGCAAAGAGCTTGGATATCCCCATCTTCATCATCGGACACATCACCAAAGATGGCTCAATCGCAGGGCCTAGAGTATTGGAGCATATGGTCGATACCGTACTCTATTTTGAGGGCGACCCCAACAGTGAACTGCGTTTGTTAAGAGGATTCAAAAACCGTTTTGGAAGCACCAACGAAGTGGGAATATTTGAGATGTCAAAAAAAGGACTCCTCGATGCCCAAAGCATGGCAGGAAAGTTTTTCAACAAAACCAAGCTCGCCTCAGGTTCAGCCCTTACCGTGATGATGGAGGGAAGTCGCCCCATTATCATCGAGATACAAGCCCTAGTGAGTGAAGCGTATGGTCACCCCAAACGAAGCTCCACAGGCTTTGACAACAACCGTCTCAATATGCTCTTGGCTCTACTGGAAAAAAAGCTTGATTTACCCTTAGGAACATATGATGTCTATATCAATATCTCAGGAGGAATAAAACTAAACGAGCCCTCTGCCGACTTGGCGATTATCGCAGCCATCCTAAGCTCCTACCGTAATAGAGAGCTAAGTGCCGAGACGCTATTTTTGGGAGAGGTGAGCCTAACAGGTGAGATACGAGAGGTCTCAGCCCTCAACCAAAGGCTAAAAGAGATAGAGATGCAGGGCTTTACCAAGGCTGTCGTCCCCTCCAAACCAACAGAAAAAACAAACATCAAATGTTTTGTCGCCAATGAAGTTTCCAAGGTGGTAGAGTGGATGTAAGGCTACTCCAAGGTAATAATCACAAATTATCACAATTTTTACACAAAAATTTGGTTATAATAGCTTATAAACGTATCAAAATCAAGGAGTTACACAATGAAAAAAATTTTTACCACTCTGCTACTAGGCTCACTCTCATTAACACACGCTTCGGGGATTAAACCACTTTTCCAAATTGCTTTTGATGCTGGTGGAGATGAGCTTGTCACCATAGAGCATGATTTATCAAATGATGTG
>CAYVNI010000028.1:0-9486 GCA_964452815.1 uncultured Sulfurovum sp.
GTTTCAAATCCCATAGGGACAAAGTTCAAATAGCAATGGATAAGCTATTTTTCGGTGTTTTCTCAATATTTGAACAATGTAATTCTATCTAAAATAAGCTTAAAATAGAAGATAAAAAATCTTAAATCCCATCAAATAGGAATTGCCTGAAACTTAAGTATAGCTTCAAAGAGATACTTCTAGCCTTTAATTACTATATTTTCACTTGTTATCTCAATCAGCCTATTGTCTGTTATATTGTTAGTCATACTCTACAATATTTTGACCAAAAAGCTCCAACAGTTGTTTGTTGGTAATATTAATTAAGAAGTTGAAGCACCGATAAGGCATAACGAAGCTGGAGCTTCGTTACGAGTAAATCTTTTTTAGGGGTGGCTCTTATGACTCAAATGGATTTAGTTAAATTCACTATTTAAGAAATATTTAAATATATGAAACATAGAGAAAAGCTTAGGTTAGTTATTCTACCAATCCAGATAAAATTTTATTCATTCTCTTCTGTGCATCTTCAAGCACTTCTAAATCTTTTTTATCATCTATTGACATTGAACTCATCCAGTTATAGACAGAAGGAAAGGCGATATTCATATCATTTTGACCCTTTTTCTTTTCCATATAGAGAGAACATGGGGCAAAGGCTCCTGCTTCTGGTCGTGTTTTGGCGATGGTGAAAATGACAGGAAGTTTACAGATAGAGTAGACTTCATAGAAATCAAACCCTTCATAGTCTGCCTCTTCAAAATCATCTCCAAGATTGCTATGTCCTGCGATAACAAAACCATTGGGTGCTAACTCGCCCTCAAAGCCCATTTTGATATCCTCTAGCTCCTCATCCCAATCTTTTTCATCCATCTCCATGGTAAAGGTAGAGACCAGTTCCCCTTTTGCTTTAATGGTTTTGTAGTCCAACTTTTCTACTTTGGCATTTGGCATGGCTGTTTTTAGCGTTTTAACAACCAAAGCTCTTAAATCAGTTAAGATTTTCTCATCAGCAGGGATTTTCATAATTTTCTGCATCGCTCCTGCTGTTAGGGAAGATACTGAAATATTCTTTTCACCTTTTTTGGTATAGATGGACATACTCATTGGGGCAAACAGACCGATATTTTGATATTTTTTTGCCAATGCCAAGACCACATCTTTTTTATAGAAGGTGAAAAGGTTATAGACATCAAATCCTGACTCTTTGAACTGAATGGTAAACGGTTTGTTCATGTCACGGTTGGCTGAGATTACAAATCCTGCTTTTTTAAACGCCTCTTCTATACTTTTGGTGGTAATTTTACCATCTGCATTATCAGAAGTTAGAACCTCAATATCAGCCGTTGTCTTAGTAACAACCTCTTTTACTGGCTCTTTTTTTATCTCTTTGGTGCTATTGGTATCTTTGGCAATAACGCCTGTAATCAGTAGTGAACTTAGTAGTACGCTGTTTAGTAGTCTCATTTTTTCTCCTTAAATTATGGTCGGATATAGATATATCCTCTAAGTTGTCGCTCAATAAGCTCAACAATTCCTGCTGTTACCACCTCAACACCATCAATTAAATCCTCTTTTTTTATCTTGAGTGTTTTCATGGTATTTCCACAAGCGATAAACTCTACATCATAGGTCATAAGTGCCTCAACACGTTTTCGTATCTTGGTATCTCTTCGAGCCAAAAGTGATTTTATCCCTTGAGAATAGGCGACAATCACCACCTCAGTGTTATCAACTCCGTAAAACTTAATTACATTGTTGGCTGAACCTAAAACATGATTAATCTCATCTCTATTCCATTTGGTAATAGGGAAAACAAACCGTCTAGGATTCTCCATAGAGGGCTTTGGCTTTGCAAATTCTGTTTCAGCAGATAAAAAACTTATGGATAAAAGCAGTAAAATAAAAAGTTTTCTCATTCTTTTAGCTCCCTTTTTAATTTAGATTTCTTTTTAATATATTTTAGAAGGGCTAGAAAATCCTCTCTGTTCCATGCCCCTGGAATGACTGAGAACATCTCTCCCTCTTTATTAAAAAAAGCAAAGGTAGGGGTAAGCCCTTTTTCTAGACCTTTTGGAAGCTTCTCCTTCTCCACATCAATAATAACAGATAAAAAGTCCTTCTTAATCGCCTCAACAATCTCTTTTTCTCCCAGTACCTCTCGCTCCATCTTTTTACAAAAGAGACAATCCTCTCTTAGAAGCTCAACCATAATAATTTTATTCTCTTTTTGGGCAATTTTTATCGCCTCATCAAAGGAGAGGTGTTCTGTCTTATTTTTATGATAATCTGTCTCGTCATACTCAAAAAGAAAGTCACCAATCGCCTCCATCTCATCCTCACTTAGTTTACCCTTCATGCTTGGCATCGTATCAAAGTGTTTGATAATTTCAGGCAAACAGATGGTTTTCTCTTTATCAGGATTATTAAGATAGCTTGTTAAAAATGCACCAATCTCCATCCGTTGCATATCTTTATCACCATGAGGGTCACCAACACGACGTTTTAATCTAAAGACAATCTGATTGATTGTTGGGGCTTTTAGCTCTAAAGTGCTATTGTTATGCTCCATAAAATTCTCTTTTAATTTAGAGACGGGGACATAGAGTTGATGACAAGAAGCACACTTTTCTTCGTATACTTTTTGACCCTCATTAGAAAAAAGTAGGGTGCTTAACACCAGTAGTAAAATCAATAGTTTGCTCATGAATGCTCCTTGTCTTATTTTTTAGTCATATCATCGTAATAATATCACTAAAAAACAAGAGTGCAGAGAAAATTGAGAGGAGAAAATGTGAAAATCTCCTCAATCTACCTGCACCTATTTTATTAAAACTTAAATTGATACTGAGCCAAAACAGCATTATCTTTAAATAATGCACCTACACCTTTAAACTCATCATCTACATCTGCCACAACATAGTTTAGTTGAACCCTATGTTGGTTTCTTGAACGTCTATTTTTTCTATCCATTTTATTATTTTTTGGATTGATATAGTAGTTAACTCCAAGATAGGTATTCGCAGCGTTTGCCTCTTTCCCACCAATGGTCTCTGTACCACGAATATCTTTGATTGCCAACTCAACAGTGTCAGATACATAGTATGTTCCTGAAAGTGCTAGAGTATCCATGTCCCAACCATCTTTACCTTTGATATTTTGTGCATCATAATACTCTACTTTAACGTTTGCACCCTCAAAATGAGAATCAACACCAACATTTAGAAGTTTATAATCTTCTGTACCGTTTGCACCTAGAGCTTCTCCATCTGATTTTTTAAATCCAGCAATACCACCAGCATTTTTAGAGAGTCCATAACCAGCTTCTACGTGTACCATCTGACCTTTGTCATACATAATACGACCCATATAGGCGTTATCATTTCCTGCTTTGGCATTGGTTACAGCACCTGAACGACCTGTTTGACCTGAGACCATAAGGTCATATCCAAACCCTGTCCATGGACGTTCATGACCCATCTCCAAACCATTTACTTTTCCACTTCCCCCAATAGCACGTCCTGAAAGCATCAACCCTGAAGCTCTTTCAAATGCCAATTTTTTGTCAAATCCACGCTTAATAACATCTAAATTCCAACCTGGAATTGTAAATCCCATACCTACAGGTGTCTTAATCATACCAGCTTTTATAACTGCTGCATTGTTCACTTTATAAGAGATAAACGCATCTTTAATCATGTTGGGCATACCTGCACCAGAGTCACCTGTTTTTGCAAAGTCCAGAAATACCTTACCTGCCAAAGGACCAGAGAAGTATTTCCATCCCAAACGAATACGGTCTGCATCCATTTTAAAATCAGCATCATCAGATTTTTTTGCACCATCTCCTGCTTGTAATCCAATTTGTGAGAAACCAAAAAACTTATGTTTACTAAATGGCTTTTTATCTTCTGCACTTGCTGTTGTTGTAACAAGTAGTAGTGTTGCTAATCCTGTAGCGATTTGAATCATTGTACTCTTTTTCATTTGACATCCTTTGTAATAGTTATTATCTTTATAAGATAAAATTATGTATACTTGTGATGTGATTTTTAATCACAAGCTTTATTGTCTCATCTTTAGAACATGGAAGTAGCGAAGGTGAGACACTTACTCTAACACTTCGCTCCCTTTGCTGGACAACCACAAGAGTAATCCAATACTTTAACATTAGACTCCATACTAATATCAACTACTTTTTTAGCTCTTATATAATCACTTACTATCTCATAGACAGCAGGAGTCTCTTTGTCCATATTTTCACCCACACTTTGTAGATTTCCACCCCAAGATGAAACCCTATAACTCTTTTTAACATCAATCGGTTTGCCTCCTATCATAAAGTCTGAGATTCTCTCCCCCGATTTAGCATCTATCTTGATACTATAACTGGCACCCGTCAAACGGCTCATGTCACCACCTTGTTGAAGCAGAGGATTGGCATTAAAGACATTGTCTGCAATATCCTCCATCAACTTAGCGATAACAGAACCCTTTAAATCAAAGGTATAGACCTCTGGATAGGTAATCGCTGTCATCTCATAAACATTATCTTTTAGAATCTCTCCACCAGGAAGAACCGTTGTTCCCCATCGGTACCCTGGAGTAAAAACAATATCAGACTTTACCTTATCCTGTATCGCTTGACCAATAAGTGCATCAAAGGTAGAGTAGAAGGTATCTCGTTTATAGAGAATCCCTTTGGTTGTCCCCAATACCTCATTTAACTCTTTATCAAACGGTTTATAAGCTTTGGCAATCAATTCATCTCCTACCTTATCCGCAGGAATTAAATTTGAAGCTACAGGAATAAGTTTAAAATTATATCCTATTATTTTCTGTTTTTCAATATTAAGGTCAAGTCTTCCGATATATTTACCATGACTTCCTGAAATAATAATAACCGTATCATTGACAATAATAGGTTTTGGGCTAGGGTCATGGGTGTGTCCACTTAGGATAAAATCAACACCTGTCACCTTTTTTGCCAACTCTTGGTCAACTGAGAAACCATCATGACTCAACACCACAATACAGTCTACTTTCTCTTTTTTACGAAGATGGTCAACATGCTCTTGAAGTGAATCGTGACGCAGTGCAAAACTCCAATTTTCTGTAAATCTCTTAGGGTTGGCTGTTGAGGTAAAAGGGAATGATTGACCAATAATACCAATCTTTGCTCCACCTATCTCTTTAATGGTATATGGAGGAAAAACAGGCTCTTCAAAAGTATCAGAGAACGGGTCATTATCAAGTACATTTTGAGAGATGAACTCCCCTTTTAGTTTCTCAATAAGCTCCATCACTCTCTCTTTACCATAGGTAAACTCCCAGTGACCTACCATTACATCAACACCCAAATAGTTTTGAGCATCAACAATCGCTTCACCTTTGGTATGCAACGCCACGGCTGTTCCTTGCCATGTGTCTCCACTGTCAAGCAGAAGAACATTCTCTTTTCCACGCTCTTTTTTCACATGGTCGATGATGGGTTTCATATGAGAGATTCCCCCCATTTTTCCAAACTTTTTCGCCAACTCTGCAAAGTTATTATGGGTATCAAAGTATTGGTCAAGTGAACCAGACTCAATCCCATAATGCTTCTCAAAGCTATCTCCACAGATAAACCCTGGAGTTCCTACCAAGTTTTTAGCAGAAATCAAGGTTGAAGGCTCTCGCCAATAGAGTGGCTTGATATGCGCATGTAAATCACAGATATGAAGAATAGTAGCTTTACCTTTTGCTTCAAACTCAACCACATCCGAAAATGTAAGCGACTTAATTTTCTCTTTTCCTGCTTCACCTGCAAAGAGGTTTGTCCCCCCACCTGTTACACCAATCAACCCCAGTGCCATTGCAATCTGCATAAAGTCTCGTCTGTTAATATCCATACTATCTCCTCCTTATCTGTTTTCTTCTTATCTGTCTTTTTCTTTTTGCTATCTTTTAAGCCCTGGAATCGCAATGGCTTGTTTCTCTTTTTGAGCCAAAGTAGAGACATAAACTTCCATCCCTACCATCTCTTTTGAGCCAATTGGAATCACTTTTAATAGTGCATTTTTCATACACCCTTGAAATCTTCGTTGAAGTGTTCTTAGGCTTGATTTGGTCATACGATACGCTGGCCATGTAGCCCCTGCTCCTGCTTTCCCCAAATCTGGAAGTGGTTGTGTTCGTAACACCTGCCCTACAATATCAGCAGAGTGACAACTTAAACAGGAGAGTCCCCTGCCACCACGTGCTGTCTTAAAAGTTTTTTCACCCAACGCATAGGAGGCTTTGATATGCTTATCGGCTGTGATATCAATGGTGAATTGCTCCTCATTTGCCAATGATTTTACATACGCCAACATGGAGAACATCTTTTCACTTTTGAGCTTGGTCTTCTTTTTTCCCTGTTCTGCTTCCATCGCTTGAAGCACTTGGTCAACACCTACAACATTGCCCATTTTTTTGATATACCTTGGAAACCCTGCAATATATTTAGGTAGCTCTTTTTGGGAAACACCTAAAAATTTTGCCAACGCTTCCTCTCCACCAAGAGCCTCTTCTAATATCTCTCCACCCTCTTCTACAAATATATCAGCAGGGTTATTCTCTAACATCTCTTTGTACATCGCTCTATCAGCATCACTCATAGCAAACTGCTCACCAGCAGTTGCCACAGCAACCATAAGAGCTAACGGTAAGAGTAGCTTTTTTAATGGTAACTTTTTTAATGGTAACTTTCTCATGGTCTATCCTTTTGGCTTAACTTTTTTGCTTTTAGAGTTTTTCTCACCCTGGTTGTCAGTATAGTCAACCGTGATTTTACCTTTTCCTGTTACTTTGTACTTCACAGAAAAATATGGGTTTGTTGAGATAGACTCCCATATTTTCATGGTGGTAAATGGCTTACCATCAAATGAGAAAGTGATGCTATCAATATAGTGTGCAGGTTTCACTTTTCCTGTTTTTTTATCTTTTTTCATCCCTGTATCCATTGGGTGAATAACAATAAAGTCAACTTTTACTGTGTCGCCAACTTTATACTTTTTTGGTTTAATTTTTATCATTGATTTTCGTGCGTCTGCCATCTTTATTCCTTTGTCTTTTACAATTTCTTATTACAGTTTTTCATGTTCGATAAAATCAAACATAGAGCCTATTTAATCGTTAATCAATTTAAATTAACCACAACCACCAATGGTTACTTTGATACTGGCACTCGCTTTAATAAACGTACCATCACTAAGCCCTACCAGTGCCACAATGTCTTGTGTTTTACTAAGTTTTACACGGGTAGAAAAATACCCAACTTCATTGGCAGGAGTCAACATAACATCAGCACATCTTGCATTTCCATTGGCTGTATTTAAGATATGAATCTCTTTAACATACTCTTTTTCGGTCATAGGATAATCTACCTCAACTTTGATAGGCACAACTGCACCATTTTCAGCAATCTCAGGAGCTTTGAGTTTTATTTTATCACTCTCTTTAACCTCTTTACCACCTGTAATTACTTTAACAGCTTCATCAAAAGGCATATCGTTTGGCCCTTTTTTAGACGCTTTTTCAGGAGCCTCTTTTTCAGGAGTTTTTTTAGCATCCTCTGCCATTACCATACTTGGTGTTGATACTACTGCCACAGCAGATACTGCGAACATACTTTGTATAAATTTTCTTCTTTCCATCATCTCTCCTTATTATTTCTTATCTTTTTTGGTCTCTTTAGCAGACATCACATACGCCGTCAAATCACAAATCTCTGATTCACTAAAAAGTTTTGTGGTTAGGTTTACGGTCATATGCGTATTGGCATTGTCAATTCTTGGGTCAGCAATTTTCTGATAGACAAACTGTGCATCTCTTACTTTGCTATCTACAAAAATACCTTTATAATTGGTCAAATCAGGGCCGATGTTTCCACCACCTTTAGCACCCTCAATATTGTGACAAGCCACACAGTTTCCATACTGTTTCGCTTTCTTCTTGACCTTACTATCTTTTCCTTTTTTCTCAATAAACTTCTTTACACCTTTAGGTGCAACCCCTTTGGCTTTTTTACCGTTAAGATTATGGAAAAAAAATGACCCTCTTTTTATCGCTTCAAGGTCATCAAGTTTACAGCTTTTTGGCATTATAAAGTGGGTTGGTGGGGCTAACAAATCTTTTTCAATCAACTTACTAGCGTCAGGCATATCATACGCTTTGGTTAAATCAACAGCAGTAAATGCAATAGTTGGGGAAAGTAACATAGTAGTAACTAAAGTCAAACGTTTTATACTTTGCTTCATTCAAACTCCTTTTAAGTAGTATATTTCAAGAAGTACTATAACGAAGTTGTGTAAAAAAAGTGTAAATTTTTATCTGTTTTTATAAGAAATTATTATTTTTATGGTGAAGTTATTTAAATAGATAATTTTTTTAACATAAAAGAATATTTTTAAAACTCCCATAACCCTATCAAGCAATAGGGCAACGAACTGTTAACCTAAAAACTATATATATATATAGCTATTAACAAATCTGTTTTTTTGATATATAATTTTTTCAAAAAAAGATAAAATGTATACAATAGGTAAATTTGCAAAAAAACTTGGAATAACTGTTCATACACTAAGAGTTTGGGATAAAAAAATAGATTGAAACCAGAATATGTTAGCAACGGTGGTTATAGATATTATAGTGAAGAGCAACTAAAAGAGCTTATACCAAAATTAGATGTGAAAAAAGGGTTAAGTAACTGCTACAACAAATCTATAAATCTATCATAAAAAACAACATTATTTAATGTATTCTAAGTTCTAAAATAGTATAATTTTAAAAAAAAAGCAAAAAAATGATAAGTGAAGCAGTAGCTAAAGAGTTAGATAGTAGAGAAAAGAGTAGTAGCTCAAAATTATCACGAAAGAGTGCCGAGATTGAGGGGACTTTTGAGATAAGAATAAACAATAATGACGACAAAACTTATCTGTTTAACTACATTTATGAGTATAAACATTGGCAGAATATCATCACTATTCTAGTAACAGACCTATTCAAAAAAAACAATTCGGATTATAGATATTTTTTAGACTACGAAATAGTAAGAGCTTGTGTTTCAGGTACAGCAGGAAGCATAAAAAAGCAAGAGAAGATTCATTATATTAAAAACAGTTATAAAGATAATGAACTTTATAAACAACTACTAGAAGTTGGTCAAAAACTGAAAAATCACAATTTAGTTATGGTCTTAAGACGATTTAAAAAAGATTTCAGTAACTATTTCAGAGCCATAAAAGATTGGAAAGTAAATCCCAGTAAATATACAGGTATGCCACAAATGCCAAAACCTAGAAAAATGACGCAACTTTTGAACTACTCAATTCCACTAGATGGTGGAAATGGTTGGAGTACAAAAAAGAATCTTATTGGTATAAACCTAAAAAAGAAAATGAGATATTTCTATATCGGTAAGATAATCAAAAATGGTAAAGTGTTGGATAAAACAATTCAATCAGTAGCTATTAAAATGAGAAATTC
>CAYVNI010000029.1:0-1600 GCA_964452815.1 uncultured Sulfurovum sp.
AATGGGTGGGATTATAGCTCTAATATTTAGTCAAATCTACCTCTCTGTTTCGGCTATTATCGGCTTCTTGGCTATCTTTGCTATTGCCATTCTCAATGGAATTGTGCTTGTTAGTTTTATAGATGAGCTAAGAGAGAAAAATCCAAAAAAAGATTTAAAAGAGGTCATCAAAGAGGCTACCCTACTGCGACTACGACCTGTTCTCATGACAGCATTTACCACCCTGTTTGGAATCTTGCCACTGCTTTACGCTACAGGGGTAGGGAGTGAGATACAGTATCCTCTATCGGTTGTGATTGTTGGGGGGATTATTAGCTCTACTTTGTTGACGCTTTTGGTTTTGCCTGTGGGGTATTTTTTGGTTTATAAAAAGAGATGAGTTATGATATAATTTTAGATAAGTGATGTAGCTACACTAAAACATCAGTAAACATTCCAAACTAAAACTATATAATATAAAAACAAAAAAGCAAAGGTCAAAGCAGTGATAAAAATTGATGGAAACTGGAAAGCAGGATATGCGATAGACTTACACACCATAAGTAGCGTCTATTTGGGTGATAATCTTGATGGTCAACCTCAATTTACTCTACAATCAAGCCAAAGTAAAAAGTGTCTATGTCCTAACCATGACAAAAACAAGGAGTAACAGATGATAGAAAACAGCGTCTTTATTTCAGGTTCAATCTCTATTAAAACATTACCCCAAGAGGTCAAAAATAGTATTCATAAGATTATTGATAATCAGATGAAAATTTTGGTAGGAGATGCTAATGGTATTGATAGTTTGGTTCAAGATTACTGTTTCTCATTGGGCTATTTTAATGTTACTATCTACTCAATCTCATCAATACCAAGATATAGAGCAAGTGATAAATTTGCTCTAAAAACTGTGACCGTGCCAAGTGAGATAAAAGGTAGCAGAGAGAGACAGCAAACCAAAGACAAAGCAATGACCACTGATAGCCAATACAGTTTTGTAATATGGGATGGAAAGAGCAAAGGGAGCTATGCCAATATAAATCGTGCTTTTGAGCAAGATAAAAAGATTAAACTCTATGCTCAAAATAGATTTTTAGAACAGCATGAAATCAATAGTCGAAATATAGAGTCTATATACCGAGAGAACAGTGGATATACAGCCTTTGAAGTGGTTGAGTATCTCAAAAATGGAGTAAATAGCATCTTTAATAGAACACAAGATTTAAATAGATGGTTGGTTCAAAATGCTATTATCAAAAAAGATGCAAATATCTATCAGCCAATGAGTCAATATGAGGATTTGTTTATTGTGAATAGATATAGAGGGCGAGTTAAAGGGATTAAGTTTCGTAGTGAGTTTTTGGGGTGGATTGAGGGGAGTTTGAAGAGTGATAGGATGGTTCAGGGTGGGTTATTTTAAGGGTTTAGGGTAAAGATGTGTTTAAGTTTTGTTCCCTAAATAGGGTCTGACCTGGGATTTGCAATTTAAGCCACCTTTAAACTAACTTTACTATCCAAATTTTGTTCCACTCTCTCTAGTCTATAAAGCTCCTTTCTTTGAGATTGTATAGTAGTTCCCACTTTCTCTTTACTCCATTTGTTAATCATACCAATATTG
>CAYVNI010000030.1:0-6077 GCA_964452815.1 uncultured Sulfurovum sp.
TGGCATTAAATATGCCATTCTTATCTGTTTTGAGTTAAGATTTAAGGATTTATGGAAGCAGATAGAGGGAGTAGATATAATACTTATTCCTGCCATGTGGGGAAAACCTCGTAAAAACCATCTTGAAGTTCTCTCACAGGCTTTGGCAATCATGAATCAATCCTTTGTATTGGTCTGCAACTCAGCCAATGAAGATATGGCAAAAAGCTCTGCTATCATCTCTCCATGGGGTGAGGTGACTATGGATGATGAATCCGAAATAATAGAGGCAACCATTGATTTGAAAAAGGTCAAAAAAAGCCGTAGATTAATACCGATGTATTTTAAAGGATATTCTAAAGGATATTCTAAAGTCTAAAAGGTAAATTTTTTGATATAAAAAACAACTTTTATTTCTAGAGTAATTGTCTATTTATAGCAGTTCTTATAAAAAAATTCTATAAACTAAATCTATAGATTGAAAAGGAACTCTTTTGAACAAAAAACTACAAAATATAGACATCTCCGTAGGAAAACTACTTAACACGCTTAGGCGATTTCCTGTCGCACTCTTCTCTGCTTATCTTTTTACCATTATACTCATGACCCTAGCCACACTTAACTACCCCCAAAAAGAGGCACTTTTGCACTACAATATAATCAATAAAGTCTCATTTTTAGCAAGTATCGGCTTTTTTCTCTTTACCACGCTTAGGCTTATTAGCAGAAACTATCTGCTTGTCATTTTTGGTTGTTTACTCTTGCTCTCTTACTATATCTATCTGCCTGAAAATATTCGCAACTTAGATAGGTTGGCAATGGAGTATCCACTTATTATATTTTCACTGCTCTTACTGATGATAGCCTCTCCCTACCTTACTCGCTCTACCTCAAATCTAAAATTTTGGAACTGGGCAAAATATCTTATCTTCTCTCTACTGCTTAGTGCTGTTTTTGGGTTTATTCTATTTATGGGATTAAATGGGGGATTATACATCACCGAGAAGCTCTTTACATTAGGTCATACACATCGATATGTGGAACAGATTGGGCTTTTTACGGTAGGAATTTTTGGAAGCTACTTTTTTCTCTCTCAACTGCCAAAATACCCTCGACTACTGCCTGTCAACTCATACAACCATATTGAAGAGATATTTACTAAGTTTATCTTGACCCCTCTGTTTGCTCTCTATTTTATTATACTATATAGCTATACTGCCAAGATTCTCTTTCTTGGAGAGTGGCCAAAAGGGGTAGTGAGTATTGCTATTTTACTCTTTTCAGCACTAAGTATTCTTACCTATCTTTTTTGGACACCACTATGGAATAGAGAGAATCAGAAATATAAAAATCTCTTTTGGTGGGCAATTCTTCTTCAAACTTTTGTCCTTGCTATTGCACTATATCTTCGGGTAGAACCCTATGGATGGACAAGCAGTCGCTATTTTATAGGGGTTCTTGGCTTTTGGCTTTTTGTTATCTCACTCTATTTTATTTTTTATAAAAAAGCCTCCTATCGTACTATTTTTATCTCTTTGCCTGTGCTTTTGATGTTGGCACTCTTTAGCCCATTCTCTGCCAATGCTATTGCCCAAAAAAGCCAACAAGGGAGGCTCATACATCTCCTTTCACAAGAGAGTAACCTATCAGAAGAGTCAAATCTCTCTTTACGATACAACATCTCTAGCTCTATTGAGTATCTCTATGAGAAGCATGGTATAGAGAGTCTATTCCCCATCTTTCCTGAGATTGTCACTGCCTTTGAGAACCGAGACAACCCAATAGATAAGAAGAATTGCATCTCCATCCCCTATAAAGACTTTAGTCCATATGTCACTGAGAAATTGGGATTTAACTATATTGACCAATGGCAATGGGAAGAACACAACAGAGCCATCGCTTATCGAAAGTTTAAAGCAGTAGATACACTAAAAACCTTTACACGACTAGAGTTCTTGCAACACTCAAATTTTGAAATTAAAGGGTATGATTGGTTTATCTCATTTAACTACTTTAAAGAGGATGAGAATTATCCTAAATATTGCCCTCCCATCAATAATTCTAGTGAAAAAAAAATTATCTCCAAGCCAAAATTTTTCATAGAAACCAAAAAGAACACCATTGAGATAAAAGAGAAAAATAGACTCTTAGCAACCATAGACCTCAAAGCATTTATACATAAAATTGTTACCACAAAAAAAGAGATTGATGACAATCAACTGCCTACCTACTATAATGAATCCATAAGATTCTCTAAAAAGGAGTTTACCTATCTGTTCAATAATAACCTTATTATGGCAAAAATTATTTTTGATAAGATTGAAGCTTCAGAAAACGAGAAGATATTTCACTATCAGGGTAATATTTTAATAAAAAAAAAGTAAATAGATAGCTTAAATGTGTAAGAATTGTGAAATAATTTTACATATTTTATACAAAAACAACTGATTAAAATATCTTTAAATATTAAAATATATATTATGTTTTATATGGTATAAAAAAACTGTTATTCTGCTTAAATATTAAATAAATATTAAATTTAACAGATAAATTAAATATTTATATTTAAAAAAGAGAGTATACTTGTATTAGCAGAACATGAAGAGATACCATAACTCCTCCTTTAAAAAACGCAATGCTTCATGTTCTGTTTAGATGCTTAACAACATAACTTCATACTTTTTTCAATCTCTTCTTTAGCAAAAGAGACAACGTTAAGCATCTCAATCAAAACTTATTTTTTTCAATTTATTAAATTATTTTTAAATTTTAAACTTAATTTATATTTTTTATGCTATACTTACATTAACAGAATATGCCCATCAACCATAACTACCTAATTGAAATAAGAAATTTAATATGTATATTCTGTCGAGATATTTGGTCAAAATACCAAATACTTTATACCTACTTCTATAACAACAATAGAACCATAGGATCAAATATCTCAATTTATTTTTATCTTCCCCTATTCATTAAAATCAAAGCTACAAAAAGATATTTTAAAAAAAATATTATAAAAAAAGATATTATAAAAAATATATTTTTTTCTGGAGTTTCGATGGTCGATATACTTATTATAGGCTCAGGTGGTGCAGGTCTCGCTTCTGCCCTCTCTGCCAAACAACACGGTGCAACGGTTAAAGTCATAAGCAAAGCCTATCCCACAGCCTCTCAAACCTCTATGGCACAAGGAGGAATCAACGCCTCTTTGGGCAATGTCACCCCTGACTCTACAGCCTCTCATATTAAAGATACGATTAAATCTGCTCATGGACTCTGCCACAAAGAGACGGTTGCTTTTATGTGTCAAGATGCCTCTCGTAGCATTGATTGGCTAGAGAAATTGGGTGTGCCATTTGACCGAACCCCCACCTCCAAAGTAGCCCAACGACAACTCGGAGGTGCATCAAGTAAACGTGCCTGTTATGCCCAAGACTACACGGGTCTAAAAATTTTACATACCCTCTATGATAACTGTCTAAAAGAGGATATTGAGATGATAGAGGAGCATATGTTGCTCAACCTTATTGTGGAAGAGGGCGTGGTGGGTGGTGCAGTATTTTTGGATATTATCCGTGGTGAAGTGATAGAGATACGTGCCAATGCTACCATCATCGCCACAGGTGGCTATGGAGCTATCTACAAAAATTTTACTACCAATTCAGAGGGTGCAACAGGTGATGGCATCGCCTCTGTTCTTCGTGCAGGTGGAGAGATATCGGACATGGAGTTTGTACAGTTTCACCCCACTGCCCTCAAAGGCTCTTCCATTTTAATATCAGAGAGTGCCAGAGGAGAGGGAGGATATTTGGTCAATGCGCAAGAGGAGCGTTTTGTTGATGAGCTACTTCCTCGAGATGTGGTAGCACGTGCCATCGCTTCAAAAATAGCCCAAGGAGAAGATATCTTTTTAGATATTCGACACTTAGGAGAGGATAAGCTTCTAAAACTGATGCCCCAAGAGGTTCATTTGTGTAAACTTCATGAGGGCATTGACCCTGCTGTTGAGCTTATTCCCATCAAACCCGTGGCACACTACACCATGGGAGGCATTGATGTTAATCACAACCTAGAGGTCTCCAAACTTAAAAACTGCTACGCTGTGGGTGAGTGTAGCAATACCAAAATACACGGAGCAAACCGTCTGGGAGGAAACTCTCTCTTGGAAATCGTCAGCCTAGGAAGATTGGCAGGGAAAAATGCCGTAGGGTGCGTTTCCCAATACAGCGACAAAACCAAACCCTCAACCTCAACACAACTGGAAGCAGACCAAGAGTACATAGAGGGACTTTTTGAAGCGTACCCATGGGAGCTAAACTTCTATGATATCCAAAATGAGTTGGGAGCAAAGTTCTATGACCATGTGGGCATCTCAAAAGAGAACAACCAACTCAACAACACCCTAAACGAACTACGCGTTATCAAAGCCTCGATTGATGATATGGGGATAGGCGATAAACAACGAGAAAACAATAGCAATCTGGTAGAGTTTTTACAGTTTATCAATATGTTAGAGGTGGGTGAGGTGGTGATTGACTCAGCACTTATCCGAGATGAGAGCCGTGGGGCGCATTTTAAAGAGGCATTCCCCCATGAGGAGGATAAGATATATAAAGCACACTCCACCTTTTGGATAGAGGAGAATGCACTTCAAAATAGATTGGTAAAGGTGGTAGAATAATGCAGATAAAAATCAAACGAACAGATGAGATGATAGAGTATGATGTCCCATTTAAAAGTACCACCTTACTCCAAGCCCTCTACCATATCAAAAACCATGAAGATAATAGCCTAACCTTTAGCTCAAACTGCCGTTCAGGTATCTGTGGGACGTGTGCCATTCGTCTCAATGGCAAAGAGGTCTTGGCGTGTGCCACCATGTGTGGTGAGGGAGATGTACTAGAACCTCTAAGATATCATGAAGTCCAACGAGACCTAAAAGTCAACAAACAGAAAGCAAGAGAGACCCTAAAAACCTCTATGGCATGGCTACAAGAGACCCAAAAAGTAGAGATAACAGAGGAGCAAATCGCCTTAACCGAAAAGCAGAGTGACTGTATCCTCTGCGACTCCTGCTACTCTGCCTGTCCTGTCTTGGAGGTCAACCCCAACTTCATAGGTCCCTTTGCCCTAACACGCGTCTATCGCTACACAGCAGACCCCAGAGAGAGCGATATTAAAACCCCCATAGATGCCATTCAGACCAATGGAATTTGGGACTGTACCCTCTGTGGTGAGTGTACCACGGTCTGCCCCCAAAGCATTGACCCAAAAATGGACATTACCCTGCTTCGAGGCATTTCGGCACAGTTTGGCTATAGCGACCCCAATTTTCAAGCAATGGAGTTTGGATTTGGTGGGGGATTTTAACTCTTGCAGATTAAAGCGTCCATCAGGAAGAATAAATTTAATTTAAAATATGAAAAGCAAGATGAAAGGTTCTTCTCTTCAACGGTAAAAGACATCGAGAAGATTAAGTAAATAAGCTATAATCTCAAAAATATTTCCAAGGAAAAAAACAAATGTCTGAACAAACTGATACCACTAAAGAAAAAATATATTATGACCAACGAAGCGTGGCTTTGCGAACGCCTCAGAGTATTTATTTTGTTAAAGAACATGACAAGAGAGCGATGCTTGGCTTACTTCTAAATGACTATAGAGAAAAGCAAGTGCTTATTTTAGTCAAAAGTAAGAAAAACGCAGATGCTTTGAGTGAATTTTTAATTGAAAAAAAGTTTAATGCTATGGCTGTTCATGGAAATCATAGAGAATCACAGCAACAAGAAGCTGGAAGAAAATTTAATGAAGGCTCTTTACATATCATCATTATCACCGATATGATTTTAAAAACATTGGGCTTAGAAAAGATTAAATTGGTTTTAAATCATGACTTAACAGAGGATATACAAGCGTACTATAATCGTTTGGCTCAGATGAAAGAACAAGGGGTGGCAATCTCACTTGTAAGCCCTGAAGATGAAGGTTTACTCTCTGATATAGAAATTAATATGAAAGTAGAAATTGAAGAGAGAACAGTGGAAGGTTTTGTAGCAACAGATGCTCCTATTAAGCATATAAAGAAAAAGAAAAAA
>CAYVNI010000031.1:0-3069 GCA_964452815.1 uncultured Sulfurovum sp.
TCTGATGATATTTCGGTATTCTCCCCTGATGGTGACCACTATACCTTGCCCAGAGACTCAGTTGCATTGGATTTTGCCTATTCGGTGCATTCTGAAATTGGAGACAAGGCGGTCACCTGCTTAATTAATAAGCAAAAGTCATCTCTTTTAACACGGTTAAAAAATGGTGATATTGTGCGTATTTATACTGAAGAGAATACGCATGTTCACTGCTCTTGGTTAGATACGGTTCGTACTTCAAAAGCCAAAGAGGGGATACGAAGTGCCTGTAAACAGAAGATAAAAGAGTGTGACCAACTAAGTACGATTAATATTTTCTCTCAACTTTTTAATATGTCTATTGTTAAAACAGAGTCTCTTTTTGACAGGTGTGAAGCCAAAGAGAATGCGTTTAAACTGCCAAGTAATAAGCATCTATATAGAGAGGTATTGGAGCATTTTGTAAACGCTTATGATGAGTTAAATTGTGATTTTGTCTATCCTAAAGAGTTTGAAAAAGAGAATTTTAAGTTTATTACCAACAATGAGATAGAGCTATTGGAGTTTGACTACTGTTGTCACCCTAAGATGGGAGATGAGATTGTTGCATTTTATGAGGAGAGTGAAAAAAAAATAATCATTCATCATAAGTTGTGTAAAGAGGCATATCTGCATATGAAAAATCTTAAACCAATGGTCTATGTTGCATGGAGATACAGTAAGTCATCCCGTTATCAATTGATTATATCATTGCAAAATAGACAAGGAATTCTTGCCGACCTTTTACAAAAACTGGCCTCTTTGGATTTAAATGTTTTAAGTATTGAGTTGGGTATTAAAAACAGTGAATCAGCAGAGTTTTGTAAAATAGAGGTGGAGAGCAAAGAGGATAATGCTAAAAGATTAAAAGAGAAGTTAAATAAAAAATTTAAACTGGTTGATATTATCAGTTTAAATGATGCGTATAATAAATAAAAATAGAGGGAAAAATGTCAGAGATAGAAGTAGCACAAGATATAAAAACAGCATTAGAAGAGATTGCTCGTGGGACAGCTGAAATTATTGATAATGAGCGTATTGAGAAGCTTGTAACTAAGTTTTATGAGACAGGAGATAGCTATACTGTAAAAGCAGGGTTTGATCCAACAGGAGCTGATTTGCATTTGGGGCATACGGTACTGCTTCAAAAGCTAAAAGTGTTTCAACAACATGGAGGAAGAATACAGCTTTTAGTAGGGGATTTTACGGCAACCATTGGTGACCCAACAGGAAAGAGTGAGACACGAAAAGTCCTTGATAGAGAGACTATTTTAAAAAATGCACAAACTTATCAAGACCAAGCGTTTATAGTTCTTGATAGAGAAAAAACAGATATCGTCTTTAACTCAACATGGCTAGATGCATTGGGGGCTGGTGGTATGGTGGCACTTACGACCACTTTTAATGTGGCAAGAATGTTAGAGCGTGATGATTTTGAAAAGCGTTATAAATCTGGGCAGAGTATCTCTATATCGGAGTTTATTTACCCTTTATTGCAAGGCTATGACTCTGTAGAGCTAAAATCAGACATAGAACTGGGGGGAACCGACCAAAAGTTTAACCTGCTTATGGGAAGACATCTCCAACGCTCTTATAATGTAGAAAAAGAACAAGCTGTGGTGATGATGCCTATTTTAGAAGGTCTTGACGGGGTTCAGAAGATGAGTAAATCACTCAATAACTATATTGGAATTACTGAAAAACCAAATGATATTTATGGAAAGCTTCTCTCTGTCTCCGATGAGTTGATGTGGCGTTATTATGAGCTTTTGAGTGAACAATCACTTGAAGAGATAGCTCAAATTAAGAATAATGTACAAAATGGTGCATTGCATCCCAAAGTCGCCAAAGAAAATTTGGCTTTGGAGTTAACTGCTAGATTTTATAATGAAGAGTTGGCTATAGTAGCAAAGCGTGAATTTGACAACGTTTTTAAATCAAATAAAATACCTACGGAGATGGAAGAGTTTGAGATGGAAGAGGGTGTTTGGATTTGTAAAGCCTTAGTGGATGCGAAGATAGAACCCTCAACCTCACAAGCACGACGAGATATCAAGCAGGGGGGAGTTCGTCTTAATCAAGAGAAGGTATCTGATGAGAAGTTGAACCTAACCATGGGAGAGTATACACTTCAAGTAGGTAAGCGAAAATTTGCAAAAGTAAAGGTAAAGTAGTGGTATTAAAATCTTTTAAAATTGGAAAACATATTATAGAAAAGCCTATTATTCAAGGTGGTATGGGTGTTGGTGTCTCATGGGATCAACTGGCAGGAAATGTAAGTTTGGAGGGTGGTCTAGGTGTTATTTCAGGTGTGGGAACAGGGGTCTATAATAATCGGGAGTTCGCACATAAACTGATAAAAAATCGACCTTATAGTGAGCTTAACTTCTATAGTAAAGATGCATTGAGAAAAATTTTTGAAAATGCACGAAAAATATGTGGGGATAGACCATTAGGGTGTAATGTCCTTTATGCTCAAAGTGGTTACAATCAAACAGTTAAAGATGCGTGTGAAGCAGGTGCTGATATGATTATTACAGGTGCAGGGTTGCCATTGACCATGCCTGAAGCTGCTCAAGATTACCCTGAAGTTGCCCTTATTCCTATTGTCTCAACAGCAAAAGCACTTAGAATCTTATGTAGACGTTGGAAAAAAACACATAATAGACTCCCCGATGCTGTTATTGTTGAGGGACCACTTAGTGGAGGACACCAAGGGTTTAAATATGATGATTGTTTCTTACCTGAGAATCAACTTGAAGAGATTCTCCCTCCCGTGGTAGAGGAGGCAAAAAATTGGGGTTCGATGCCTGTCATTGCAGCAGGTGGTATTTGGAATCATGATGATATCGTGAAAATGCTAGAACTGGGAGCAGATGCTGTCCAGATGGGTACACGATTTATTGGTACTATTGAATGTGATGCGAGTCAAGTGATGAAAGAGATGATAATTGAAGCAGGTGAAGAGGATATTAAACTCTTTAAGTCTCCTGTAGGTTATCCTGCTCGTGGGGTAAAAAGTCAGCTTCATGCTAATATTGAAGCGGGAAC
>CAYVNI010000032.1:0-2358 GCA_964452815.1 uncultured Sulfurovum sp.
GAGTTCATCATAAGCATACATATTAAAGGCTATAGATTTTATCTTTGATGAGATTTTTTTCATATCCTCTTTTTGGGCTTTAGCAAGATGCTTTTTTAGTTTGTGTAGGCTCCTAACATTCAATCTTTTTTTGAAGATAAATTCACTACTTGGCTCATCAAACCCTGCTGTTCGAGACTCATGATATATGTCTGCTGACATGGCATCTGTATCTACACCCAAATTGACCTCGGCTATCATTAACTCTTTCATAGAGCCACCTTTTCCTGCTTTGTAACCATCAAGAGCCATTTTAATCTCTGTCTCATTCATATCTTTGACAATTTTGCTCACACCCAAAGCACTTTTTTCAAAATCTACGCCATGACACGATACACATCTATCCATATCTGCCAAAAGTACTATTGGAGTTGCCACAAGTGCCACTAAGCTAAGTTTGATTATCTGTTTCATTATTTATCCTTATTTTTAATATAATAGAATCTTATTATCCCAATGTTAATTGTATGTGAACTCTAATGTGCTTAGATTAGATATTCTTAATATAGGAGAGTTAAATTATATTATTAAATAAATATAAACTTTTTTATATAAAATATATTACAAGGTAATATTCAAGTAATAAAACTATTATATACTATCGTTATCCAAAATAAATTAAGTAAAAGGACAAAAATATGTTTAAAAAAGCATTAACAATCTCAACAGTAGTAGCACTCCTAACAGTAGGTAGTATGGCAAAAGGTCATGGTGGTGAAGGCAAAGGAAAAGGTCATAACAGTCAAGAGGCAACAGTGGCGTTGAGTGATATGCAAAAAGAGGGATTGGTATTTATGGCAGAAGAGGAGAAGGTGGCAAGAGATGTATATCTTCATCTTTCTGACACTTGGGGAGAGAGAGTTTTTTCTAATATTGCCAAATCAGAGCAGAGACATATGGATGCAGTAGAGAGACTAATTAACCAGTATGAGTTAGAGCTACCTTCAACAATGGAGCATCAAGGGGTTTTTGAAAATGAAGAGCTTCAAGCGATGTATGATGAGCTTATTGAAAAGGGCGATAGCTCTTTGAATGATGCCCTAGAGGTTGGTGTGGCGATTGAAGAGAAAGATATTGCTGACCTTGAAGAGCTTTTAGCCGAAGAGACTCCTTCACAGTTAGAGAAAGTTTACGGTAAGCTTTTGGATGGAAGTTTTAAACATCTTGATGCGTTTAATCGACAACTTTCAAAATAATTTCTTCTAATGGTGTAAAACTTTCTGTTTTACACCTCTCTCTTATGAATCCAATTTGCTAATCTGTTTAATGATTAGAAAAATAATAAGCTCAACTAATATTTAGGTAATAAAACTTCTATATACTTCAAATATTAAAATAAATACTTAAGGGTTTCAAAATGAAGAAAATAATAAAAGTAGCAACATTGTCATTGGTCGTATCAGCACTGTTGGTTGGTTGTGGTAGTGATAACTCTAGCAATAAAAAAGAGTCAAAAACTGAGCATGAAGGAGAGATTATTGATGTCAAAACCTATCCTCTCTCAAAATTGACTCCTGAACTAAAAAATGCCATCGCCTATATGGGAAATGAGGAGAGACTTGCCTATGATGTCTATCATAACCTCTATAGCTATCATATGGAAGAGAGTGCTACGGAGATAAAACAGCTTAAAAATATCTCAGAAAATTCGGAGATAAAGCACGTGGGTATTGTTCAAGATATCGTTAGAAAATATGGACTTAACCCCGAAGATACAACCAATGTCATAGACCCTGTAGCCTCACGAGATGTTAAGTTTGAAGATATGCCAAGTGGAGAGTATGATGTTCCTGCTATTCAATCTCTCTATGATATGCTCTATGGCAAAGGGATTGACTCGAAACAAGATGCACTTGAAGTTGGTTGTATGGTTGAGGTGACAGATGTGAATGATTTGGATAAGTATATTGTAATGGCAGAGACGAGCAATGCCACAGATGTTGTTGATGCCTTTAATGTTCTAAGAGATGGAAGCTACAATCACTACTGGGCGTTTGATAAAGGTCTTAAAAACTTAAATATTACTCAGGGATGTTGTTCTCTTGGGACGACTTACTGTAAGCCAGAGTATCCTCAAAATGAGCATGATGAGAGTAAAAATCATTAATTCCTAATGAAAATAGCTAAAAAGAATTCACATATAGTTAACACATTTTATTGTATAATCACTCTTTAGTTAAGAATTTTATGGTTTTTAATAATTTAAATTTATAAAAAAGGATAACTTATGAGAAAAATAATCTCTATACCTATCATGCTTTTTATTGGAATACAATTTATTCCATATGGAAAGAACCATACCAATCCAGAAGTCATCGC
>CAYVNI010000033.1:0-3027 GCA_964452815.1 uncultured Sulfurovum sp.
TTTTGATGAATGTTTTTGGGATGGTACGAATAATGAAGTAAAAGATACTCGTGAGTCTATTCACGGAACAGCAAAAAATGGAACCAATACCAGTAGTGATGCACAAATAGGGCGTAGTGGTATTTTCTCTAAATCTTCTAATAACTATATTGACTTTGGCAACAACTTTAATCCTAACAGTAATAAGTTTTCTATCTCTGTTTGGTTTAAATCAAATACCACAAATGGTGAACAGATTATTTATAATAAAGAGTCTCTTTATGAGATAGCTGTTAAAAATGGTTATCTTAAGTATGCGTTTCAACCCCATTGGAATTGGGATGGAGGTACTTCATTCCCTGTAGCAGAAGATACCTGGTATCATGTTGTTATAACCTATGATGGAAATAAACAAAGAGTTTATAAAGATGGAGTTGAGATATATAGTAGAAATCAATCAGGAGATATTCTATCAAACTCAAATAGTTTTCTTGTAGGTGCAAGAGCTTCAAACAATCCTAGAAATTTCTTTGATGGAAATATTGATGAACTAAAAATCTATAATGATTCATTAAATCAAAATATGATTACAAAATTATATGATAATGAAAAAGCAGGAAAAGAGGCGGATGGAACCGATAGAGATGCTGTAATTTGTTCAACTACAGGTACACCATTTACTTGTGATATTGGAACAATTCTCTTTACTTCACAGGGAGGTAGTGCCACTGATTTCTATACAGTCAACCTATCTACAGGAGTATCCAGTTTGGTTGAAAATGATTTTCACCCTACTTCACTCAATGCCATAGGATATAATATCAAAGACAATTATGTTTGGGGATATGATACAGGGCTTAAGCAGGTGGTTCGAGTGGATAAAGACAGAGAGGTCATATCCTATGATATACCTAACCTAGAAAAGAAACATTTTTATGTAGGAGATGTCTCTTCTGATGGAGTACTCTATCTTAGTGAAAACAGCGATAAACTCTATCGTGTTGATGTCAATCCAACCTCAGCAAACTATCTCAAAAAATTAAGCACTATTAATACAAGAGGAGTGGCAGGTGTTAGGGTTGGAGATTTTGCTTTTAGCCCCATAGATGGGATGCTCTATGGTATCAACCAATCTAAAAACAATAACAATGTCCACAACACCAATCTCTATAAGATAAATCCAACCACAGGGGAGACCACCTCTGTAGGAGCGACAGGATTGGCAGAGGATGATATTAAATTTCACTCATTTCTCTTTGACAGTAGAGGAGATTTGTACTTCTATGGAAGTGAGGGAATTGTCTTTAAGATAGCCCTTTCAGAAGGTTCTACAACTGCCATACAATTTACTACAGTTGATTCTCAAACAATCAATGGAGATGGTGCTAGATGTCCCAATACCGAAGTGGTTCAACCCAAATATACCGTATCTGGATATATATTTGGTGATGCAAACCATAACGGAATAAAAGATAATGGTGAAAATGGACTTGGGCAAGATACTTATGTTAAACTCTGTACAGTAGATAATACATTTATAAAGAGTATAAAATCAGACAATACAACAGGTGAATATACACTGAATAATATCTCTGAAGATGAGTATAAACTTATTGAAGATGCCTCTAATACACAAGATTGTGAGACTTCAACAGACGCTGATGGTTTTATATCTACAACAGCAAATAGTATGAATATTATCATAAATGATACTGATTTAAGTGATAAAAATTTTGGTAACTATAATGGTTCAACTGTGAGTGGATATGTTTATAAAGATATTGACAGAGATGGTCATATTGATGAGGGTGAGATAGGAGTTGCAGATGTCTATTTAGAGATGAAAAGATGTGGAAATATAGCTTTTGCTACAACGACTACAGATGTCAATGGTAGTTATACCTTTTGGGTTCCCAAAAGAGATGATTATGCTGATAGATGGGTAGGGATATGGGAGACAGATTTAGATGGTTATAGCTCTACAGGTGATGAGTTTGATAATGGAAATGGCAATCAGACAGAAAAAAATGGAGCAGAAGAAGACCATAATTGGTTGTGTTTTAGTAATAGAACAGAGGTTAATTTTGAACAGGGTGGTTTTAGGCTTGTTGGAAATAACTTTGGAGATATAAAAGAGACTCCTTTACCTATTGCTGAATACCGTTTTGATGAATGTTTATGGGATGGAACAGAAGGTGAAGTAAAAGACAATACTCAACATAATCGACATGGAACAGCAAAAGGAGAAGCAAATACCGTTGCAGATGCTGTTGTTGGTAGAAGTGGTAAGTTTAATGGTGTTTCTGACAATGATGCAAGTATTGGAGACTTTGTCGAAGTTGAAAATCATGCACTGCTTAATAAAGGTGGAGCATTTACTGTTTCTACATGGTTTAAAGCTAAAAGTTTAAGAGATTGGAATGGTATTATTTCGACAGCATCAAAAGATGATAGAAAAGGTTGGAATATTGAAATTGATACGGTTCATATCAGTGATGATAGAGAAGGTCTACTCGCAATAATTGGAAATGACATATCAGATGCTTCACGATTTAGTTATTTGACTTCTGATGTTAAACCAAATGTTGATGAATGGCATCATGTTGTATTGGTTCATGGTTCAGATAATTCTAATAAACTTTATATTGATGGAGAATTTAAAAATAGCCTTAGTAAAGAAGTTAAAACAAGTAGTAACCCTTTAGATATTGCAAAGTTTTACACTGATAAAACAGTTGATTGGTACTTTGATGGACAAATTGATGAAGTAAAACTATGGGATGGAGCATTAAATCAAAGTGAAATAAAAGATGGTTACGATAATGAATTAGCTCATAAAAATTGGGATGGAACGTTAAGAGAAGCTGTCGTTTGTGAAGCTCCACAAGAACCATTTGTTTGTGATGAAACACTCTATCTCTCAAACCGAAGCCAACTGGGAACAGGCAATGGAGATAGTGGAAAAACATGGTTACACCAAATCAACAGAGATGTGCTTCCATACGCCTATTTACCAATTGGAGAGGGCTATCTAAGTACAGATGGTGG
>CAYVNI010000034.1:0-10780 GCA_964452815.1 uncultured Sulfurovum sp.
GATAGCAGCTTTGACCACATCAAGACCCGTTTTAAGTCCACCATCGGTCTCAAGGGTTACTTTTTCTCGGAGTCCATTTGCTTTTAATGCGTTGTGTGCCTCGATTAGCCCAAGCTCCCAAGGGTTACCTGTAAATCGAATGGAACCAATAGGTGCTGCACCTGTACCACCATCAGCTCCAGAGATAATAATCTTATCAGCGTAACATTTGGCTACCCCTGCCGCAATCGTCCCTACACCTGCTGTTGATACCAGTTTAACGGCAACTTTTGCTTTTGGGTTTATCTGCTTCATATCAAAGATAAGCTGTGCCAAATCCTCAATCGAGTAGATATCATGGTGAGGTGGAGGTGAGATAAGCGTCACCCCTGGTTTGGTATATCTAAGCTTTGCGATAAGTGGTGTAACCTTTGCCCCTGGCAACTGTCCACCCTCACCTGGTTTTGCACCTTGTGCCACTTTAATCTGAATCTCTTCAGCCGAACGTAGATACTCAGGGGTGATTCCAAATCGCCCTGAAGCTATCTGTTTGATTTTAGAGTTTAATTCAGGGTCATGAAGTCTTCTTTTATCCTCACCACCCTCACCTGAGTTGGATTTTGCACCCAAACGGTTCATGGCCACAGCTAAAGTCTCATGAGCCTCTTGTGAGATAGACCCCATGGACATAGCAGCCGATGAGAATCTTTTTAGAATTGCCTCTTTTGACTCAACCTCATCAACGGAAATCGCCTCTTTCTCGGTGGTAAGTTCAAAGAAGTCACGAATAAACTTTTTATCTCTCTTATCTACCAAAACTTTTAGTTTCTCATACTCAGCTTTGTCACCTGTATCAGCAGAGGCTTGTATAGCCACAATGGTAGCCCGTGAGAAGTCGTGGAACTCTTCGCCTCTTCTATACTTGTAGAACCCACCTTTGTAGAGGGCTTTTGATTTTCCATCAAAGGCATCAGTAAACGCTTTGGCATGATTGGAGTTCAGTCTCTCTTCAATATCAGCATAGCAAAGCCCTGACAAGAATCCATGAGAACCATCAAAACAATCTTTTACAATTTTATCACTAAGACCAAGAACATCAAAGAGCTTTGAATTTCTATAACTTGCCAATGTTGAGATACCCATTTTTGACATAATCTTAAGGATACCTGCACCAATGGCTCTTCTTGATTTTTTAAGCACAGCTTCTACATCTTCTCCCTCTTCAACCAGTTCACCAATGGTATAAAAGAGTAGATATGGGTGAATTGCTGTCGCACCATATCCCAACATAAGCGCAGCCGAATGAGGGTCAAACATCTCTCCTGTAATAGGAATCACATTTGTTAAGTGTCGAAGTTTGGCATGGAGCAACTCTTGATTTAATCGTCCAACAACCATCAGCATCGGTATCGATTTACGACTCTCACTGATATCTCTATCATCAAGGGTAATGGTTCTCACTCCACTCTCTCTAACATCAGCAACAATAGTCTCAACTAAATTTTTAAGAGCACTTTCTAAATCACTCTCAAATACGGTACTATAGTTTTTTGCTTTATACATAGGATTGAATTTAGCATTGGACTCATCACCAAACTCTAACAGCAGTTTAAGACGTTGCTCTGACATAATAGGAAGCGTGGTTTTAATACGTTTAGCATTGTTTTCACACTCCTCTAGTACATTGGTAATTGGTCCAAATCCTGTATTTAGACTCATAACACTCTTCTCACGAATTGGGTCAATAGGAGGATTGGTCACCTGTGCAAATTTTTGTCTAAAGAAGTCCGTAAAGTTTCTCTGCTCATTGGAAAATGCAGCCAGAGGCGTGTCATCACCCATCGCAGCGGTTGTCTCTTTGCCCTCTTTTATCATCGGACGGATAACCTCTCTCATAAGCTCTAAGGTATAGTTAAAGTAACGTTGCTTAGACTCCATCTCTTTATGGTCAATTGGGTCTAATTCACCTTCAAACTCATACTCTTGAAGGTAGGTCATGTTCTCATTAAGCCACTCTCCATATGGTACACCTGTTTTAATGTAGTCATTAATATCAGAGTTTTTAAGCACTTCACCTGTTTTAAGGTCAAGCCCCATCATCTCACCAGAGTTTAGTTTTCCTCGCTCAACAATATCCTCATCAGGTATCTTTAGTACCCCATATTCAGAAGTAATTAAGAGCCGATTATCTTTGGTGATAATATATTTAGAGGGTCTAAGACCATTTCTATCAATCACACAACCGATAAACCTACCATTGGTCATGCTCACAGCAGCTGGTCCATCCCACGGCTCATAACACGCACTGGTAAACTCATAAAATGCTTTTAACTTACCATCCATATGTGGAGAGTTATGCCATGGTGCAGGAAGCAATGCTCTGGCTGATTTAAAGAAATCCATACCATTGGCATGTAAAAACTCTAAAAAGTTATCAAGACTTGCCGAGTCACTCATATTGTCTTGTATAATTGCGGAGATTCTGCCCATCTCCTCATCTGAAAAAACTTCTGATTTTAGAGAACCTGTTTTAATGGCTACATTAAAACGGTTCGCTGTTACCGAGTTTATTTCACCATTATGAGCAATGGTTCTAAATGGTTGAGCCAATCGCCACTCTGGCAAGGTGTTGGTAGAGAATCGTTGGTGAAAGAGTGCAAAAGAGATTTGAAACGCTTCATCTTGAAGGTCTACGTAGAACTCTTTGATGTGCGTTGGCATTACCAACCCTTTGTAAGAGAGTGTAGAGCTTGAAAAAGAGGTAATATAGAGATCATTTCCCTTTAACTCATGCTCTATCTCTTTACGGGTCAAATAGACCATTGCATCAAATCGTTTATAGGACATAATCGAGTTTGGGGCAACAAAAATCTGCGTAATATTTGGCAGAAGATTCAGTGCATACTCTCCAAGTGCTTTGATATCAACAGGCACCTCTCTTCTCATAATTATTTTTAAATCATTTGCATCACAATATTTATCAAATACTTCAAAATCTTTCTCATCTTTGTTAAATACCATTGCAACAGCATACTGCTCTGGAAGTTTAATATTCTGCTTCTTTGCCTCTTGAACCATAAACTCTTTAGGAATAGAGAGAAGAAGTCCTGAGCCATCCCCACTTTTTCCGTCTGCTGCAACAGCCCCTCGGTGCATCATCCTCTCTAACGAAGTGATAGCATCTTCTAAATTTTTGTGTGTAGGCTTGTTATCAATTGATGCCAATAGACCAAAACCACAATTATCTTTAAATGATGTAAAAAGATTTTCCATAAACCAACCTTAATTTAAAATATGATAGGTTTCTACTATAATTAATAGTTATTCCCCTAAATAAGGTAGATATTATCGAAAGAGCTTTAAACTAATGCGTGGATTTATTCTCAATATCCGAAAAGCAAAAAATGAAGATGTTATTGTTACAGTTCTTAGCAAGGAGAGTGTTCAAGACTACTACCGATTTTTTGGAGCAAGACACTCTATTTTGCAAATTGGTAATTTTATTGATTTTGAAGTTGAAAATAATAGTGGAAAATTCATGCCTAAAATAAGAAAAATCTCTCATCTTGGATTTCCTTGGTTATTTTGGACAAATCATCTGTTAATTTGGCAAAACTTTATTAAACTTTTTAATACACATTTGAAAGATACAACAGAAACAGAGAGCTTCTATTTTAATTTATTACTAATTATTGCAAAAAAATGGGATAAACAACATCCAAAGAGATTAGCCATAGAGGGGTATCTAAATCTATTAGAACATGAGGGAAGAGTTTGTCATAATAATTTTTGTTATATCTGTGAGGAGCCTCTTGATAAACAGATAAGCTTAATGAGAGCCTATATTCCCACACATCCTAGCTGTATTTACGCTAAATCATATAATAAAAATCAAATATTTAAACTTTTTGATACCAAAAGTAGTATTAATATTGAGGACAATATTGTTGATGAACTTTACAAAATTTTACTAAAAGGGTTATAAAATATTAATTTTTTTAGAAAAACATCAATTTTATTTTAAAGAATAAAAGACTATAATGCTTTACAACATAAATATATGATAATCCAAAGGAGATATAATGAAAATAAAATACTCGCATCTATTGGTAGGTTTACTGCTACCTTTAGCTTATGCAAATGCAAATCAAGCATCACTTATTCCGCCAAATGCCAAAGCAGGAGAGTGTTATGCTAAAGTTGTGTTACCTGCTAAATATGAGACTGTTGAAGAGAGAGTTTTAGTTAAAGAAGCTTCAGAAAAAATAAAAATTATTCCTGCTAAGTATGAGTGGATTAGCGAAAGGGTAGAAGTTACTCCTTCCAGTAAGAAGATTATTCCTATTCCTGCTAAATATAAAAAAGTTGTAGAGACTATTGAGATAAAACCTGCCACACGTACTTGGAAAACCAGTACAAAGAGAGGTGCGGCACCTGTGAGTAAAGAGATTTTGGTAGCAGCAAAACTAAAGGGTGTTGATTTAGACAGTACGGTACCAGGTAACTGTTATAAAGAGTATTTTACTCCTGAAAAGTATAAAGTGGTAAGCGAAGAGATTGTGGTACAAGCAGAGACTGAAAAGACTGAAATAATTCCTGCTAAATATGAGATGGTGGAGAAAACCATTGAGATAAGTCCTGCAACCAAAAAGACCATTGAAGTTCCTGCTACTTACGAGTTTAAAGATGAAAGAATTCTGGTTGAAAAAGAGAAAACCGTATGGAAAAAAGGTCACAACCCAGCACAGAAACTAAATGGTGCAACAGGGGATATCATGTGTTTGGTAAAAGTTCCTGCTAAATATAAAATCATTAAGAAACGTGTTGTTAAAACACCTGCAACCACAAAAATTGTAGAGATTCCTGCGGTATCAAAAACAGTTAAAGTAAAAAAACTTATCTCTGAAGCAACCATTAAAAAAATTGCTATCCCTGCTGTTAAAAAAACCATTCAGAAAAAGGTACTTGATAGTAAATCAGACTTTGCATGGATAAAGGTAGGTCAATCTGTTGACAAAGGTTGGGGTTATACAGGACATAGAATCTGTCTGGTAGAGCAACCTGCTGTCTCTCAAAAGATTACAAAAACAGTACTTGAGATTCCTGCAACAACCAAAGAGATTGCCATTGAAGCAACATTTAAAAATATGAAAGTTAAGAAATTAGTTTCTCAAGCAAAAGAGATTAAAACACCAATTGAAGCAGAATACAAACTTCTTAAAAAAAGAAAGAAAATTTCAGATGCAACTCAAGGTTGGGAGAGAATTCTTTGTCAAACAAACATGAACAAAGAGGTTATTTTGAGTATTCAAAATGCACTTAAAGCTGAAAACTATAAGCCTGGTAAAATTGATGGTGTTCTTGGACGTGATACACGTGTAGCACTTGATAAGTACCAAAGAGATAATTCACTGGCAACAGGTGGAATCACTTACGAAACATTAAACGCTCTTAAAATAGAACTTTAATATTTCACTATCTGTATGGGGCAACTACAAAGGATTGCCTCTACAGAGACCATTTATCTAAAAATGAAAATTTTCACCCAAATAATATTTTCTTACATTCTCATCTTCCATAATCTCTTGACTTGTCCCCTCAGCCAACATCTCTCCACTTCGCATCACATACGCTCTATCACATATTCCTAGTGTCTCACGCACATTATGGTCAGTAATAAGCACCCCCATATCCAACCCTATCAACTGCTTAATAATATTTTGAATGTCCTCTACTGAAATCGGGTCTACCCCTGCAAATGGCTCATCAAGTAGCAAAAACTTGGGTTGAGCAACCAATGCCCGTGCAATCTCCACACGCCGTCTCTCCCCACCTGAGAGTTGAATCCCAAAGCGTTTACGAATTGGTTCGATATTAAAAAGGTTTAAAAGGTTAGAAATTCGCTTACCTGCCAGTCTCATATCCAACTTCATCGCTTTGGCTGCCATCAGAAGATTATCCTCCACGGTCAAGTCCTTAAAAATACTTGATTCTTGTGGCAGATAACCAATGCCTAGCTTTGCCCTTGCACTTAAAGGAAGTTTAGTAATATCCTCTCCATCCAGTGTCACCTCCCCTGTGGTTGCATCTGTCACCCCACATATCATATAAAAAGAGGTACTCTTCCCTGCTCCATTGGGACCCAACAGTCCCACAATTTCACGAGAAGAGACTTTTAAAGAGACATCATGAATAATCTTTGTTTTTTTAATACTTTTAGAGAGGTGTTTGGCTTCAAGTGTATGAAGTATCTTTTTACTATCTTCTATTTTTGACATTAATCTCTCTCTATTTTATATTTTCTTCCATCTTTAAACAGGCTAATGCTCACGGTAAAAACTTCATAACCTGCACTTAGCAAAAATGCCTTAAGTCTATCATCACCCCACTCTATCATGTGCCATCCCTCTTTATCAAACTCTTCAAATAGCCCCAACTCCATAAACTCTTCATTCTCTATTCGATATAAATCATAATGAAATAGGTTTTTATCATAGCACTGTTGTAGTGAAAAGGTAGGAGAGGTAACCTCTCCCTCTATCCCTTTGGATTTGGCTATGGCTCGGGTAAGTGTCGTTTTTCCTGATGCTAAATCTCCTGTTAAAAAAATTATGGCATTGTTGGGAACAGTTTCAATGAGATAATTGACCACCAAAACCAATTTATCTTCTGACGCAATAAGCTCTTTCATTATAACCCGTTAGAGACCCTAGCGATAAGCTCTAGGTGTTCTCTAGCCTTACCACTGGCTAACCCCTCCCTTGCCATCTCAAACGCCTCTTTCATGTCTCTGGCACGATTATCAGCAAAAAGTGCAAACCCTGCATTTAAAACAATCACATCTCTCTGTGCATCGGTCGCCTCTCCACTAAAAATATCTCTTGTAATCAAAGCATTATCAGAAGCCAAACCACCAAGGATTGCCTCTTTGGGAGCTAAGTCAAATCCAAACTCTTGTGGGTCGATAACCCCTTGTGAAACAATTCCCCCCTCAACATAGGCAAACTGTGTGGTTGTCGCCAATGATATCTCATCCATTCCATCATCACTGCTCACCACAAATGCCCGTGAGGTATCAAGCTCATTGAGTGCTTTTGCCATTCGCTCGATATACTCAGGAGAGAATACCCCCATCAGATACTTTTTTGCCCCTGCTGGATTGGTAAGCGGTCCCAAAATATTAAAAATGGTTCGATGCTCAATGGATTTACGAATCGGCATAATATGTTTCATCGCAGGGTGATGGTTCATCGCAAAGATAAAGCAGAACCCTGTCTCCTCTAACATTTTTAGCTGTTGCGCTGTATTGAGATTAAGATTCACCCCCAGACTCTCCAATAAATCAGCAGAGCCTGAATTGGAGGTGATGCTTCTGTTTCCATGTTTGGCAACCACCGACCCCAAAGAGGCAAGAAGCAGAGAGACCGTAGTAGAGATATTGAAGCTTCCACTCTTATCTCCCCCTGTCCCGACTATATCAATTGCCTGTTCTTGAAGTATCTCGCTTATGGGAAGCTTCACCGAGTGTTCACGCATAATCGAGGCAGCGATTGCAATATCCTCATGACTCTCACCTTTTTCATACAGTTCAACTAAAAAAGCCCGTGCCTCTTCTGTTGACAACTCATTATTAAATAACTTCTCAAACTGCACTCTTGTACTCATGACAACTCCCTCACATACTCATCTTTTTGGCTCTTTGGGATTGTTTTGGTCGTAGGAATCTTTAAAACCTCATAGTTTTTAGCTCCCTTAAGATACTCAATCGTTATCCTATCTCCAATTGCCACATTTTTACTCGCTTTTGCTTTCATATCATTGATGGATACCACCCCACTCTTGACCATATCAGAGGCGATGGTACGTCGTTTAATTACATTTACGGCTGCTAACCATTTATCTACACGCATATTCTATTCTCTCTTATTTTGTTATGTTCGGATTTTATCTATTTGCTTTGCTACCAATTTAAAATTAGTAGCATAAAAAAGAGATTACTGCTTAAACTCTCTCTCTGCCTTATCTGCTTCCATTACCCCAATCATCGAGAGATTTTCACCCACCACATGACCAGAGGCTTTTAGCTCTTCTAAAACCTGTTTTGCCTCTTTTAGTCCACCTTCAAACATACCTGTATCTACTAAAATCTCAGTTGTTGTTTTCATGCTTTCCCCATCCTCTCTCTTGGCAATTGCCAAGAGGAAGACACGTTTGAGTATGTCTAGTTCGCCCATACTCTACTCCTAGTGAAGGTCAGCGTTTAGCTTCACTTCTCTGGTGCTTCTGTTTACGACTATCTCACCTGTGGTTGAGTCTTGTCTAAAGTGAAGACCATTTAATCCTTGAAGTGCATCGGCTCTAAATGTTTCGCTATTTTCTAAATTGGTTTCAGAATTTGCTTCATTTATCTTAGCCAACTCATCTACTGTAATCTTAACTTTTGTTCCTGCAAAGATAGCCACACCTCCATCAATAATACACGCATCACCAAGAGGAATACCACAGGTTGAGTTTGCTCCAAGTAGTGTATTTTCTCCAATAGAGATAGGGTTTCCATCTGTTCCACTAAGCACACCCAAGATACTAGCACCTCCACCAATATCAGAACCAGCACCCACAATAGCCGAGCTAGAGATTCTACCCTCTACCATAACAGACCCCAATGTTCCTGCGTTGAAGTTGATGTATGAAGCACCTGGCATAACGGTTGTTCCACCTGCCAACTGCGCCCCCATTCTTACTTTTGAAGCTTCTAAAATTCTCGTGTTATCAGCAGGGATAATATGCTGTAGATATCTTGGGAACTTGTCAACACTGTCGATATTTGGGAACGTTCCATTGAGCTTCATCTCTATCTCATTCTCTCTAAGATACTCTAACTCATATGGAGTGTTTCCAACCCATGCTACGTTGCTCAAAATTCCAAATGCACCATCAAGGTTTAGACTTCGTAGAGGTGCTTTTCCTTGTGAGAGTGCATAGAGTTTAAGATAGACAGACTCTACACTTTGTGACGCTTCATCTGCAAATAGAAATGTAATTCTAAAGTTTTTAGCTATATCTTCCATAGAGGATAACGATTTAATAACCTGTACATTTTTATGTGCATCTCCTATTGCTTCCCCTAAGTATGGAGCAAATGCTGCCATTGCATTAGAGATAAAGTTAAAATTAACAGTTGCCACAAACTCAGCACCTGAAAAATCAACTTCACAGTTTGCCTCTTGGAGTGCTTTGATAAACACGGCTGCTGAACCAAAGTTCTCACCCCAGTTGATAAGTGCGTAGTTTGCTTGAAGAACTTTATCTACATTTTTTTGACCTCTGTCTACTCGTGCAATACCAAATGCAATAGGTTCTCTGTACCCCTCTTGTCCTGTCACCTCTGCTACCAATGCTTTAAACTCTTCTGTTGAATTTACTGTTGAAATTGCCATAAATATCACCTTTTATTCTTAAAATTTTTTTGTGATTATAGCCAATTTCGCTTATAAGTGCTAAAGCGATTTAAAAGAGAGAGTACTCCTCTTTTATCTTAGGTAACATCGACTTATCAAGGGCGTAGATAAAGGCATAATTAAAGTAAGCATTTTTCAAAATATCTCTCGCCTCATCTATATCATTGTACCAGTTTGGTCTGTCCACACCATCCACTTTTGTTTTGGGAGGGGTAAGCACAATGGTTTTAACCCATGCTCCGTTATATCGAACATACTCACGTGCTTTGTAGACATCTTGTAGGTTATCCGTAAAGATAGCCACTTTGTCACTCTTGCTAGGGTTCATCACACTTAGTGTCGCATCTATAAAGACAGGAACAAAGTGTTTGGTATACTTCACTCTGTCTAAATCATATGGAAGATGGTGCAAGTCACAGAACTCAACCACACGCTGTAAAAAGTCTACATGAAAAGGGGTTATCTCTTTCTCTTGGTAGATATAATCATTGATTTTAAAGGTGGTCTTAAAGAGGGTATCGCTGATAATCTCACAACTCGCCTCTTTGTTCAAAATAGCCACATCGGGTTTTATCATCTTCATTAGCTCAATATTTGTTCCGATAAACATCTTTGCACCAGAGTTTAAAATCTTCTCAAACATCTTTCGCCAATCACTCGGCAGAATATCCATGTTGTTCTTTTGGGTCACTATCATCTTCAAAAATGATAATTCATGCTCTGTAAAGAGATAAAAATTCGCTTCACGAGAGATTAATACGTAACGTATCAGTTTAAATGATGCTATCTGAATATTTTTGACCTCTATCCAAGCCACCTCATCATCAGTAATCTTGACAGCAGGGTCAGAGAATATAATAGCATACGCACCATTGGCAAGTGCTGTGGCAATATCTTCATTACTATTAGAGATAAAAAGGTCACCCTCTTCAACTTTTGAAGGATATACTGTAACCGAATTAATGGCAGTGATGGTTGGGTCAGAGATAAGATTCCCTGACGTTAAATTTAATAAATCTTCTATTTTCATTACTACCCTAGCTTATCGGTGTACCGATAGTTTTTGGTTTCTCTGGTCGAATAAGAGATAAACCATCTGCGTCTTTGGCAGCCAATAGCATACCCTCACTTTTCATTCCCATCAGCTTTGCAGGTTTTAAGTTGGCAACCACACACGCTTGTGTACCTACCAACTCTTCTGCACTGTACCACTCTTTAATTCCTGCGACAACCTGTCGTGGATTCTCTTCACCAATATCAACTTGAAGAAGCAGAAGCTTTTTACTTTTTGGAACCTCCTTGGCACTTACAATCGTACCAACCTTGAGAGATGTCGCAAAAAA
>CAYVNI010000035.1:0-1964 GCA_964452815.1 uncultured Sulfurovum sp.
TTAAATTTTTGAGAGGGCGAAGGTGTGAGTATAGACATGGTTTATCCTTGAAATAAATTTCAAGAGTCCAAATACTAACATCTCTTGTGTTATAAAAAGAGATTGTCAGCGATTTTTGGTTAAAATCTCTTTTGAGTGGAATTGTTAGTTTTTTTAGTCGATTACGGGGAATTCCACTCACCTCTTTTTATCTTCTTAACATCTAATATTTGAAATCATAGTATAAAATAGCTTAAAGAACAATAGTTTTTACTGTGAAAAATCGTTTTAAAATAATTCTCTTATATACCTCTTAGTAGACTCATATTCTTATTAGCCTTTTGAAGGTATGGGAGAACCTGAACCCCTGAAATACAACTGGTCAGGTTATTGGTCACAGCGTATTACTATTGAGCATCGTTTGGTTTATAAAATTACTGATGATATGTTGCTAATTGCACAGTGTCTGTATCATTATCGCTATAATTAAAAAAATCATAAAAGTGGAGATTAAACGGCAGGGGCGTGAAGAACCAAACCATAACCACTGCACTTAAGCCGAAAAAAAGAACAAATCAATATTTAAATCATGCGAAATAAGCTCTCTGCTATGTACATTCTCTTTTAACCCTTGGCTACTTAACATGACCAGTTGAATTGAGCCTTGGTAAGCTGTTGTTTTTTGAAACTCTAGCTCTTTGTTCTCTAACACTTTGGCATACTTTTTGTCAATAGTAAATGCCTCATTATAGTACTTACACTCAATAATATTAACAATATCATCAGCTCGTTCAAGTAAAATATCTATTTGAGCATGTTCATTTTGCCAATAATAACTCTGCGTATTAACCCCCTCAATACCTAAAGCTTTTTTAATCTCAACAATATGCAAGTGACAAACATTTTCAAAGGCATAACCCGACCAAGATTTAAAAGATTGTGACTTATAGATGTTTTGAAAATAGTTTTTGTTACCCAAAAAATCAACCTGTGCACTTTTTTTAACCCAACGATTAAAGAAGTAGATAAAAGAGTCAGAAACCCTATAAATAACCTCACGCTTTAGCTGTTTGTACTTATGTTTTCGTGTAATTAGATTAGATAGTTCAAGCTCTTTAAGTGCCTCAGAGAGGACACCCCCTTTACTCAAACCTCTTTTTTTACCCAACTCATTTAAAGTCTCGCCACTCCAAGAGGCAACGAGGTGTTCTACAATTAACTCATGTGTTTTATGGTTCTTAAAAAGTGTTCTAAAGAGACGATTATACTCCGTTCTAAGCAGTCCATTTTTCTCAAAAAAGAGTCTCTGAATATTTTGTACAAATGAGAGCTTTGGTTTAAGTAGCTTTAAATAGTGTGCAACCCCTCCAAAAACCATGTAGTAATCCATAATGGTTTTAGAACTCAAACCTTTGTGTCCTTGCTCTTCTAAAAACGCTTTTGTCTCTTTTAGAGAAAAGACCTCCAGATGAATCTGTGCCGTAATACGATTTGCCAAAGAGCCGTGGTCATCAATTATATGTTTTATAATCCATGAAGTTGCAGAGCCACAAACCACTAAAAATATATCTCGTTTGGAAGCAAAATCATTCCAAAAGAGAGACAATGCCCCTTTAAATCCATTATCTTTCATCTCTGCTAACCAAGGAAGTTCATCTATAAAAACAGATATTTTAGATTTTGAGGGGAGCTTAAGCTGTTCTATCTCTCTTTGTAACGCTTGAAATGCTTTATCCCATGACTTAAACACCTGCTCTTCACAACCAAATGCCAAAGAGAGTTTGTTTGAAAAGTTTTCAAGATGTGACTTTAACTTAACATCATAAGCCCCTGTTACAGAAAACGTAATGGGTTTGTCAGCCAAAAAGTGGTTAATGAGTTCTGTCTTCCCAATACGTCGCCGTCCATAAACAGCAACAAATGAAGAGAAAGGAGCGTTAAACTCCTCTTCAAGCAGTACCAACTCTTCTTTACGACCAATAAAA
>CAYVNI010000036.1:0-5529 GCA_964452815.1 uncultured Sulfurovum sp.
CAAAAAGTACAAAAATCTCTACAAAGAGTACAGTGAATATCTGCTCAATGATATTAGTATTGTTGATGATATTAAGACAGTAAGAACGCCTCTTGTTATTTTTACAAACTACATTAAACTTGTCGATAAACTTGCATTTGAGTATGCAAAAGCCAACAATAGAGTTTTGGTATTTGTCCCTTTGGCTATGAAAAATTGGAAAGAGAAGATAGAGAATTCCAATCCCAAACACCTTCTCTATATCTCAGAGCTTCAAACCCTTAAAAAAGCTGAGAAAGACCAACTCTTTAAGCTCTTAGAACATCGTGAGTTTATCATCTCAACCACAACCAATATAGAGACACCATTTACTACTGTTGAGATTAATACTGACAATAAGCTCTATGACCAAAATGAAATTTTAACCATTGATGATTATGTTAAGTTTATCGTTAATAGTTTTCAGTATCAATTCCCCGACACAGAACTATCTAAAAAGCTTGGAATTTCAAGAAAAAGTTTATGGGAAAAAAGGAAAAAATATGGTATCTTCAAGAAAAAATAAGCAACTCTATATAGATGCTGAAGCACTCTCCACCATGGCACTTGTACAAGAGGGTATATTATCTCCTCTTTCAAAACTTATGAATGAAAAAGAGGCAAGAGAGGTACGTGAAACCAAAATGTACAAAGGGGTTATATTTCCTTTTGCCTTTATCCTCACACCCAGTGGAAGAACAAATGAGAGTGTTCTCAAAAGTTTAGAAAAAGGTGAAGTAGTCGAGCTGGTAACAGACAAAAAAGTAGTGGGGACACTCACCGTGGAAGAGACATTCTATATTGATAGCAATGACCGTTTACGATGTATTTTTGGAACGGCTGACAAATCTCATCCTGGTGTTAAAAACACCATAAAAAGATTGGGAAATATCGCTGTAGCAGGTGAGTACAAAGTAGAGTATCCTCTTATTTCAAGCTCTAAAAGAGTGGTAAAAAACAAAATAGAGGAGGTAGGAGCCAAAAGGGTATCGGCCCTAATGTTGGCGGCCAATCCTCTTAACAGAGCCCATGAGCGTATGATTAGACAGACCATTGATCAATCTGATTTGGTAATTTTATTTCTCCTAAAACCCTTTAATAATAATGGTCTACGCTATGATATTCGTCGCGATGCACTTCAAACCGTTATAGATAATTTTCTACCTGCCAATAAGGTCATTATCGTTCCGTTGGAGAACTCCTATATTTTTTCAGGATACAATGAGCTAATATTAGATGCATTGGTAGCAAAAAACTACGGTTGTAACCGTTTGGTTATTGGGAAAAATCATGCAGGATTGGGTCTGCACTACGACCACAATGAGGAGAATTCTATTTTTGATGTCTCTAAAGATATAGAGATAGAGATTAGTACCATACAGCCACATGTCTACTGTAATACTTGTCGTACACTGGTGAGTACCAATACCTGTCCTCATGGTCAACATAACCATGTTCACTACCACTCCCAATCTATTCTTGATCTGATAAAAGAGGGGGTTCTACCCCCTTCTATCTTGGTAAGAAGAGAGGTCTCAGCCAGTATTATTAGTGCATTGTTTCCCAATAGATTTGAGAGACTTCAAGCCCTATATGATGCACTGATGCCCAATGATGGTCTAATAGAAGAGCATAGTGAGGAGGATTTCTATATTAAGCTAATGGGTCTATATCAAACCTCTTCGTTAACATAAAAAAGGAACATAATGGATTTAAATAGAGCTTTTATCACTTTTGGAGGAGCAGGACTCTCTCCAAAAGCCCCTGGTACAGTGGGCAGTTTTGTAGCACTTATCGTAGGGCTTCTTCTACTAAAAGTTCTTCCTATGGAGACTTTTTTTATGCTTACCCTAACCATCACTGTTATTGGTATCTTTGAGATCAATAAATATGAGGCAAAAACAGGTTCTCATGATGACAAAAGCATTGTTATAGATGAGGTATCTGGAATGTGGATAACCCTTATGTTTGCACTCTCTACAGCACAAACACTTAGCTACCCTTATCTGTATGAGATAGCCATTGTCTCTAGCTTTGCAACTTTTAGACTTTTTGACATTTGGAAACCCTCTACCATAGGAACCATTGACCGAAAAGTCAAAGGTGGACTGGGTGTAATGGGTGATGATATTTTAGCAGGTGTAGCCGCAGGGCTATTAACTATTTTACTACTTTTAGGACTGGATAAGATACTTTAATGAAGATATGGAAATACGAAGAGCAAAAAGAGAGCCATAAACTGGTCAAACTTTACAAGGAGGATCACGGAGAGGGAAAACTCCTCGGAGACCTGAGTGAAGAGGAGATTAAAACGCTCATTTTAGAGATAAAACCAAACATAAAAATAGACCAAGCCTACGGAACACTGGTCTATTTTGGGATGTTGCCTATTTTAGTCATTAAATAACTATCTCAACAACCGTAAAAAAGATTGCAGTATAATTTTACGATACTCCTCTATCATCTCACTGCTTGGCTCATCCCCTTTTCTAAGCTTGATATGTAGTTTTTCAAGCTTTTTTCGGGTATCACTGTCAATAATTTGCTCAGTAAAAAACTCCTCATCTTCAAGCTCAATATCTTCTCTAAGTGCATGAGAGCGTTTGGCGATAATAGACGCATGATACAATGAACGTCCTAATAAAATATAGGGGAAGTTTAAATTTTTCATAGGGCCCACACTTAACTCTCTTTTTCCTAAATTTTTTCCTAATATTTTTACCTCATAAAGATTGCCAAAACCAACCATTGCACCAACACCACCGACAATTCCTCCAACAATAGAGGCTAAAAATAGCGTATTTCCTCCAAATGCGGCATCAATACTTAACCCCCCAACGGCTCCTGCTGAAGCACCTGTAATGATAAGTTCATTTTCACTTAGACCAAAGATAGAAGCACTCTCTTTGGAAAAGAGTCCTATATCCTCAAAAATAACCAAGTTATCTACCTTTCCAATACTACGGTGATTCCAAATAAACTCTATCTCTTTTTCCATCTTTTGCTCTTGTGCCATTATCTCTTGTCGATACTTTTCTTTGGCACTATCTTGCTCCTCTAGGGTTGCTTTGTCTGATTTAATATTTTGAACATAAACATAAGAGAGGGTGCGTTGTATATTGCTTACAATCGCATGAACACTCTGCTCAACTTTTTGCTGATGCAGATTATTTAGAATACCTATTGCCACTTTAATAGAGATTGTCCACTCCTCTTTGAGCTGTGCCATACTCTCTAACAGTCCCATGTGGTCGCTAAATGTTGCCTTGACAGGATTAAAGGTTCTCACCAATCTAAAATACTGCCCCAATGCCATCTTCCACTCATCTCGGTAATCTTCATTGCCAATAAGATTCAAAATTGCCATAGAGGGCTGACCTGTCCAGCGAAGAATCTCCATCTCTACCTCATACTCAGGTCCATAGGGTTTAGAGGCATCTACCACATAGATAATCCCTGCCCCATTAACAATTGGCTCTAGTAGCTCTATCTCATCAATATAACGTTTGTCTTCCCGATGTTCATCAATAAACTCTGCCACCACACGGGGTCTCTTGTCTGCTGAAACAGGCTCTTGGTCTTTAAGCCAAGAGAGAATACGCCTTGCCCGTTGAAACCCTGGGGTATCAAAAAGCTCATAGACCACTTTTCCATCCACGGTCAGAGGAAAACCCCGTTTTATCTGTGTGGTTCCAGGGGTGTCCCCTATCTGTACCGAATCATCAAGTGCCAAAGAGGAGACAATGGAACTTTTTCCCTTGTTAGGATGCCCTACCACGGCAAATTTTGGATAACTATGCTTATCATTTACTATATCAATCATCAATAATCCACACTTTCTCTGATTTTAAACCTTGTACTTTTCGTTTCCAAACCGTTACATCTTTGGCATCACTCTCATAATATCGTCCTACTGTCCCAAGAGGATAAATATGAATGGTATCCACCTTTCTATTGTCAATTAATAGCTCCAAGAAGTCTACAAAATCCATCGTAGGAGGCTCCCATGACTTGACATACAAAAGAGCTATTCTACTAATATTTTTTGCCTCATTTTCATCCTCTAAAAAGGTATTGCTTCCCCCTACAGGTGAAACTGTTGAACAGGTTATCTCTTTGCTATCATTTGCTAAAATTATCTCATCTTTAGAGAAATTCCAACCCAATACATTTTGATAAGATTTAGGCACAAAGTTTTGTACTTGAAGGTTATTCTCTTCCACAATTGCTAAGTGTTTCTCCCCTTCTACTGCTTCGGTTGAGACAAATGGGGTTCTGAACTCTCGAAGAAGTGTGCTAACACCATCAAGTGACAAAAGCTCTTTTTGTAATATTTTTCTATATCCATAATAGGAAAATATCCAAAAAAGAAAACGTAAAACAATCGCATAAAAAACCGTTGCCATCGCAAGAAATTGCCACCATGCACCCAACTGATTGGCATTGGCAACCAACTCTTTATCTAGTCTCTCACCCAATCTAAAATATTGACTTATCTCAATAAGCTCTAAGCTCGGAACTGCTGAGGGGACAATATCTTTCCAAAAAAGTGCAATGGAGGAGATAAAAGAGTGAAATGAAGTGGCAGAGATATCTAAAGTAGTACTCCAACCAAAAGCAATATCCTTGACCACCACCACAAAAATAAGAGATATCACCAAGCCCATAGAGAAGAGCAAAGAGATACGTTGCATTCGCTCTATCATCATCCACTTGGTCAACTCATCGGGAAGCAGTATCTCCTTAGAAAATGTTTTTTTACTCTCAAGAGGAAGAAGGGAAACTAGCTTATCAAGCCAATGAAGTGACAAAAAAAGAGAAAAGAACTCAGCCACACCTCCTCTACTAAACATTGTAAAGAGAGAAAAAAGCATAGAAAGGAGAGGAACAACCATTGCAAAAAAGAGATAGTAGGTGATATTAACAGGAGCATCACCACTGTAACTTAACAATCCTAAACCTGTCAAAAAACCAATAAGTAAAAAGAGAAACGCTAAGAGTTGAGTGGTTGTACCAATATAGGCGACAAAAGCCTTTGAGTTTAACCCCTCTGTGAGATGGAAACGATGCTCTTTCGCCCACAAAAGAAGCATCTTAATAGGGCTTTTATCAAGAGATTTATATTTTAATGCAAAAAGACGATTCTCTTCATGATTACCACAATAAACTTCAAGAAGTTGAGCAAAATCTAAGTAGGAGGTGATGGACAATTTATTGGTTTTTGTTTGCATAAATAACTTTGTATTTTTTATGCGATTATACGCAGATTGTCCTTAGGAGTAACTATGCTTACTCCTATTTTTTATCAGGTCGTGTCTCATCGGGAAGTTTACGTAAATCTGCCTCATCAAAGAGTTCTAGTTTAGGAATAAATATAGCAATAAGTGTAACACTAATACCAAAAATAAGCACAGTCAAATGCTCATAACCAGGAAAGAGTTCAGGGAGTGTTCCCTTCCCCAAACTCTCTCCCATCAATGGTTTAAAAAAGTCATCATAGTAGAGTGTAAA
>CAYVNI010000037.1:0-11160 GCA_964452815.1 uncultured Sulfurovum sp.
TCTCCATTGATATTAACCGTTACCCCCTCTACTTCACTCTCTAGTACAGCTTTGGCACTCTCTCCAGCCTCTACCACATTTGCTTTGAACTCCATGCCTATCTGTTTTTCTGCCCATCGTGCCAGTTTTCTGTCTCTAAAATCCCACTCGGCTTTGGTGGACTCTCGCTCCAGTTCGGAGACCCTTGCACAGAGGGGTTCTATGTTTCGTAGGAGATATTCGTTCTCCTCTTTGTCCTCTTTGAGTTGGCTTTTGATAAGACGGTGTAAGATAAGGTCAGCATAGCGTCTAATTGGTGAGGTAAAGTGTGAATAGTGCGAAAAGCCTAGACCAAAGTGACCCTCATTGTTCGCCGAGTAGGTTGCTTGTTTTAGGGATTTGATAACCATCGCATCCACCTCAGGAGCGATGCCCATCTCCTCTGCCTCTTTTTGAATTGCACGAATGAGGCTAGGGCTGTCATCATAGTTGGAGACAAACAGACCAATCGCCGAAAGGTTCTCTAGTAGCTCTTCGAGTTTTGAGAGTTGTGGTGGGAGGTGAACCCTAAAAACCCCATACTCAAAACGTTTGGCAGAGGCTTGGTTGGCGAGTAGCATACACTCCTCAATCAGTGAGTGTGAGGGTGTGCCTGTCTCTATCTGTGTGTGGGTTAGTTCATGACCTGCGTCGATGCTTAGTTTTACCTCTTCACTTCTAAAATCAAATCCATCTTGTAGCCGTCTTTTTCTTAGCCGTTGGGTAATCTGTTGGAGTGGCAAGAGATAGGTGAGGATTCGTTTCTCATGCTCTTTGGTGATATTTGCCCCTTGATTTTCGATAATCACATCTATCTCATTATAGTTAAAACGTCTTTTTGAGTGGATAATCGCCTCAAAAAAATCCTCTTTTATCGGAAGCAGAGTATCTCGACTAAGTGCAATCTTTGCTACAAATGCCAAACGCTCAACATGGGGTTTGAGTGAACAGATGTTCTCACTAAGCTCACGAGGTATCATGGGGAAGGATTTATGAGGAAGATAGGTGGTGAATCCACGCCGTTTTGCCTCTTGGTCGATGGGGCTAAAGTAGTCAAGATAGTGACTTACGTCGGCAATGGCAACATATAGAGTATGGCTCTCCATATCAAAGTAAATAGCATCATCAAAATCTTTGGCTGTTACTGGGTCGATGGTACAGAAATCAAGCGTTCTTAAATCCATACGTCCCTCATGTTCTGTAGCCGTCACTTCACTCTCTACCCCTTTGGCTTGGGCGACCACATCCTCCTCAAACTTATCCATTCGGTTAAAGAGTGCCAGAGAAATTTTCTCATCCACTTTGGGGTCGGCAAGATGTCCAAAGACCTCTAACACCTCATTGCTCTCTGTATCTATTTTAAGCACCGTTCCCATTTTGAAAAGCTCTAAGTTCATATCTTTCATGGTCGCCGTGGTGGGAAGTCCTGTTTTGATATCAAGTATCTCAAAGATATCAGACTCGTTTCTATGGGTATAGGCAATTTGAAAAACATGGGCTTTTCTTACCACGAGTAGAATTTTTGCCGAAGCTCGTCCACGTCGTGCGATAATACGCTTGACCACCACCACATCACCATGATTGGCATCGTTGAGGTCATCGGGTTCTATCACCAAATCTTTCTGCTCGGCTGTCGAGGCTTCTACAAAGCCCTTGCCCTCCTTATTGATATAGAGCCGTCCGACTCGGTAGAGGGATTTTAGTTTTAAAAGCCCCTCTACCTCCTCTATGGCATTTAATTTTTGTAGCAGTTGAAAGGCGTTTTTATCCTCTTGTTCTAGGTCAGATTCCCAAAATCCGTTGGTAAGTTGTATCGCAAATGGTGACATATATTCTTCTTTTTAGTTTTCTTTTTTATCAATATTATAGCGAAAACCTACCTCCTTTAAGGGGTAAAGTTGTCAAGCTATCTGACGGCTCATCTCGTTAAATGTAGAGAGTGAGAGGAGGGCTAGACCTATCTCTCTCCCTACTTCACTCTCTATAATTGCAATTTTCTTTTCAAATAGAGCCATATCTTCATCTTTTGAGAAGACCAACACTTCTGCTCCTGCATCAAATGCCTGAAGCATCATTTTGGCTGCTTTTTGATGGGCGATTGTTGGGTGTCTTTCCATTAGACTTTGTCCTGCACGTCTGGTAGACATATCAAAGGAGATAAGCTTTCCAATAGAGGCGATAGTTTTGTATATTTCATCGATATGAAGGAGTTTGGATTCTTTTTCATCACCCACATAGAGGGCGATATTTTTTCCCTGTAGAGAGTCTATTTTGATAGATTTTCTCATGTTTTTTAGACACATGGCTCTAATTTTATTGCTTAATGATAGTTTACTTTTTGAGTGTTGAACCATCTTTTTGAGACTTTCAATGGTTTGACCATAATCCTCTCCATTAAAGAGATTATTCTCATATTCACAACAGCAGATACCATTAAACTCATCACTGATGTCATGGAGTATCTCATCAATATTATGATGTCCATCATTGACCATCTTGGCAGCCAAAAGTATAATGGCATCACCAATATACTCACGGTTATAGTTAAATGTCTCGGAAGCATAGTGTAGTGGATAGAGGGTTAAGTAGTACTCTAAGTCCTCTTTGGAGGTGTTGTGACGCTGGAAAACTCTCCTGTATTGGTGCATAAAGTCATGATTGTTAAGGATAAGACCATTGTCAGAACGATACTCTAACGCAGGGTCGATTTTAAGCTCTGTTCCTAGCTCTTCAACCACCTCAGAAACCTTCTCTATACCTGTTACTACTAGACCATTCACTCTAAAAATTAAATCTTTGTCTGGGTAGGCAAACATAGAATTTTGCTCTTTTATGAGGGGAAGAATCTCTTTTAAAACCATATCTTTTTTAACAGTAAATGAGAAATTTTTATAATAAGGTAGGTAGTCCGTTTTGGCGTTAAAAAAGAAAGCTTTGATAGTTATGTCTAATTGATTTTCGAATAGCAAGATATACTCCTAAAATTTTAATATTATTTTAATATAACTATAAGATGATTAATATAGAGAAAAATCAGATAAATTTCTATTTAAATATCTCTCTATGTGATAATTTCTCACGCGTTATTTTCCTTTTTGACGACGTTCTTTCTCTTCTTTCTTCTCTTCACGTTTTTTTCGTTGTGCTGCATAGGTGTGTTTTCGCTTTTTATCGTAATCAATATAGCCCTTTTTTTCACGAAGCGTCTTTTTGGTTGGTCGTTTTTGTCGTGGTTGGGTGTCAGTGAGTTCAAAATCTTTGTGGACTTCCCTTTTGATATTTAATTTTAAATCTTTTTCTATTTTTGAGAAGTTTGTGTAGTCTCTAATCGTTAAAAGGGTGATGACTCCACCTTTGTTATTGGCTCGTCCTGTCCGTCCCACTCGGTGTGTAAAGCTATCGGTAGTTTCGGGCAAATCATAGTTGATAACCAATGGTAGTTCTTTAATATCTATCCCTCTGGCTGCTACATCAGTAGCTACCAAAACTTGTGTTTTGTCATTTTTGAGCAAAGAGAGAGATTTGGCTCGATCTCCTCGTTTGATATCTCCGTGGATAATGGAGACACGTACTCCTTTGGCGAGAAGATAATCATATATTTTATTGGCAGAAGTTTTGGTGTTGGCAAAGAGAAGCATTTGTGTTTCGGGGTACTCTTGAGTGAGCGTATGAACAAACTCCTCTTTTCTCTTTTTGTCTACTTTATAGGCTCGGTGTGAGATGATATTGACCACATCACGGCGATTGCTCACCTCAATAATAGCAGGTTCACGCAGAAACTCTTTTCCTAGTTTTTTAATATTTTGAGAGATGGTAGCTGAAAACATCATGATTTGACGAGGTGTACCACACTCCTTTAAGATAAACTTTATCTCCTCAAGAAACCCAAGCTCTAGCATGGTATCCGCTTCATCCAAAATAATGGTATTAACATTATCAAGTTTTATTTTTTTGTCACGAATAAAGTCTTGAAGTCGTCCAGGGGTTGCGATAACGATATCGACCCCCTTGGAGAGACGCTCTATCTGTCCACTTTTATGTGAACCACCCTGTACTTTAACACTTTTTAAGGTGAGGTGCTTACCTAATGAAATAACGGTTCGTGAGACTTGGTCTGCGAGTTCAATGGTGGGAACAATAATTAATGCACGGACAACTTTGTTCTCCTCTTTGGCTATTTTTTGAAGTTTGTTGAGCATGGGAAGTACAAACGCAGCGGTTTTTCCTGTGCCTGATTTGGAGGCTGCAATAATGTCCATACCTCTCATTGCAGAGGGAACCACTCTATTTTGTATGGCAGTGGTTTGTGTATACTCTTGGGCGACCACGGCCTTTAAGATATCGGGGTGTAGATTAAGTTTTTCAAATGCTTTGATGGTAGTACCTTTAATATATTTTTCTTTTTTCAATATTTAATAGAAATTATTAATAGTATTATATCTAAGTTACTATTTTAGTATGTTAGTTGTGAAAATTTATCTTTATATATCTCTGTATAATTTCTTTGAGCCTCTTTTAAAGATTTTTGAATTTTTGGAGAGAAAGATTCCGAGTTATCATATTCCCACATACTGCTTACTGAACCACCCTCTATATTGACATCCAAGCCCAATTGATTTCCATCAGTTACAATTTTTGTATTGGTTAAATTTTCAGTAGTTAATGCTCCTTCATCCTTAATAACCCTTTGATGAAACTCTCCCTTATCATAGTTGAAGATACCAAAAAAGCTAAGAGGAGAGGACTTCTCTACAGAAAAGGCATAGTAGTATCCAAAATTATTATCATTTAATTTTTCAATAACAAGATAGCCCTCTTCCATCATTTTACGTACACCTGAACCAAAAGATTTTGTTCCTTGAACCAGCCTATATTTTCCTTGGATATCTGGTGCAACAGTGTTAAAAGAGGCACTGTTTTTGCTTGAAGGAAGCGCTCGTGCATCCAGTATTGCTTGATTTTTTGCAGGTTGATAATAGGGGGTCTCTCTGCCTATTGGTTGAGACTCCTCTTTTACCATAATATCAGGGGGAGAATAACTCTCTTCCTCTTGATACTCTTGTTGTTGAGAGTATCCTTGAATTACATGAGAATCGCTAAATGGATTTATGATGTCATTTGTTGATGAATAGGGAGTATTCTCCTCTTGATATGTTGATTGAGTCTCTGTTTGTTGAGAGTCCCTTAGGATAACGCTAGGGTCGGCAAAAGGATTAATTATGTCAGATTCAGAAAAAGAGAGGCTTGTCAACATAAGAGTGACTATGATAAACTTAATAAATGGCATTGGTATCCTTTGTTCTTTAAGTAATACAAAATTTTAACAAAAAAAGGATAACCATTTTCCTATATATAGTTAACGAAAGGTTAACAGAATGTTAACGTAAGAGTTTTTTAAGATTCGCTTGACACTATTCCAATAGTCTTCCCTAACTTTCCCTAAGCTTCCACGGAAGCCCTTGTTGGTTTAACTCTTCCATAAATGGGTCAGGGTCAAACTCTTCCATATTAAATACCCCTTTTCCTTGCCACTTTTTCTCTAACATGAGTTTTGCTCCTATCATCGTAGGGACACCAGTGGTATAGCTAACCCCTTGACTTAAAACCTCTTGATAGCACTTTTCATGGTCGCTCACTTGGTAGATGTATACGGTTTTCTCTTCTCCATCTTTTATTCCTTTGGCATAGATGCCGATATTAGTTTTGCCTTTGGTTCGCTCTCCTAGTGAAGCAGGGTCGGGGAGTAGGGTGGCTAGAAACTCCATGGGAACTATCTTTTGTCCTTTATGCTCTACCTCCTTAATTCCCAACATACCTACATTCTCCAAACATCTCATGTGGGTTAAATAGCTCTCTCCAAAGGTCATAAAAAATCGAATTCTCTTTAATCCTTTTATGTGCTTTATAAGGCTTTCCATCTCCTCATGATAGAGCAGATAGGACTCCTTTTTCCCTACTTCTGGATAGTCCCAAACTTGCATAATCTCCATTGGTTTGGTCTCTATCCACTTGCCTTTATCATTGTCATTTTTTTCCCAATATCGACCATTTGCTGAAACCTCACGCAGATTAATTTCAGGATTAAAGTTTGTGGCAAAAGGATAGCCGTGGTCGCCATCATTACAGTCTAGTATATCAATGGTATGTATCTCATCAAAGTAGTGTTTTTGGGCATAGGCACAAAATACATTGGTCACTCCTGGGTCAAATCCACTTCCAAGCAAGGCCATGATATTTGCTTCTTTGAACTGTCTATCTCTAGCCCACTGCTCTTTGTATTCAAACTTAGCTGTATCTGGGTGTTCATAGTTCGCTGTATCGAGATAATCAATCCCACAAGCCGTACAGGCATCCATAATGGTTAAGTCCTGATATGGTAATGCTACATTTATTATGATAGTTGGCTTTAACTTATTAAAAAGTGTTATCATATCATCAACCATATCAGCATCTATTTGAGCTGTATTAATTTTAATATTAATTTTTTTTAAGATATTACTGGCAATTACATCACACTTAGAGAGCGTTCTACTCGCAAGGGTAATCTCTCCAAAACTTTTACTGTTCATTGCACACTTAAATGCAACCACGTTTCCAACACCACCAGCACCAATAATTAGGGTTTTTTTTGACATATTTGCTCCTTTTTTGGAAGTGTAGCATTTTAATTTTAGAGTTAAGCTACTTACTTTTCCTTAAAATGAGACTCCCACACCAAAATATCCGACAGAACTCTCCATGCTAAAGTTCATTCCCAATGGCTCTAACATGGAAGAACTTATCTCCATGCCTGATGCGTTAATCGCCATCTCTCCCACTTCCCACTTTTCATAGCGATAACCAAGCGTTGCAAAAATTCGTGGGCTAAATGTTATCCAACCCCATTTATACTCATCGGTAAATGGAGTAAAGTAGAGACCAAAGTTATAGGTTTGAAATGTTCCATCAACATCAAATGTACTGTTTAAATAGCTATTTTTGACCTCTCCTGTCTGATAGGCGTAACTTCCTGTTCCATAGACAGAGAGATATCTATTGAGTGACTTCTGCATGGTAATACTTGGTCCTATTTTGTAGGTTTCTACCTCTGTTTTGGTTTTTTTAAGGAGCTTCTTTGTCAAAGAGAAGGCTTTTTTATTCATTGATACGCTGTCTATGGTGGGCATGGATATTCCAGCAGTGAGACCCAATCCTAAAAAGTTATCTTGGTCTTGATGTATCAAATCGTAACCTAAATGAAGGTTTGCATCCATCCCTTTTATTCGATGTTCCATCTTTGGAACATCAATAGGAGAGAATGTATTAAAGGTAGAAGCCATATTATTGTAGCTGTGTTGAGCCTGTTTCATTAGCTCTGAGTCATAGAGATGTAAATCATATCCGTAGTAAAGATTACTTGCCATATTGCTGTGTCTGTCTACCAAGCTATAGGCATCAATATCGGTTGATATACTCCCCGTTAACCCTACAAAACCACCCTTCATAGAGAAGGTTCCTGTGCCATACTCCAGCTCTACAGCCATCAAAGATATTGATAAGCTTGTTATTAATAAAACAGTTTTTTTCATCGTTATTACCCCCTTTAGATTAGATACTATTACATAAAAAAGGTAATAACTAAATTAATTTGCCTGTTCTTTTAAGATTTTATAATTAATATTATTATTAGGTTTTTTAATGTATTTATAGGCAAACTCTTCAAGAAGAAGTGTTGTCATGATATAGAGAAGTTGAATATTATAACTTTGAAATATTTGGTTTTCAGCAACAAAAAGAGCGGCTTGTTGTTTAAAGTTACTAATATTTTTTTTAGTTAAGTATTCATGGTCACTATGGCATTGGATAAGTATAATCTTATTCTCTTTTTTTATAATAAGATGAATTTCACTATCAGGAAGCTCTTTCTCTTTGCTATACTCCCAAACTGTATACCCATCATTGCGGTAATGTTTGCTAACAAAATCAATATATTCAACTTTATCAAGATGGGTTTGATTTAGGAGTTTATTAAAACTATCAATTACCTCTTTTTTATCCTGTTTATCAAAGTTAGTAATGGGAGAAGAACTTTTTAAAGGAAGCATGGTAGAGTTTTTTATTCGTTTATTTCTCTTTAGTCCAAGTATTGTGAAAAAAGTATTTATTTTTTTTGATAATAGAGTAGAGAGATGTAGCATAAAGAATCCTTTCCTAAAATTTTACTAAAAAACTTAAGAAAATATCTTAATTATAAGCAATAGTATGATTTAAGTATTGGGATTTATTTGTTATTAAATAGATTCAATTGATTTAAAACTAATTTTTTTAGTTTTAAATCAAAATAGTTATTTTTTATTTTTTCCTCTATCTCTTAAACCGCCATTTCTTGCCCCACGATTATTGCTTCGATTTCCCCTTCTTCCTTTTGAAAAACAGCTATCACAGACAGAGAAACGATAGGTAAAGTCCAATGCTATTCCACATCGGTTACATTTTTTGACAAAGTTTCCTTGTTTCAGGGAAGCTTCAATAAAACTATTGAGCCGAACTCTGGCACGAAGTGCCTCTTCAATATGAGGGAATAAATCTCCAAATTTAAAAGAGAGCCAAAGATAGAGAGAAATCTCACGTACCCTATCTTCAGCATTGAGCATCATCTCATTGGTTTGTGCAAATTTTGGTAGGTCTCTAGGTGGAAGATACTCAACGGTGCTTCCTGCCTCTATCTGTCGGATATATCGGTGAAATATTGACTCAATATAGGGAGATGAGATAGATGCAGGAGCACACGCCAGATTAAAGCGTGTTTTTAAGTCCAGTTGATACTCATCAACAATGGCTGAAATCTCTAACATAGAGTCCAAGTTTGCTGCCACAAAAGGTCCTTCAAACTCCATATTGTCAGCAAAGAAGCCTAGGATAACACAGAGTTGCTCTGTCTCTAAAATTTCACCAATAAGCATCACGTGTTCTAAACTTGCCATTACAGAGAATGGAAGCTCCAGTTTTGGAAGGGGTTGGTAAAATTTAGAGCCAATGGTCTCCAAGATTTTACTGTCCAATGCCCCAATATAGCCCACCTCTTCTAGCCCATACCGTCCTGCTCTACCAGAAATTTGGGCGACCTCTGTGGGGAGTAGTTCTCTTCTTCTTAGTCCATCAAACTTGTTATCTTTTGAGAAAAGTAGGGTTTTAATGGGCAGATTTAGTCCCATGGCAATGGCATCGGTAGCGATAAGAATTTGTGACTCTCCCTCTCTAAAACGCCGTGCCTCTTCTCTTCGTACTTCAGGGGAGAGGTTGCCATAAATCACTGAGACCTCATAGCGTTTAGAGAGCTGTTGGCGTAGACCTAAAACATCTCTTCTTGAAAAGGCAACCACTGCTGTTCCACTCTCTATCTGTTTAATTGGGGTAGGGTGGCTCATCAGTTTTAGCTCATTTTTACGTTCAAAATTTATCACAGTTAGAGGCTCTTGTAGATATTGGCAAAGCTCACTTACAGCCTCTAAAACATCAGGAGAACCTGTCAAGATAACTTTTTTAGCAGGGACACCAATAAGAGCATTTGCCCACGCCCAACCACGGTCACGGTCATTTATCATTTGTATCTCGTCAATAACACAGACATCCACCTCAACCGAGCCATTCATCATCTCAATGGTGGAGCTAATGTGTGTGGACTCTTCGTCTATAATCTCCTCTTCTCCTGTGATAAGAGAGACCCCCACCCCTTTTGCTTTGAGATTTTCATATCCCTCTAGTGCCAAGAGGCGAAGAGGTGCTAGATAGTAGCCTGTGTCTGCTTTTTCGAGTGATTTCAGAGCCTCATAGGTTTTCCCTGAATTAGTAGGACCTACATGGAAAAAAATCTCACGCTTAAGCAGTCGTGCCAAAGGAAAGAGATTTTTAAAGTCACGAATTGTTTTTGCCAGTAGCTCCTCTTTTCTTTTTTTCTCTTTTAGGGGACGAATGTAGTCCATAAAATGGTAGATAATACGGCGTTTGACTTTCTCTTTAATCTTAAGGGTAAGGGCTGAAGCAACGTGTGGTTCGATAAATTGTAAAATAAATTTTTGAGTGATAGACGCATCTATCTCTAAGCCCAAAGAGAGTTGTGTGAGTTCATCTTCAATATCCTTAATAGTATGGTCAAAATGGGTTTTCATCTCTTCTTTAATACGCGAAATATCTTTTAGAATGGGCAGAACCTCTTTTCTCCAAATATCACGATAGAGTAACAGCCGACCATAAGAGGCAACCACCGTGTAGGGTAACTCTTTGTGATAGAGTGTATGAAACTTCTCTTTGGCAACCACAATACTATTACCCTGCATGGTTACACGATACAACGGGTCAATATTTAAGATTATCTTTTTGATAACAGGCAGAGGAATGTCTATCTCATAAAAACAGTCTTCAGGAGGCATAGAGCGTATTAGTGTTGTAATCTCATTCTCAGAGAGGTAGCGATGGTCGGTTTTGACAATCTCTAAAAAGGTTTCAATCTCTTTTACTTTGTTATTAATAGCACTGTTTTTTAGATGATCTAGTTCTTTGGCTATCTCCTCTTTGTCTTCGCCTAGAAGTAGCGCTCCTTCGATGCTTTTGGTGGTGGTCAAAAGAGATTTAAAAAAGGTCTCCTCTTTCATCTCAAACTCATAGGAGTGGTAGAACTCCATCTCAGAGAGGGTATTAAACTCCACCTCTATCTTTTTTTCCCAATGGTTCATGCGTTGTTGTTGTCGCAGATAGTTTAATTTGTTAAAAATTTTATCTTCACTTATTTTATTAAACTTGGTATCTATAAAAGCAGATAAAATCTGTTGCTCCTCCTCTTTGCTATGCTCATGTCTCTCTAATATGGAGACGATATAAGAGACCTTATCAGTGGTATCAACCTTTTTTCTACTCTTAACACCCATCTGCTCCAAGTAGTTCACAATGTGAAGACGCAGGTTTGTATTGCCTTCCGACCACGCTTGACGTAACGCCCGTATCATCTCTTTTTTAACCAACATGGATACTTTTAAATCCAGTAACATAGTAAGCTCTACCAAAATATCTTCGCTTAGGTATTTTATCCCCTCATCAAAAGGCTCACCACTCATTAACTCTTTTACTTTATTATTTATTTTAATTGCTTGTTTTTTCTTTTTCTTT
>CAYVNI010000038.1:0-6174 GCA_964452815.1 uncultured Sulfurovum sp.
AAATTTTTAGTAAGGAAATAAACAATATGGAGTTATCTCAGTCAGCAAAATATATTTTAAGTGAATATATAAAAACCCTTATAGATAAATATTGTCATTAATTCCTTTTTTTATATTCTCTATATGCTTTAATTAATTCTTCAAGTTGATATATATCAGAATCATTGATTTCATCAATTAGTTCATCAATATTTTTTAATGTTTTTCTTTTAAGCGTATAATTATTCAAAACAGAAGAAAAACTTTCAACTAGTGCTTTGGATTTAGCTAACTCGCCAATTAATATATTTTGGGCATTACGCATAAATATTTCCTTTAATTTTAATTATATAAATTCTATCATATTTTCTTAAATTATCTTAGAACTAACAATCCTAAAACCTATATTATTCTTGTGTGTAGAAGGTTGAATCATAATTTCATTAAATAAATCGCTATATAATGAAATATTATCAGAAAAAGAAATACCTTGAATACAATTATTATCACACCATTCATAAGTATTACCAATAAAATCATATAAACCCAATAGACCTATTTTTTTACTAGCAACTATTGATATTTTCTTTTTAGAAAAAACTATATTTTTTTTAAAACCTTTAATTGGTATATCTCTTTTAGCAATAGCTATCCACTCTTCAGAAGTCAGTAATCTATAATTTTTATTATCTTTGCTACTTAACCAATTACAGTATTCAACAGCATTATTCCATGAAACATCTATTGCAGGTCTTTCTTTTCTTCCCCAATTGTAATCGTTTGGCTTATCACTTATTCCTCTATCTTCACAAAAAAAATCATATTCCTCAAAAGTAATAGGACAAACAGCAACATGAATATCAAGTTCTTCAATATAAACTGTTCTTGGTTCTATATAACCATCTCTATAAATAATATGTGGTAATTTATTTTTAACTTTTTTTTCTTTTGATTGTTTCAAAACCTCATCATTATACAAAAGAAAATTTATCGGTAACTTCTTTTGTATTTCATTTATTATCTTCCCTACATCAACAGCATAATAGTACTTACCTTTTTCTTCTTCAAATCGAATAAATATGCCTATTAGACTATAACTATTCCCATTTTTGGTAAATACCCCACTTCCCGAAAAACCTGATAAAAAATCATCATCGTCATCTTTTACTCTTTCTAATCTAAAAATATAATTCTCTTCTTCTACATGTCCTTGATGTGTCAAATCTCCACGAGGAGTACCTTTATTATCATTTGGATATCCGTAAAAAAAGAATTTATTCTCTTCGTTATAATCTACATTTATGCTTATTGTTTCTAAATTTTTCAAATACTCTGACCACTCTCTTATACTAAATACAAGTAAATCATACTTTTCATCATGAAAAAGAAGCTTATCAATTTTACCAATAAGAGAAATTTTATCTTTTTTAATTTCAATACTATCTAATCGTTCTTTTAATAAGTTTATATCAACATCTATAAAAGTTGTATTTTTTTCAATTTTAAAGTTATGTCGTGCTGTAACTAAATAGCATATTTCTTCATTAATTTTAACCAATACACCACTTCCTGATAATGAATCTACTATCTTGACAGAAAATGGCTCTATAGAATTAACATATCCTTTTTTCTTACTCATTTATAACATACCTCATCAAAGGCTCATAACTTGTTGTAAATTCATACTGTTCTTCTTCATCTTTTGAAATTTTATTTCTAATTATTTCCTTGTAATTAAAACTTAAAATAAGATCTTTTTTCTTTTTATAATGATTTATAATAATAAAACTAAGAGTCTCTTTATTAGGATGTTGAAATTTTGAACAATTAGTCAAAGTTATATATTTTTTTGTTTTGACAATTTTTAAAAACTTATGATTAATACTATTCATACTTCCATGATGAGATAACTTTACGAACTCAACCTCTAAGGGTTTCTTTTCTGAATAACCCAAGTTTTCTAAACTAGTATTTATTATATCTATACCTGCATCAGCCAAGAACAAAAAAGATAAACTTTTCTCTTTTTCAACATCATAATATTTTAAAATAAAAGCAATACTTGACAAATTAGGTACAGTATCTTTAGGAGGAATATCATCTCTTTTTTTCAATTTAGAAGCCAACTCTTCTGCTAATTCTTCTATATTTCGTTTATCAATACAAGATTTAAAAGACTTTTCAGAATCTTTCTCTTTATGAAGTTCTTTGATATACTCCTCAAAATCATCATTAAGTTTATCCATATCACTCTTCATTGGCGACAATAGTCTCAACTCTATCTCGTTAAAATAAAAAGGCTCTATCTCTTTAGCACTATGATTTAAAAATATACTATCTTCATGAAGAATATTATGGTCTTTTAATAATTTACTAAAAGCTATACTTTGTGGAAAGCCTTTTTCGATGCTACTATCAGCCACTTCAAAATCTTGTGCATTAAACCAAAGTTTTTTTATCTTCTTTCTATTTTTAGTATCTTTACGAAGCATATAAATAAGTCCATTAATATGGTCACTATCAATATGTGTTAAAACTACTAAATCTAATTTTTTTAACTTATCTATTCTTTTTTTTATATTTTTATATGATTTTACCAAACCACCGTCAATTAAAATATTAGTACCTTTATCTGTACGAACTAGTATTGAATCACCATACCCTGCTTTAAAAAAATCAAACTCTATCCCCATCAACTCAACCCTTCTTTCAGAAATTCCTCTTATTATATCTAATTAAACCGACCCTTATAAGAACACCTCAAACACAACGCCTCTGAACACCTCTGCTCTTTGAAGCCTTCTCTTATGGATGAGGCTTGTGGTGAGTCTAAAATTTGCTCTAGTTGGTTCTGATGTAAATTTCCTAACCTCATCACAGCCTCGGAGTCCAAACAGCAGGGGATGACATCTCCATTTGCCAAGATACCGATGTGTGAGCTTAGACCTTGGCACGTGCCGTGACCGTAAATTTTGTTTTGAAGAGAGGGCCACTCGAAATAGTTGTCAAAGTGTAGAAGTACTTTGTTCTCTAAGCGTATGCCTTTTTTCTCTTTGGTTGATAAGCTATTTAAATCCAAGGAAACAATGAACTCTTTTTCTAAAATATCAAACAGCATGGTGTTAAACTTCTGCTCAGACATGATGGCATCTAAGTTCCACATACGAAGGTTTATAAATATCTCTTTTTTTAGCTCTATTTTTTTGTGACAGAGAGCCAAGATGGGGTTTATGTACTGCTCAAAAGAGATGGTCGTATCATTTTTATTAAAGGCGTTGAGGGAGATATTTATCTGTTTTACGCAGGGGTGGAAAAGTGTCTTGGGGGGATGCTTTTTCATGAAGTAGCCACTGGTGGTCAGTACGGCTTTCATGTTGTATCTGTGGATGACATCTAAGTACTCATTGAGATTTGACAGGGTTAAGGGGTCACCAACCACATGACAGGCTATCTCATTGGTAAATGATTTGGCTTGTTGTACCACCAAGTCAAAAAACTCTAGGCTCATGGTGGTGTTGGGTAAATTTTTGGTGGGGCAAAAAGAGCAACGAAGTCCACAGACATTTGTTAGCTCTATATAGATACGGTAAAATTTCAATGGATTAAATCGAAATCTCTTTGATATCGGCTATCTCTCTAAATGATTTATAGATAGAAGCGACACTGTTTATACGGTTGCTCTTAAGCTTCTCATCCTCTGCATTTACCATAACCTCATCAAAATAGCTGTCTAGCTTTGGCTTAAGTGAGAACATCGCTGTTAGCTTCTCTTCATAGTTGTTGTACTCTTTGCTCATAACACTTAGATACGCATCATATAGCATACTCTCCATGCTCTCTACAAATAGTGTTTTATCAACGGTTAATTCGTCATTTAGGTTAACATCTTTTGAGATATTTGCCACACGTTTAAAGGTAGAGAACTGCTCTTTGAAACTTGGGTTAGAGACAATACTGTTTAGAGCCGATACTTTTTTGGCTATCTCATTGATATCCTTTTCACCTGACTCTAACACAGCCATAATGACCGAGGGGTTTGCCTCTAGTGATTTTTTGATTCTCTCGACCATAAACTCTTTTAGCTTCTCAACATTATAAGAGGTGTACTGCTCCTCCAATAGGTTTAAAATCTCATCAATATCAAAAGGAAGCTCATAGGTAGTCACCATACGCACAATTCCATTAACGGCTCGACGCAGAGCAAATGGGTCTTTTGAACCTGTAGGGATTTTACCCACACTAAACAGCCCCACAAGGGTATCAAGCTTGATGGATATCGCCACAATCGCCGAGAAAGTAGAAGATGGAAGCTCTGCCCCCTCCCCCAGTGGAAAGTACTGCTCTCTTATCGCCTCGGCAATCAACGCATCTTTGCCCAGTGCTTTAGCGTAGTAGTATCCCATCAGACCCTGTAGCTCTGTAAACTCATATACCATTTCAGAAGTTAAGTCTGCTTTGGCGAGTGAGAGTGTTTCACTCATCAATGAGACCAATTCATCATACCCCTTTTTGGTTTCACTCTCTACCTGTTCTTTGTATAAAGCGAGTAGTTTAAGTGCAATGCTCTTCTCTCTCTCTATCTTATCAGTAAGGGTTCCCAATCCATCCATAAAGGTAATCTTCTCCAAGCCATCGGTGATGAGACCACGCTTTAAATCATTTTTATAAAAGAAGAGACCATCTGCTAATCTTGGCTTAAGTACTCTCTCATTTCCTTCTATCACTTTAGCATAATCATCAGTGACGGCATTTGAAACCACGATGAACTTATTGCTTAACTTATCATCTTCAAAAACAGGGAAGTAGCGTTGATGCTCTTTCATGGAAGCGATAATCGCCTCTGGTGGCAACTCCAAAAATAGCTCATCAAATGAACCAAGCAGAGATTTAGGATTTTCAGTAATCGCAACAATCTCATCAAGCAGGGATTGGTCTCGCTCTATGGTGATATTATGCTCTTTTTCCAACAGATTAAACTCTGCTAAGATTTTTGCTTTTCTTACATTAGGAAAAAGAGAGACGCTACCCTCTGCTAAAATATTCTCATAGTTACGCACATCAGCAACCTCTACAGCCGAGAAATCAACCATTCTATGGATATAGGTTTTGGTATCTGATGCCACACCAAATAGCTCTACCTCCACAGAGTTGTTGTCCAGACGCACCTGTAGCCAACGGATGGGACGGATAAACTCATCTGTCCGACTTCCCCAACGCATCATCTTTCCAAAGGACATTGAGGCTATCCATTTTTCTATCATCTCCTCTAGCAGAGAGGTTGTAGATGCCCCTACTTCCTCTTTTTTGAAGTAGAGAACCTCTTTACCATTTTTTTCCATCGTAGAAAGTGCATCAAATTCTACACCACATTTACGAGCAAAACCCTCTCCTGCTTTGGTAATCTCTCCCTCTCTTTTGGCTGCCATCATAGGGGGGCCAAAAAACTCTATGGTGCTGTCCTCTTGTTTGATAGCCATCGCATCATGTCTTAACACCAAACGGCGTGGGGTATAGACAAACTCAAAATCAGAAGAGAGTCTATACTCTGTTAGGATATCTTTCCAAGATTTTTCAATATTTTTTACAATTTTTAGTAATGGAATAGCAGGAAGCTCTTCTACACCTATCTCTATAAGGAGTGCTTTTGTCATAATTGGTTTTTCCTCGTTATTAATAATGACAGAATTCTATCTAAATCTTAATAAATCAGTGTTTGCTTATATGAAAGTTATAAATATTTACTATATATTGATATTATTTCGATAAAATTCTCTTTATGAACGATACTATTTTTACCGACAAAGAACCATCATCAACAGACTTCTGTATGCTAGATTATGAGTGTGCTTACCTTCCAGATAAAAAAGTTAGAATGAGCTATAAACATATAGAACAAGCAACCCAAAGCTACAACTCTGCACTTATTCATAGAGGATGGCGACGGTTTGGCTCTTACTATTTTCATCCTATCTGCAAAGGATGTAATGAGTGTAAATCTCTTCGTATCAATGTAAGTGAATTTAAACTTAGTAAATCTCAAAGAAAATCCATCAAAAGAAATAAAAATACAGAGATTATTATCCAAAAACCATCACTCACACAGGCACATCTTGATTTATACAATAAATATCATGCCTTTAAACATCAAAAAGATGATTGGACGCATAGAAACATATCGCCAAGAGAGTACAAAGA
>CAYVNI010000039.1:0-14730 GCA_964452815.1 uncultured Sulfurovum sp.
ATGGGACAGGAGCATCAGGGATTGGTCAAATCAATGGACTTACCCCCAATACTACTTATAATATTCTAGTCCATACCCTATTTGATGATGGTAGAGCCACGGCCATTAGTCAATCTGTCTCTATTACAACACTCGAAGACCAAAATGCAGAAGATGAATCGGCTGATGATCTACACCGATGGGCATTGGATGCTACCTCTGTGAAGATATCATTTAAGGACAATGCTAATGGAGAGACAGGATTTAGATACATCAATACAGATACAGAAGAGATATTAGGAGATTCACTTCCTGCTACGGAAGGAACAGGAACAGCAAGTATTGGAACTATCAATGCTCTAACACCCAATACCACCTACCATATTGCCGTACAGACACTGTTTGATGATAGTAGAGAGACAGTAACAAGTGAAGCCCTTGAATTTACTACTTTAGCAGAGTAAAAACTTCTAGACAAACCATTTTATAGGGTTTGTCTAAACTCATTTTCTTCCCATAAATATTATCTTAAACATTTCAACACATATTAAATATTATTACATTATAATATTTAATATTATATAATGTTATTTTTAAAAAGGACACATATGAAAAAACTAAAATTTTTAAGTACAGCACTATTGTTTTCTGCATCACTCAATGCAACAACTATTTATTATAATGGAGAAAACAATGACATCGGAGCGTGGTCAATTGGCCCCAACAGTCTTGCAACTTCTGCATTAACCGAGGTTCATGATGATACTCTAAACAGTACCGTTATGAGCTTTACCGATGGAGGACAGTATCGACTTAGATTACCAGGTAACGCTATTTTTTGGGAGAACACCACAGAGAGAATCTTATCACTAGACATGAATCTTGATAGTGATTTTACACTGGATGTCTTTGTTCAGACCAACCAAGGGCTACGACAGCTATTTTTTAACAGATTAAACCTTAATGCAGGTCACCACAACTCAGGAATCTTAGGGGGAATTGGACACAATCGACTCTTTAGAACAGGTGCAAATAACAGTGGTTGGGGAAACCACCCAGAGCATAGAAACAACCGAAATGGTTGGGTGAGAGTAACACTTGACTTAGAGAGACAACTAAGAGACATTGAGCCTGACAACAGAGTAGTTAGCGTCCTATCGTTAAGAATCGCAGGAACATCAGGAAGAATCGACAACGTCACACTTGATAGACCCAACAGAATCACCATGGCAGGTACAGATGGAGACTGGAGACGAAGTGAAAATGTTCCCATAGGTGGTACACTTGATGGCTTATTTGAGGGAGACAGGGGTGAAATTATTGAGTTTAGAGGTGTAGCCAACAGCAACAGCTTCAGTACAGGAGCAAGGGTTGGTAACGATAGTTGGAATGATAGCGTTCACGACATTATCCAATGGCAAATGCAAACAGAAGACCCCTACAAATTTATTGTTCACATTAACACTACTAATGGTCTAAGAGATATGGTCTATCATGGAGGAAAGCAGAGAGCCGAAAATGATGAGTGGTGGTTACGACCACTCTCTGCCATAGAAGAGAGAGGATTGGAGGTAGAGAACAATGAAATCTATATTGGATTGGGGATAAGACGACATCTTGGAGATGACTCCCCTGATACAGATAATAATGGTATTGCCGATTATGACTCAGGAACAGGGTCAACATGGCAAACATTTACACGAAACTTAGCAACCGATGTGGCAGAGTTTGAAAATGGAAACCGACTTATATCGATTAATGGTGTAACAGTTATTGGAACAAATACCTTTGAACACAACTCACCAATGATAGAGAGTACCATTAAAGTAGATGCAATTCAACTCTTTACAGCCATTCAACCAACAGGAGAGAATCCTCCACCTGCTGCCGATGAAGAGGCGACAGACCTTCACCAATGGCAATTAAGAGACAACTCTGTTAGAATCTCATTTAGAGACAACGCAACAGATGAGAGTGGATTCTCTTTTATCAATGCCGATACAGGTGAGAATATGAACCGTGATTTAGCACCTCTTAATGGAACAGGGCTAGAGGGGATTGGTCAACTAAATGGTCTTACAGCAGGAACCACCTATCAAATTCAAGTGCAGACAAACTTTGATGATGGGAGAGAATCAGTTTTAAGTGAACCAATCAGTATCACCACCACAGGTGATGCTCCTGATGAAGATGAAAATGATGAAGCACAACCTGCCACCAATTTACACCAATGGCAATTGAGAGATAACTCTGTTAGAATCTCCTTTGTAGATAACGCCACAGGTGAAAGTGGTTTCTCATTTATCAATGCCGACAACAATCAACAACTCGGTGAAAATCTTCCAGCAATCGAAGGAAGAGGAGGCGATGGTATTGGTCAAATCAATGGACTCATCTCAGGAACGACATACCGTGTACGTGTACGAACCAACTTTGCCAATGGACAAACACCTCTCTTAAGTGAAGCACTTCAGTTTACAACCACAGGAACACCACCCCCACCACCAAATAGTAATGAGGAGGCAACCAATTTACACCGATGGAGACTAAGAGAAAATTCCGTTAGAATCTCCTTTGTAGATAATGCCAATGGAGAGATAGGATTTAGATATATCAATGCAGACACAGGTATTCAAATGGGAAATCCTCTTCCTGCTACCAGTGGAACGGGTCAATCTAGTATTGGTCAAATCAACGGTCTAACAGAGGGAACAACCTATCATATTCAAGTTCAAACACTCTTTAATGATGGTCGAGCCACTGCAACGAGTGAAACGCTAACCTTTAGAACACTAGGAGATGCACCCAACAATAATGAGGATGCTGCTACCAATCTGCATACATGGAGACTTCGAGCAACCTCTGTTAAAATCTCTTTTAATGATAATGCACAAGGAGAGACAGGATTTAGATTTATCAATGCTGATACCAACGCTCAACTGGGAAACACGCTTCCTGCAAGAGGTGGTACAGGTTCATCTAATATTGGAAGAGTTAATGGTCTAACTCCAGCCACAACCTACCTTGTTCGTGTAGAGACACTGTTTAACAATGGTCATCAAAATACCCTTAGTGAGATTATTGAGTTTAGAACACCTTCTCAATAATATTAAACCCGTTGACAGACATAAGAGCACTCTTTGTCTGTCAATAAACTTTATATAAGCTAACAAAATAAATCACATTGTAAAAAATTTGATTTTAATCTTTTTTATTGTAAAATATTATAACTTTCAAGGAGAGCAATATGAAAAACATAACACGACTTACCACAATACTACTCCTTTTATCTCTCTCTTCTCTACACGCAACCACTGTTTATTATAATGGTGAAGGTGATGATACAGGAGAGTGGTTAATCCAAGAGGACAGTGACCCTTCTGCCTCACTCACAGAAGTCTACGATACCACGCTTAACAGTACCGTGATGCAGTTTTCAGAAGCAGGTACCTATCGACTTCGACTTCCCAATGCACTACGTTGGGAAAATACTACAGAAAACATACTCTCTTTTGATGCCAATATGGATAGTTTTTATACCATATTCCTCTTTGTTGATACACTTCAAGGGGGAAGAAAGCTCTTTTTTAATCCCCTAAATACCCATGCAGGACACCACAACAATGAACATTTAGAGCATGTAGGAGACCCTGGAACAGGGATTATAAGCTCCTATGGACGACACCGAACCCACCGAGACAACCGAGACCACAATCGAGGATGGCTCAACAACCCCAATGATAACAACAACCGAAATGGTTGGGTACACGCCACAATAGACTTGAACAGAATGCTTGTCGATATTGAACCCAATAACCGTGTCACCTCTGTCCTCTCTTTACGGATAGCAGGTTCAGCAGGAATGATAGACAATGTAACATTAAATGCCCCAACCATGAGTGTAAAATCGACTCAAGTTACTGATTGGGCAATCACTTCAGGAGTACCTGAAGGTGGTAGCATAGAACGCATTGATGAGGGAGTACCTCAAGGCAATGTTATACAACTCAATGGAACAGTTGAAAGTAGTAGCTTTACCACAGGTGCAAAAGAGGGCGTAGATGCGTGGAATGACACCCAAAATGATATTATTCAATGGAAAATTAAAACTGAAAATTGGTTTAAAGTTATTGTTCATGTTAATACCACAAATGGAGTAAGAGATGTGGTCTACTTTCCTGAGCGAGTGGACAGAAGATTTAACAGTGAGACCAATGAGATTGGTATAGGGATAGGAAACAGACGACATCTCGGTGATGCCTCTCCTGATAATAATGATGATGGTATACCAGATTATGATATTGGAACAGGGGGAACATGGCAAACCTTTACCCGAAGTATTGGCATGGAGGTTGCCGAGTATGAAGAGGGAAATAGCCTCATCTCAATTAATGGAATGACCGTAATAGGCACAAACTCTCCTCTTCATAACTCAGCAATGATTGAGAGTAGTATTACTGTTGATGATATTCAACTATTCTCCTCCCCTACCCCCAGTCAAAATGAGTCTGCTAATAACCTAACAAGCTCAGATATCGGTACCAACTCAGCCACCATCTCATTTACAGATAGAGCAGAAGGAGAGAGTGGCTTTAGGGTCGTTGATAATACAACAGGAGAGCAGATAGGGGTAACGCTTAATCCTCTTGAGAACCGTGGTTTACAAGGAGTAGCCACACTAACAGGACTTCAAGAAAATCACACCTACCCTATTCGAATAGAGACCCTCTTTGATGATGGTAGAGAGACCCTTAGCAGTGAGATAATTGAAGTAACCACCATAGAACGCCATGAAGAGGCAATCAACTTAAACCGATGGAGTCTTAGAGAGAACTCTGTAAAAATCTCATTTGTAGACCAAGCAGAGGGGGAGATAGGATTTAGATTAATCAATGAAGCCACAGGTGAAGCATTACGAGAGACACTTCCTGCCACAACAGGAGTAGGAACTTCAAGTATAGGAAGAATCAATTCACTCATAGCAGGAACAACCTATCGTGTTGTTGTCCATACCATTTTTGATGATGAAAGAGCCACTTCTGTTAGTGAAGCCATTGAGTTTACCACCCTTGGAACGCCACCAGAGGAGCATAATGAGGAAGCTGCTACTGATTTACACCGATGGCAACTAAGAGAGACCACCGTAAGGGTCTCTTTCATAGACCAAGCAGAGGGTGAAATAGGCTTTAGATTGATAGATGAAGCCACAGGAGATCCGTTAGGAAATACTCTACCTGCTACCAATGGAACGGGAACTTCAAGTATTGGTAGAATCAACGGATTAACTGAAGGAACTACCTATCGTGTTGTGGTACATACCCTTTTTGATGATGGCAGAGCAACAGCCGTAAGTGAAGCCCTTGAGTTTACCACCCTTGGAACCCCACCCGATGGAGGAGACGATATTGAAGCACACCCTGCTACCGATTTACACCGATGGAGATTACGAGCAACCTCTGTTAAAATCTCATTTGTAGACCAATCAGAGGGCGAAGCAGGATTTAGATATATCAATGCTGATACAGGTGAACAACTTGGTGATGATTTACCCTCATCAGCAGAGACAGGTGGTGCCAATATTGGTCGTATAAACTCCCTTACGGCTAACACCACTTATAACATTCAGGTTCAAACATTTTTTGAAGGAGAAACAGAAGCTACCTTAAGTGAAACAATGACCTTTATTACTTTGGCAGAATAGTCATTGAAAAGAATGGTTTTAAACATATTTAAATATGTTATTTGATAATATGTTATTTAATATTATATTATATCAAATAACACAAGGAGAATATTATTTATGAAAAAACTATTTTTACTCACCAGTTTACTATTTATACATTCATTATCAGCAACAACCATATATTATAATGGAGAGGGTGATGATGTGGGAGCATGGGTCATCCGACCAGGAAGCATTGCAGGAGCAGAGATTAATCAAGTTTATGACATTGCCCTACTAAGTAATGTAATGGCGTTTACTGAGGAGGGAATATATCGTCTACAGATGCCAAATAATCAATGGTGGAATAATACCGATGAGGTAATATTATCACTGGATATAAGCTTTGACAGTGCTTTTACATTAGATGTCCTTATTAACACAACCAATGGGATTAGAAGGCTTTTTTATAATAGATTAAATATCAATGCAGGACACCATAATAATACCGTACCTATTGGTGATGATGGCACAAGAATTCTCTGTGCTATTGGACATGATAGACTGCTACGAGCAGGAGATTTAGGTTCAGGTTGGGAGAATCACCCAGAACACAGAGACAATCGAAATGGATGGGTTCGATTAACCATGGATTTACAACGACAACTCCAAGATACAGAACCTAACAATAATATTATCAGTGTTCTCTCTCTAAGGGTTCAACAGACCGATGGACGCATTGATAACGTTACGCTTGATGCACCCAACAGAACTGCTCATTCAACCCAAGCCAATGATTGGGCAATTACCCCAAATACTCCAGTAGGAGGAACTGTTGCTGTCGTACAAGACAACCCAGAGCGAGGTGATGTTATTGAGATAGATGGGGCAGTGGACAGTAACAGTTTCACCACAGGTGCCAGAGAGGGTGCAAACTCTTGGAATGATACCGTAAACGATAGCATTCAATGGAAACTGCAAACCGAAGACCCCTATAAAGTAATTGTTCATGTTAATACCAATAATGGTCTAAGAGACATGGTCTATTATGGAGGAAAAAGAAGGGGTCTCTCTGACAGGTGGTGGGAGGAGTTTGGTACACCAAATACCCCTATTGAGTCCAGAGGATTTGATGAACAGACCAATGAGATATTTATCGGTATGGGGATAAGAAGACATCTAGGTGATGCCTCTCCTGATAGTGATGATGAGGACAACTTCCCTGATTATGATTTTGGAACTGGACCAACATGGCAAACATTTACGCGAAATCTTGACCTTGATATAGCAGAGTTTGAAAATGGAAACACCTTGGTCTCCATCAATGGGGTAACCATTATTGGTACAAATACCTTTGAACATGACTCACCAATGATTGACAGTACCATTAGAGTCGATGATATTCAACTCTTTCCTTCTATTGAGCCTACCATCAATGAGTCTCCTTATGATGTAAGAAGATGGAGAGTACGAGAAAACTCAGCAAGGGTATCTTTTGCAGATAATGCTGAAGGAGAGATAGGATTTAGATTTGTTAATATTAACACAGGTGAACAGATGGGAGTTATTAGACCTCCATTAGCAGGAAGAGAAGGGGTTGATTTCCAACAACTTAATGGACTTCAACCTGCAACAACCTATACCGTTCGTGTTGATGCGTTGTTTAATGATGGTCGAGCAACCACACAAAGTGTTCCTGTAACTTTTACCACAGAAGGAGAAGCACCTGTCGCTGACGTGGGGGCGGATGATTTACATTTTTGGAGACGCAGAGCCACCTCGGTAAGAATCTCATTTACAGACAATGCCAACGGTGAAGCAGGATTTAGATATATCAATACCGATACAGGTGAACAGATGGGCAATGACCTACCTGCCACAGCAGGAACAGGTGCTTCAAGTATTGAACAGATAAACAATTTAACCCCTGCTACCACATATCATGTTCGCGTGGACACCTTCTTTAATGATGGTCGAGCCACGGCAGCGAGTGAGGTATTGGCATTCACGACATTAGGAGAACCCGCACCTGTAGCCGATGAAGCAGCCACTAATCTTAACCCTTGGGGACGAAGAGATAATTCAATTAGAATCTCATTTATAGACCATGCCAATGGAGAGATAGGATTTAGTTATATCAACGCAGACACAGGTGAGCAGATGGGCAATAATCTAGCTCCTCTCGTAGGAACAGGTGAAGCAGGTATCGGTCAAATTGATGGACTAATCGCAGGACAAACTTATCGTGTACAAGTACAGACACGTTTTAATGATGGAAGAGCCGATGTTCTTAGTAATCCTCTTGTTTTTGTAGCAAGATAAAAGCAATAGATGTTATAATATTTATATATTATATTTTTCTTAAAAAAGGATATTAAATTTTAGATAGAGACTTGTTAAATAAAAACCTATTAGGAGATAATATCTCTTCTAACAATACTGCTTGGAAGTTTTCAGGAGAGATGGTACCCAAATTTGAGACCCATGTCTCTCGTTCTGTCCCCCTCTACCATGAGGGGCATGACATTATTCTAAAAATAGCAGATTATTTTGTAAAGAATAGCTCAATCTGCTATGAGATTGGTACATCAACAGGTATTTTGTCTCATAAACTTGCCCAACGTTTTAGCAATAAAAGTGCTAAATTCATTGGTCTTGATATCGAAGAGGACATGATTGCAAATGCAAATGGTAAATATATATTGGATAATCTTCAGTTTCTTAATCATGATGTCCTGAAATTTTCATTTAAAGCATCTGACTTTATTACCTCTTACTATGTTATTCAGTTTATCGAACCAAGCAGCAGACAGACCATCATAGACAAAATATATAAGACCCTTAATTGGGGTGGAGCATTTCTCTATTTTGAAAAAGTTAGAGCGCCAGATGCACGGTTTCAAGATATTATGACGGGAATATACAACGAATATAAACTCGAACAGGGCTACACAGCTGAAGAGATTATGCAAAAATCACGAAGCCTCAAAGGGGTGCTAGAACCTTTCTCCACACAGGGCAACATAGATATGTTAAAAAGAGCAGGGTTTGTCGATATTATGAGCATTATGAAGTTTGGACCATTTGAAGGGATTTTAGCCATAAAGTAGAGGCTAGTTCCCAATAACATCAATAAGATAAAAAATATACTATAAAGATTAAAAGTGAACCAATTCCTCAAAAAAATAAAACAGAACAGTTTCCTCTTGCAGATACTAACCCTCATGTCAGGAACACTTATGGCACAGGTGGTACTATTGGCATTTATTCCTATTTTAACACGCCTCTATAGCCCAACAGAGTTTGGAAACTACTCACTGTTTTTTATACTCTCTACCATCATCGGTTCCATATCAAGCTTACGATATGAACAGGCGATAATGTTACCTAAATCTGACCGTGATGCACAGGTACTACTCTTTATATCGGCACTTCTTACGGTTGCTGTTTCACTTCTCTTGTCTGTTCTACTTTTTATTTTTTATGAGTTTTTCTTAGACTATTTTAACACCATTACTTATCTTGTGTGGCTACTTCCTTTCTCTGTACTTATCACTGGTTTGGTACAGATTTTCAATAGCTACTCCACACGAAAAAAATTCTATAAAAAAATGGCAGGGGTCAAAGTAGTAGAGTCGATTAGCACGGTAGGATTACAAGGAATCAGCCGTTATTTTTTTGCTCTTGATGGCTTAATTGTTGGGAAATTTTTCTCAAATCTCTATACGCTCTATCTGTTGATTGCCTATCATCTCAAAAAACAGACCCTACAGCTCAAACATTTTACGAAAAGACGAGCCAAAGCAAATCTCAAACGACATGAGAATTTCCCAAAATATTTTGCCCTAGCAACACTCTTAAACTCCATCTCACAAAATATTCCAATTTTACTCTTTACCACCCTATTCTCTCCTGCCATTGCAGGTTTTTATGCACTAACCCACCGAATTCTACAAGCACCTATTCAGCTGGTAGCCAACTCTACACGGGCTGTTTTTTATCAAAAAGCCTCTGAACTCTATGCCAACAGAGAGGATATTAGACCTCTCTATATCAGTACTACCAAGGGGCTTATTAAACTCTTTATTGTTCCCTTTCTTGCCATAGTTTTCTTTGGTCAAGAGATATTTTCACTACTTTTTGGAGAGGAGTGGATTGTTTCAGGAGTTATCTCACAGATAACCATTGTTTGGTTTTTCTTTACCTTTATCAATCCACCTGTAACCGTGATGTACAATATTTTTGGTCAACAAAAAGCCCAACTTCTATTTCAGATTATGGGACTCATCACACGAACATTAGCAATCTATGCAGGATTCTATATTTTTGACTCCTATATCCACTCTATTATCCTATTTACCACTGTAAGTGTACTTCACAACCTACTTATATTTGGATACATCTACAAAATAATGCAAAAATTTTATAATGAAAATAAAAATATATAAAAGGAAAAAAACAGCATGACATTAACCTTTTTTGGAGACACCGTTTTAGACAAACCCTACAGACTTGATTTTGATTTTGAGAAGTTTATATTTAATCTTGAGACCCCACTCTCTTGCGAGGGTACTCCTGCCCGTAACAAAGTAAATATCTGTCAAAAAGAGTCATATATTCAAGCGACTTTCAAATCAACCCCCTTAGCAGTTTCCATAGCAAACAACCATATTATGGATTTTGGAGAGGAGTCATTTGCCAAAACAAAATTATCACTGGAGTCTCAAAATATTCCTTATTTTGGAGCAGGATTAAAAAGTGAGAATTTTAACAATCCCCAAATTATAAAGTTTGCCAATAAAAAAATCGGTATCTGTGGCTACTGTTGCCCCTCTGCCCACCCTACATTTGGAGATGAGACCAACAACGGTTCTGCCTATCTTAACCCACAAGAGGTACTTAAAGATATCAAAATACTTCAAGATAAAGAGGTTGATTTTATTATTATTCAACCCCATTGGGGGATTCAAGAGATACCGTTTCCTACCTTTTCGGACAGAGAGATGGCACATATTTTTATAGATAATGGAGCAGATATGGTCATTGGTCATCACGCCCATGTGATTCAGAGCCACGAAGTATATAACGGAAAATATATTTTCTACGGCTTGGGAAATTTTATCTTTCCCAACCTCAATATGCCTAGCTATCACAATGGAAAAGAGTTTACAGGAACACGCTATAAGATACAGCATATCCAACATAGACGCTCAATGGTTGTTACACTTGATGAGGATTTTAATGTAATATTTTATGGTGTAGTACGCAATGGAAACAGTATTGAAAAATCAAATTTTAAACTCCCAATATGGTTACCAAACTCCCAAGAAGAGTTTCAGAAGAGGCTCTCCATGCAGTATAAAATTAATATGTTTAAAAAGTTTCTAGCCGAACCCAAAATGCCAACATTGGCACACATCAAGCGTTTTGTAAAACTCTTTAAAAAGTAGGAGAGTAGACGGTGTTATTTAATAGCTATATCTTTATCTTTGCCTTTTTACCTCTTACCTTTGGTATCTATTTCTATCTAAACCATACCAATAGACTTCAAGAGGGACGAATATTTTTAGTTCTAAGCAGTCTCTTCTTCTACTCATGGTGGAATATTGTCTATCTGCCACTTATCCTCCTCTCTATGCTCTTTAACTATAAGATAGGACAGATACTTTTGGAGTCAGATAGGCAAACCTCAAAAAAATCCATATTAATACTTGCCATTATTGCCAATCTTATACTTTTGGGGTACTTCAAATATGCCGATTTTTTTATCGAAAATCTAAACCTAGCACTAAAAAGCAGTATCGGGCTACTTCACTTAGCACTCCCCTTGGCTATCTCATTCTTTACCTTTCAACAGATTGCCTACTTGGTTGATAGTTATCGACAAGAGACCAAAGCATATAATTTTTTAAACTATGCCATTTTTGTCACCTTTTTCCCTCAACTTATCGCAGGTCCTATTGTGCATCATAAAGAGATGATGCCTCAATTTTCCAACTCAAAAAATAGCACCATCAACCCTAAAAATATCGCCATGGGTCTTTTTATCTTCTCTATTGGTCTCTTTAAGAAAGTCATTATTGCTGATACCTTTGCAATCTGGGCAACCACAGGATTTGACGTGGCAACCACACTCAACCTTATCGAGGCGTGGACGACAAGCCTAAGCTATACCTTTCAGCTCTATTTTGACTTCTCAGGTTATACCGATATGGCGATTGGGGTCGCTCTGCTTTTTAATATCAAACTGCCTACCAACTTCAATAGCCCCTATAAGGCAACCGATATTCAAGACTTTTGGAGACGATGGCATATTACACTCAGTAGATTTTTACGCGACTATATCTACATTCCCTTAGGAGGCAACAGAAAAGGGAGCGTGAGAACCTATGCCAACCTACTTACCACCTTTATCTTAGGTGGGTTGTGGCACGGTGCAGGGTGGACATTTATATTTTGGGGTTTTCTCCATGGTATGGCACTGGTTATTCACAGGCTTTGGTCACAGCTTGGCATCAAACTTTGGTCAGGGGTAGGCTGGTTTATCACCTTTAATTTTATCAATATCGCATGGGTATTTTTTAGAGCCAAAGAGTGGGATGATGCCATAAAGATACTCTCTGCCATGTTCTCTCTTGATAATATTATCTTACACCCTGCATTTGCTTCACTTGAACTACAAGGGGTAGAGTATGGCAAAATGTTCTCTGATATCGGTGGAGATAAGTGGACTCCCTTTTGGGTCATTGCAACACTACTCTCTGTGGTTATTTTAAAAAACTCCATTGAGAAACTAAAATGCTTTAAAACCAATAATCAGACTGCCATTATCACCTCCATCACACTCTCTATGGGGATTTTATCCCTCAATAAGATATCTGAATTTCTCTATTTTAACTTCTAAGGAGCAGAAATGAACTACTCAAAATGGCTTATAAATATGTTTTTGATGCTCCTAGCAACACTCTCCTTTGTATTAATAACAAACTACATAATTGACCCCTATGGTATCTACAATACGCATCTATTTAATTTCAAAAAAATTACCCAATCAGAGAAAATGCGTTTTATCAAACCTCTTGTGGTCGAAGCGATAAAACCCAAAAGTATTATCTTAGGAACCTCCCGTGCCGAGCATGGGTTTAACCCCAATCATCCTTATTTGCTAAAGCCATCCTATAACTTTGCATTAACGAGTGCAAGTATGTATGAGATGACCACTAATCTTAAATTTGCGATAAAACAGGGCTCTTTGGAGCAAGTTTTATTGGTTTTGGACTACCGAATGTTTAATGATAAAAATCAAAAACAGCTAGAGGAGTTTGAGAGCTATTTTGATGGAAGTAGAGGACGATATCACTATCTTTATAGTCTAGATACGTTTAAAGATACACTACGCACCATCTTTAAGAGCTATAAACCATTTTTTATGTACCATCCAAAAGGGCATATTGTTCATGAGTATGAGATAAGTAAAATTAAAAAAGCAAAATGGCAACTTGAAAATATGAACAGATATGAGAAGAGTTACTATAAGCTACTCAAACCCAACTATATCTACAAAGATACTAAAAGAAACTCCTTTAAAGATTTTGATGAGTTTATTCATCTTTGCTACCAAAACAACATAAACTTAGAGATTATTTTTGGTCCTAGTCACATACGTCAATGGGAAGCATTGGCATATTATCTAGGAGAGAACACCTTTGCCAAATGGAAAAGAGATGTCCTATTTAGCGTTGAAAAGATAGCCAAAGAGCATTATCTTCCCCCCTACCCTATTACTGATTTCTCCATCTATCACACATTGACATCAGAGAAAATGCCTGATAGAGGAGCCATTATGAAGTACTACTATGATGCGAGTCATTACAATCAAAAGCTTGGCACAATTGTTTTGGATACCCTCAATAACAATGCCCAATATAAAGAATTTGGTATAAAAATAAACGCCCAAAATATAGAAAAACATCTAGCACACCAATCCACAATAAAAAAGAACTTTATCAATGTCAAATGTTACCAAGAGGAGATTTTTGGTAGCAAAATTTTAACCACAAAGGAATGAAAATGAAACTTAAAAAAATACTACTACCACTTCTCTCCATACTTATTGGACTGCTATTAACACTTATTTTACTCGAACTCATCTTTAGAGTATTACCCACACGAGAGAGTCTAAAAGTGCTTCCTGTCAATAGTAATAATCCTGTCATACGTTTTACCCCAAACCGAGATGTTATCTGGTCATCAGGTGTAGGATTTTCAATCATCACCAAGAAACACGTCAATAACTATGGATTTTTAAATGATCAAAACTACTCAAAAGAGGCGACATCTCCCCTTCTTGCCATTATTGGAGATAGTTATGTGGCTGCCAAACAGGTAGAGAACAATGAATCAATGCATGGTATTTTATCAAGCAAAACCAAAAGAAAAGGGAGAGTGTATAGTTTTGCTTCATCAGGAAGTCCACTCTCCACCTATCTAGCATACAGCGAATATACCAAACAGTTTAACCCCAAAGGATTAGCTTTTATTATTATCGGTAATGATTTTGATGAAAGTCTACTTAAATATAAAAAAGACCCTGCGTTTCACTATTTTCAACAAAAAGAGAATAGATTGGTATTAACCCGAGTGGACTACCACTCAAGTTTTATAAAAGATATTGCTAGAAAATCAGCCCTTATTCGCTATCTCACCTACAATGCCCCACTAAAAGCACTTTTAGGAGCAACAAAAGCTACCCCTATAGATAAAAAAATAAAATATGTGGGAAATACCCAAGCAGGATTTACCCAAGAGAGACTAGAAGATTCTCAAAATGCTGTTAACCGATTTTTTGAGCTTCTTCCTACCAAAACCAATCTTCCAAAAGAGAAGATACTCTTTGTCATGGATGGGATTCGACCAAACCTCTATGCCAAACAATCACTCAAAGAGAGCCGTGGTTCATACTTTGATATTATGCGTCAATACTTTATAAAAACAGCCACAACCAAAGGGTATGAAGTACTTGATATGCAACCACATTTCATCAAAGCCCATCAAGAGGACAACAGAACATTTGAATTTCCAACCGATGC
>CAYVNI010000040.1:0-2140 GCA_964452815.1 uncultured Sulfurovum sp.
AGCCTTAGAATAGCCATTTAAAAACTATCAAAAAAGCTATTATCCAACCAACTCTTATATAATCAGTGCGAATTATATAAAAATTCTTCACGCAGTACCAATTATGGTAATCACCTAAACCTAGATTTGAGGTCGCGAATATTAACAAAAAATGTGTTAAAAAATGCTTAGTTATTGGTAGTTTATTTGACTTATTATGATTTTAACGCTATATTTTCAAAAGAATAAACATTTTTTTATTCAAAGCAACATTTAATATAAATAACTTTACAATATTAAGATTAAAATTTAAATTACATTTAATTAAACAAAAGCATAAAATATAAGGAAACATAATGATTATTAATAAACTTTTTGACACGGCAATTGTCGGTGGTGGGGTGGCAGGATGTTCACTACTTTTTACCCTTGCACGATACACTGATATCAACAATATTATTCTTTTTGAGAAATATGATGAAGTGAGCCAACTCAACTCCAACCCTAAAGCCAACTCTCAAACACTTCATGTGGGAGATATTGAAACTAACTATACACTAGAAAAAGCCAAAATTGTAAAAAATGCCTCCTCTATGATTAGTAACTATATTCAAAATTTTAATGAAGTAGATAAGATTGGTTATATCCGTGACAAGATGGTACTTGCTGTCGGAGAGAAAGAGATAGAAGAACTCAAACAAAGATTTGAAGAGTTTAAAGAGCTATACCCATACCTTGAGCTGTGGGACGAAGAGAAACTTAAAGAGATTGAACCGAAACTTTTAGAGGGTCGAAAAGAGCCTATTTTGGCAATGGGTGCAACAGGACAGATTACCACTGTTGACTTCAATAAACTAAGCGAGAGCTTTACTCAACAGGCACTTGATACTGATAAAAACATACAGATGCGTTACAATGAAAAGGTCACTAAGATAACAAGAAATGAAGATAGTACCTACACTATAATCACAGACACAACCTCATTTCAGGCTAAAAGTGTAGTGGTCAATGCAGGTTCATACTCTCTTCTATTTGCACAAGAGATGGGGTATGGTAAAGATTTAGCCATTTTACCAATTGGGGGTAGCTTCTTCTTTACCAAGGAGAAACTGCTTGATAGAAAAGTCTACACCATGCAAAACCCAAAACTTCCTTTTGCTGCGATTCACGCTGACCCCGATATCACACAAAATTGGAATACCCGTTTTGGACCGACAGCTTTTGCACTACCAAAACTAGAAAGATACCACCAACTTCACATCAAAGACCTCTATCATGCACTCAATATTGACAAAGATGCAATTGAGGTCTATCTAAATCTGTTCAAAGACAGCACCATTAGAAGCTATATTCTTAGAAACTTTATGGAAGAGCTACCTCTTGTGGGTAAAGATGTCTTTGTTAAAGATGCTCAAAAAGTTATCCCATCACTAAAAGCCAATGACATTGAGTATGCTGAAGGGTATGGTGGTATGCGTCCACAAATTGTAGACAAAAAGAACCACGAGCTACTACTAGGAGAAGCAAAACTAAAAGAGGATGGTATCATATTTAATATGACCCCAAGCCCAGGAGCAACAAGCTCTTTGTCTATTGCGATGCAAGATGCCCAAGAGATTTGTAATCATCTCTCAAAAAGTTTTGATCTAGCAAAACACCAAAGAGAGATACAGATGTTGGAGAAAAATGCACCTTCTGCGATTGAGACCATTAGAGACGCTGTTTAATCTCTCTCTCCTCCTAACAGGTGAATGTACTTTTACATTCACCCCCCTTAAATCTCTTTTATATTAATTTTTATAATAGATATATTCCATTGGGAAATCCCAATAAGCATTAAGATTCTCTGCAAAAGCTCTTTTTTATATTTTTCCTTTATAATTTTTAAAACTTACGGTCTCACAACCCCACCAAACGTACTAAATATCTCATCAGGGGTACGAGAGTCACCAAACATGGGGTCACCATGCAACCCAGCAAGAACTTTGCTTCTTTTCCTGTTTTTACTCCCTGTTGAGATGAACTCTTTGGTAAACTTTCCATTGGCATTAATATGATAGATATAAGTGGAGTATAACTGATAAGAGAGATACTCATCATATCCATTTTTTGTCACCTCTATCTCTGATTTGTACTCTATCTGAACCTGTTTTACATCATA
>CAYVNI010000041.1:0-6170 GCA_964452815.1 uncultured Sulfurovum sp.
TATGAATATCGCTATTAAAAGAAATGAACACCTATTTTATGGAAAAGAGACTTCTCCTCTTATTATTAACTCAAATGGTCCATCTTCTTATAAAAAAGTAGATAGAGATTTATACAATCAGTTAATGGATATAGATGAGAGTAGTATCTTTAAAAAACTATACAGTAAGTTACAAAAACACTCATTTTCAATGCAAGATGTTATTGTTAATGATTGGAATAATAATGCACCTACTTTTAGTAGTACCAACGCGTATGGAGGAGAGCTATTCTCTTTTCCAACTAATGCTCAACTAGAACAATCCAATCCTGTTCTTGCAGATACATCAATGCTTAGAAATCTAAAAGCAGTTGCAAAACTAGCACACATTGGTAAAAATAGAGGACTTAAACGTCAAATCTTTTTTGTCTTTGATGGTGGTTATGATACTCATAGTAATCAAACACAACAACATGCTCGTAAACTTAGAGGAATGAGTCTTGGGCTTGGTGACTTCTCTAGAGCATTAGAGGATATGGGTATGCAAGATGAAGTAACCACATTTAATATTTCAGATTTTGGACGGAGTGTTGGAGATAACGGAGATGGAACAGACCACGCTTGGGGAGGAAACTATTTTGCTATGGGTGGAGCTGTCAATGGTGGTCTCTATGGAACAATGCCTGACTTAACACTTGGTGGAGATGATGATATTTCCCATAAAGGACGACTCATCCCTACTACCTCTATGAGTCAATACTATGGAACATTGCTTAAATGGTTTGGGGTAGAGGTAGAAACACTAGACTATATACTTCCTGAACTAAAAAATTTCTCTACTCAAGATTTAGGATTTATGGTATAGAAGAGCCTTAAAAGGCTCTTTTTTCACACCCCTGCCGTTGAATCTCCACTTTTATCATTATAAATTTAAAATTGGGAATGATAGAATGATAGCAGTTATATTATAAAAAGTGGATATTTAACGACAGGGGTGAATGTCCTTTTTAAAAATCCAAATAAAGTAGAGCAAGTAGCATCAGGTTCTACTTTGTCTCTCTATGATGTACGAAGAACTGTTTGTTATGGTAATAGTTTAGAGTTAGGGTTGAACTGATTTATTGGAGCTAAATAACCAAGCAAAATAAATCATCAAAAATAGAGCTAACTCTGATGGCGAAAAATGATGAGCATGATATCTCAAAAGGTGAGGTCTCTCTCTCTTTTTCTATGTTTTCAGGAGAAAATACCTGACTGATGATTATAACATAATCCCAATATCATGAATAATATGCTCGACCAAAGATTGTCCACATAGGTCTATTTTGGAACGCTCGTAAGTCAAACATTTGTCTGAGATGGGGACATTGCCACGCTCATAAAAACGGATGTTGTAGTTTTTGTCTCGCACGGTAATCGCTTCGCCGTTGTTGATGATGTGTGGAGAGAAGGGGATGTCTATGATTCCATTTTTGATGGAGTTGAAAACCTGTCGCCATAGGGTGTCAGCAGGGTCATTAAAGACAGCCTCCATGATGTCATCTACCATCTCACTTAGGTTCTCCTCCTCCTCTTTATCGGTTATGGCAGGGATGCCTCGGAGCATATTGAGGGTGTATTGGGTGTTTCTCACGGCTGAGGCATTGACCTCTTTGGTGGGAATACCAAACGACTCATCACGGGTTTTGGTAATCATCTTGTCGGCACGTATCATTGCAGCGATGACGGTGGAGGTGTTGATAAGGGAATCGGAGAACTCTTTGTTTCTTGGGAATGCCCCCATCCATTGGTGATAGACCAAGTGGATGTCTGCATCGCCACAACCGATTTTTTCGGCATACTTTTTTGCCATCTTTTTAATCACATTGGAGCTTACTATATCTTGGGACATAGAGCCTGTTTGTGAAAAACTTACCGAGAAAGATTTGACCCCCTCTTCGAGAGAGAGGAGCATCTCTAAGAGTTGAATCACGATAACAATCGCAGGGGGTTGAAGTGTGGCAGAGAGTGGGCCAAAGGACTCTCTGTTTATCGGTTCATTTAGCTCTGAGTACTCGGCACAGACACGCTCTACATATTTCCAATAGAGAAATGCTTTGTCAAGTGGGAAGTTTTTGGAGTAGGGAAGCAGATAGGTGATGGGGCCACCCTCTATCTCAAAAATTCCTGATGCAAGAGCCACCTCTATAAGTAGCCGTGCATCAGGTGTGCCGTGTCGTAGACTGATTGGGGTATCGTAGTGTGTGACCATTTTTCTGGTGGTTCTGTAGCCATGGTTTACCAAAGGATAGCCGTTTAGCATGTTCTCGTCATTCTCTTCTGATAGTGCCAACATCTTTTTTGCCATCTCGTAATCATTGAGCCGTGTGTTGCTGTCGATGGTGAGTGGAAGGATGTCTACCCCTGCTCCTGTGAACTCGCCATAGAGTTCAAATACCTTGTCATAGGTTGGGAATCCCCCACGAGGTTGCACCAAGATTTTATTGGCATTTTTAAATTTATGAGAGATAAAAAGATTTTTACTCGCACCTGTGATAAACTCTTTTATCTCATCAAAATCAAAACTATCAGTATAGGGTGTTCGCGTGATTATCTCTCGCTCTTTTTGAAATATATTGGTTGCCATCTTATGCCCTTATCTTTTGATTTTTGGCCAACGCCTCTTCTATGGTGTCTAGCCCCTCATTTAGGTCAACTTGGTGAAAGACCAAATCAAAGCCATACGCTTTATATTTGGGTACCAACTCCTCTTGTGTCGCTTCCCCCACGCTTAGGTTCCCCCCAATGGCAAAGATAACCCCCTCTAAATCAAAACGACTTTTTAAAAAGAGTAAATCACGACTCCAACCCTCTGCTTCACCATTGAGTGAAGAGATGAGTAATAAATCAGCATCGGTCTCAATAACAGCATCAATAAACTCTTCTAAATAGGTGTTTACCCCCAAGTTAAAAACCTCAAAACCACGCTCTTTTAGGGATATTTCTATTAACCTGTTAGCGACAACATGGATATCATTTCCGACTACTCCTGTAACAACTCTCATCTACACACCTTATATTAGTATTAAAATTTTATCAGATATTGTTTAAAATTGAGTCAATTTGTATTTCTCCTAAGGTATAATTAGAAAAAAAATTGGATAATCTATGTTTACTTTTTCAAAATCTATCTCCATCATGACTTTAGCTCTCTATCTTGTCGCATTGGCGACCGTTGTTTCTACAGCTCATATCTCAGGATATGAGACATTTTTACGAACCATGACTGTAGAGAATGGTTTTTTTGAGACCCTCTCTGTGATACTACTTTTTATTATCTCTATTTATGGTTTTTCGTGTGCCATAAGAAGCCATAAAAAATTTACTAAAATAGCCCTTATATTTATAATAGGGTTTGCCATGGTCGCTTTTATAGGAGGAATGGAGGAGATAAGTTGGGGGCAACAGCTATTTCATTTTGAGTCAGGTGAATTTTTTCTACAGGAGAACTTACAAAGAGAGACCAATCTTCACAACCTCATCAAAGCGACTATCTTTAGTGGGGTCATCTACTTCTCTATCTACAGTTTTTTTATCTTTATTCCTCTGTTCTATAAAATCTTTAATGCTCAACTTAAACACCATACACTACTAAAATATTTTGATATCAATCCTCATATTATCTTGGTCACCCTTTTTGCCTCTATATTTCAGATGTTTTTCTACAATCACATTGGGAGTTGGACAGATATGATTACCTTTTTTATTGCATTGATGCTCTTTACCTATTATATAAGCTCTCAACCCAGTAGTTTTTGGTTAAAACTCCATTTTCTATTTATCTTGATAGCCACAACCCTCTCTCTATGGTCTCATGAGGTCTACCGTTTTAAAAATATGCAGTATGAGATACGAGAATCGTTTGTGGTATTGGCTTCACTCTTAATATTTATTGAGCTGGTGGGGAAAGAGAAAACCCCATCAACTCCTCAATCGTAAGATGTTGACTCATCCAAATCTTTTGAGAGAGAGGGTAGGTAGAGCTTTTAGAGTTGGGGATAAACTTCTTCCATTTTTCACTTCTTATTAGCTCATCCATAATACGCTCACTGGGATGAATCTCTCTCTTCTCTCCCCATAGCTTTTGAGGAATCTCATAGAGGTGAATAGGTTTCATCTCCATGCTTTTATAAGGGCTATTTTGTGCATACTTGTCCCATATTTTTTGATAATCACTTTGACGATACTCTTTAGCATTTTTAAATATTTTGGTATGCATATGGTGAATATCCCCTTGGTATCGCCATGAACCCACAGAGATAACGAACATCATAAGTGCAATGAGTATTTTAAACGCTTTAATCATGCTTTCTCCCCTGATTTTTCATAATTAGAATTGCTGGTCAAACGTACAGGAACCATCAAAATAAACATAAAAATAATACCTATCATCTTAGACCACCTATACTTTTTATGGTCTATATTATAGCAATAGATTATTAATTTCTATAGGCTGTTAATTTTAAGATAGTTTTAACTATTGTCTTTTAAATTTTATGATAAAATGGATTTCATAAAAATAATGGGGATTAAATATGAGAAAAATGATACTTTGGGTATTTTATGGGTTACTACTTACTGCGTTCATTGGCTGTTCTGATTCAAAAGAGGAGTTACGAATTGAAAAACTAAATCAAAAGATTGATAAACTCTATTCACAATTAGAAGATAAAGACAAAACCATTCATCAGCTTAGTTCTAAACTCTCTTTCGTCAAAGATAACAATGCCGAGTTAAATATCTCTTTGCTACAAGCGACCACAGATTTTGCAGAAGAACACAAGCAGAGCTTGGAGAGTGAATTCTTAAAAAAGTATAGTGGATATGTTTTGATACCATTTACAATCCTTATCTTATTTCTTCTCTACTTTATATATTCAAATAAAAGAGAGAAAAAAATTTCAACTGAGTTAGAAAAATCTATTTTGGATAAAGATGAGAAGATAGAAAAAAGTCATAAATTAAATAACAATCAAGAAAAAAAGATTATACACCTTACTAACAGGGTAGAGATACTTGAAAGTAAGAGAAAAGAAGGTATTAAAAATCAAATTGTTACCAAAATAGAAGAGCACGAGAAAAGAAGAGCAAGACAGCTAGAACGTATTAGAGGAGAAGCGTGGTGAACCCGAAAGAATTAATAGATAAGACTCCAAATATAATATCCAAGGTAGGTAATGTTTTCAATAAACGAAAAAAACGAAAAAAACAAAAAGAGAAAAGAAAAATAGCTAAAATCGCTAAAACAGCTAAAACAGCTAAAATAGAAGAGTCTTTTGAAGTTAACATCAATGATAAAAATCAAACGACCAAAGAGGTTAAAATAATAAAAGATGATGAGTTCCAAAATAAACAGAGAGAAAGCATAAGAACTTTACAGATAATATCAGACAAGATGGAGCAGATTCATCACGGTTATGCCAAAGGTATTATTGACTATCAGGAGACAATTTTTAAGTATAACAGTGAGATAGAGAAGCTAAAAAGTCAAATCAAATTAGAAAAAAAGAAAATATCAAAAGAAAAAGAGCTTCTGATTGCAATTCAACATGAAATATTATATGAGAATAAAACATTTGATACACTACACCACGATTTTGAAGAGAAAATAAAATCTATCAAAGAGCTAAAGTTTGAATACAAAGAGACCATGGAGATATCTAAATATAAAGAGATATTAAAAAGAAAACAGAGAGAACTTGATGAGATACTGGATAAAATTGAAGATAAAGAGATATTTTTTTTAAACAAAGAGTTAGAGAGAGTAAATCTTGAAGAGAAGCTACAACCAAAACAAGACAATATAATTACACTAGAGAATTATTTAAATGAAATAGAGAATAAGAAAAAACACTTTGAACATACAGGATTAAATAAACCTCTCAATCTACGGATAAAGAATGAAATAACTTCTAAAAAAGAGAATATTGAGGATGCCGAGATAACGGATATTAAACAGAGGGAGGGACTGTAATAATTCTAACTCCTTGGCTCTGGCTTTAGAAAACCACCCCTAAAATTCTAGCCCCAATAGTAAATTATTGACAAAGGATTTTCAATCCTTTTTTAATATAAAATATTATTTAAATAATCCGAAAATTGAGCAGAAAAATAACCAAAAAAATTTTCATCTGTTTTATTTAGTTTTAAGA
>CAYVNI010000042.1:0-3347 GCA_964452815.1 uncultured Sulfurovum sp.
TTTTATTTATTCTATTAACGTTTTATAATGAAAATCATAAGATTTAGCTTATATAATTGAAAAAATGCTATTATTTTGTAGAGAATTTCAATTAAGACTATTTTTATCCCATTTATATTCTAAACTAATACTTATCATGGTGTGCGATGATAATCGCTACCTATAGGAGATTTAATGCCTAATCAATTCCCATGGGACTCATACTCCGATCAACCCCACATACTAAAGCGAACCCTAAAAAAAGAGCTAAGAAAAGGGCATGGATTAGATTATTTTAAACTTATTATCACTAATCTTTTCTATTTCCCTTATCTATTTTTGAAGTTTTACTTTAAATCAAAAATTCATAAACGACTCATTAAAATACCTGAATTTTATGGCTTATGCGTCAACCTAGACAAAGGCGAAGCCCAATATAATTTGGTAGAAGAGCTAGGTGTTAAATCCTTACAGATACGCGTCTTTTTAAATGACATAGAAAATATAGATGCCTATGTAAAGTTTGCCAAAGGGTTTGGAGAGGACAAAGAGATACTTATAACCATTATCCAAGACAGAGAGCATATAGAAAATCATGAACTTTTAACCAAAGATATAAGAACCATATTTGAAAAATTTGATGGCATAGCAGATGAGTTTATGATAGGAAATGCTATCAACAGAATAAAGTGGGCTTTTGTCTCGATAGAGGAGTATCTAAAATTTTATCAAACAGTTCAACGTATTAGAGATAAAGAGTTTAAAGATATAAAACTTATTGGCTCATCAGTTATAGATTTTGAGTATCACTTTACCATTCGTACCCTTTTTAATAACTATAAAATAAAATATGACAAAGTAGCCTCTCTGCTCTATGTTGACCGTCGTGGTAGCCCTTATGCCACACAGATGGGGATATTTGACTTTAACAATAAGATTGAGTTTTTAGATACCATTGTTAGAGGTTCTAGTCAATGTAATAATAGTATCTATATTACCGAATCAAATTGGCCTTTAAGTGGCACAGTACCCTATGCCCCAACTTCTGAAAAAGAGTGTGTCACAGAAGAGCTTTATAACCAATATATGCTAGAGTATTTTGATATCGCGTTAAAGAGTCAAAAGATAGAAAAAGTCTATTGGCATCAGCTTATGGCAGGGGGTTATGGGTTGGTTGATGATAGAGATGGTCAGCTACGGAAAACAGAGGCTTTTTATAGTTTTAAGAAGGTTATAACGGCATGTCTACTAAGCACTTAAAAACTAAAATATCAAGTAATAAAACGGTGAGGATTGGACTCTTTAGGTGTTTATTTCCTTGGAGTAGCCCTTTCTGAAAAACTCAAAACACTCTTTAATTGTCTTAAAATGATAACTTGAATTTATTATATCCCTATCACCAATAGAGATGCTTTTACCGATTTTAGCATTAATGGCAAGGTCAATGTCACTCTGTTTATCCCCTATCATCCAAGAGGACTCCAAATCTATGTTATACTCCTTTAATATCTCATCTACCATACCTGTTTGGGGTTTTCTACAGTTACATTTGGTCTCAGGGGAGTGTTGACAAAACTGAACCCCTTCTACTGTTATCTCTCTTTTCTTTAACTCTGTTAACATCCATTGTGTGAGTATTTCAAACTCATCAAGTGAGTAGTATCCTCTTCCTATTCCTGATTGATTGGTAACAATAAAGAGTTTAAAGTCGTTTTGAATAAAGAGATGTATAAGTTCAAAGATTTTATCATTAAAAATAAAATCTTTAATCTTATTGACATAGCCGTGGTCAACATTGATAATGCCATCACGGTCTAAAAATAGGGCTTTAAAACTTTTTTTAGTAGGTATATTTGAGTCCACCGTAAAAACCTGTGTCAAAAGTAAAATCAGACCCACCAATATACTCTGTGTGGATATTTCTATAACCTGCGTAGACTTTAACATTGGGTATCATCTCAATATCTACAGCAACCCTAAATTCACTGTATGACTCAGCATCACCAAATGCTAATGCCCCAGGGGCATAGAGGATTTTACCTTCTAGTGAGACAGGGGGGATGTGAAACATCAATGGTGGAAAAGTATATCGAATTTTTGCCATAAGTGGCAGTGCCACAAATGTCCCATCATCGGTATCATCTATCGAACTCCAAATCATTTTTCCTCCGAAAGTAAGTTCAACACCCCTAACCCCTTCAAGAGTATTGGTAGCACCTAGTCCCGCACCTAGTAGTTTTGCCGTTTGTCTATCACTGTCAATATTTAAAACATTAACCTCAGCTTGTAGAATAGTTGACGTATTTTGTAATGCTGCTAAGTTTCGTGAGTCCAGTACCGCCTCCAGTTCTACATCATTTTCATTGATATTGATACTCGCACCCGTCTCAGCAAATAGGATACTTGCACTCACCATTGAGAGTAAAATTGACCTTTTTAACATATGTTTCTCCATTTTGTATTTTTATTATTATAACATATTATATTTTATTTCTGTGGAGTGAGCGTGTAAAACGCTACATATACTTTTTGAGTACCTCTGGAATTTCTATGCTTCCATCCTCATTTTGGTAGTTCTCCATAATGGCTACAAGAGTTCTACCCACTGCTAAAGCAGAGCCATTTAAGGTATGTACTAGGCTGTTTTTCTTGCCATCCTTAAAGCGTATTTTTGCTCTTCTTGCTTGAAAATCTCTGGTGTTTGAGACAGATGAAATCTCACGATACTTATCTTGCCCTGGCAACCAAACTTCAAGGTCAATGGTGGTAGCAGCAGAGAATCCAAGGTCTCCACCACAAAGTGTTACTATTCTATGTGGTAACTCTAATCGGGTTAAAATATCAGAAGCGTTATCTACCATCATCTGAAATATCTCTTCACTCTCATTAGGATTGGCAATGGCGACCATCTCTACTTTGTCAAACTGATGTTGACGTATCATCCCACGGGTGTCACGTCCTGCACTTCCTGCCTCTTTTCTAAAACATGGGGTGTAGCTAGTAAGCAAAATTGGAAGATCTTTGGCTGTTAATATCTCATCATGATAGAGGTTAGTCAATGGCACTTCGGAGGTAGGGATAAGGTAGAGGTCTTCACCCTCTATTTTAAACAAATCATCTTCAAATTTTGGAAGTTGACCTGTCCCTTGTAGCATTGCAGAGTTATTGATAAACGGAACATAGACCTCTTCAAACCCTTTCTCTCTGTTGAGATCTAAGAAAAAGTTAATTAACGCTCTCTCCATTCGGGCAGCGTCCCCTCGAAGCACAGCAAAACGGCTTTTTGCAAGTTTCACCCCACGCTCAAAATCTATCCAACCATTTGTCTCTGCCAATGCCCAATGCTCTTTTGGTTCAAAATCAAATAC
>CAYVNI010000043.1:0-6767 GCA_964452815.1 uncultured Sulfurovum sp.
AGGAACTTCTATGCGTTGACCTATTTTTAGAGCTTTATCATGGTGATAGGTGAGTATGGGGGCTGAGGATTTTAAAAGAGAGATGTGGTAGTAGTGGATGATAATCTCCTAGGGTTTTAATCTGAGGAGATTATAGCATAAGATTAATTGGTTAACTGTTTACAACCATTCGCATTGGTATTGGTTGTTTTAGTAGTATCACACTCAAACTTTCCATTTACAACTTCAAATATTACATCTCCTAAAGTTGAATTAAACGTATATTTTCCACCATTAAATGACCATTTATCTTTTTTACTTGGTTCAGAAGCCATAGAATATTCCAATACAGAATGGGTTGTATCTACACCATCTACATCATAAAAATTACCAAAAACATTGGTACTATCTCCAACTTCACCTATCGCCTTAAACTCTCCACGCAAAATTCGTTTTTGTCGCTCCATTGCCAATCCATTTCGTACAGAAGCAACCAATACTCTTGCTTTTGTAATTTGGGCATCGTCTCGTGTTGCCGCCAATCTTGGGATAGCTACGGCTGCTAAAATACCTATAATAACTATTACAAAAACTAACTCTATCATACTAAATGCTTTTTTAAATTTTATATTTTTCATATTTCATATCCTTATATTAAAATGTAATGACTTGTCCATGTAAAATAATTGGATAATCTTTCTCTTGTATAATATTCTGAACCATTTTACAAATTCTATCTGTACTTACCAAAGAGATTGTTTTTAATATTTCTGTAGTATTATTATGCTCAACACTAATTTTTATACAATCTTCAATAATTACATTTCTCACTCCTATCACTGCTTTATCTTGCTCTTTTAGTAATTTTAAAGTTGGTGACATTATTGTTAAATTATCTTGGCTACTACCTTTTGTAATAGTAAATGTCGAAACCTCTGTCATTGCACTAGAGATATAACTAACACTTCGAGCAATAATGGCATCATCTCTGGTTGCAGACATACGAGGAAGAGCCACTGATGCCAAGATACCAATTATAACAATAACAAAAATAAGTTCAATCATAGTAAATGCTTTTTTCATAATATATTCTTTTATTTTTTATTTTTAAATACAAAATATTGAACTTAAAAATAACAATAAAAGCTTCATCTCAAAAAGATGAAGCTTTAAAAAATAAATTTACTAAAATGTAATTTTATTTCCACCAAGTTTATATACTTTTGGAAGAAGTGCAGTACCTGCAACACCTTGTGTTACCAACGCAGATGCTGCTTTATCTGCTGTAGTATCTAAAGCTGTTGTTACTCTCTCTACCGTAATGCTAACTGTACCATTTGCATCACGAGTATGAGTAAATTTCAACATTTTATTTCCATCACAACTATATTCAACGTTATTAGTTGTAGCTGCCAAAGTTGGAGTTTCTCCTACAAATCCATTCACTTTTCCTGTAACATTAATAGCATAATTTGTCATATCGGTAATTGCAGCCAAAGAACCTTTTGATGTATAGTATTGAGAAATCTCAGGTATAAATCTTGAAGCATCATTCATACAGATAGCCATCTTCGCATCATCTCTAGTAGCTGCCAATCTAGGAACAGCAACTGCTGCCAAAATACCAATAATTACAATTACAAAGATTAATTCAATCATTGTAAAACCTTTTCTCATCTGCGTGTTGTTTGTTGTATTTGTCATAAATACTCCTTAAATTATTTTTTTACAATCTGTTCTTTATGAAACATTAAATTATAGCCAAGGAGAAATTATAAAGTTCTTAAACTATTAAAAAATTTTAAGAAAATATTAATATTTTTATTTTAATAGGAGAGAGATTCCGATATTTCGAGAAGTAAAGCCTCTATTCTTTTTTGACTTTCATAGTTTTGTTTCAATGAGTTAAGATATGCTTTGAGGAAATGAGTGTGTTCGTTATCTCTATCTGAGACAATATTACATCTTTCCCACTCCTCTTTTACATATGAGGCGAAACCATCTTCCAGTTCGATATCAAATCTTCTGCCCCCAAAGCTTAACGTCAGCGTTTTCATTGAAACTCCTTTACAAGTATGTTATTATTATAACCATATAATTTTAAAGAGAAAGATTTGTTTATAAAGAACAGATAGAGATAAGCCCATGCCAACCTTTACAGTAACAAGCCCCTATCAACCCAGTGGAGACCAACCACACGCTATCCAGTCACTTAGCCAATCTATCAAAAATGGCAATCAATATCAGACCCTTTTGGGTGTCACAGGTTCAGGAAAAACCTATACTATGGCGAAGGTCATAGAGGAGACACAGAAGCCGACGCTAATTATGACGCACAATAAAACCTTGGCGGCTCAACTCTACTCTGAGTTTCGTACTTTTTTTCCCAATAACCATGTGGAGTATTTTATAAGCTACTATGACTACTATCAGCCTGAAGCCTATATTCCTCGGCAAGATTTGTTTATAGAGAAAGATTCGTCTATCAATGAGGAGTTGGAGAGACTACGGCTCTCTACCACAGCTTCGCTTCTCTCTCATAAAGATGTGATTGTTATCGCTTCAGTTTCGGCAAACTATGGGTTGGGATCTCCTGAGGACTACAAGACCATTGTGCAAAAATTGGTGGTGGGTGAAGAGTATTCTCAAAAACCTCTGCTTCTTAAACTGGTTGATATGGGATACAAGAGAAATGATGAGTTTTTTGATAGAGGGGATTTTCGGGTCAATGGAGAGGTGATAGATATCTACCCTGCCTACAATGAAGAGTTCGCCTATCGTGTGGAGTTTTTTGGGGATGAGATAGAGGATATCTATACCTTCAATACCCTTACAGGCGAAAAAATAGAACATTTTGAAGAGGCTACTGTCTACTCTGCCAATCAGTTTATTGTCTCAAAAGAGCGACTCGCCTTGGCTGTGGAGGGTATTGAAAAAGAGCTAGGGGAGCGTTTGGCATTTTATCAAGCAGAGGATAGGATGCTTGAGTATAACCGACTAAAGCAACGTGTTGAGTTTGATTTGGAGATGATAGAGGCGACAGGGATGTGTAAAGGGATAGAGAACTACTCACGTCATCTTACACAAAAAAAAGAGGGAGAAGTCCCCTACTCCATGATGGACTACTTTGAGGCGATGCATGGGCATGATTTTTTGGTGATTGTTGATGAGTCTCATGTCTCTTTGTCTCAATTTAGAGGAATGTATGCAGGGGACAGAAGCCGTAAAGAGGTGCTAGTAGAGCATGGGTTTAGGCTTCCTTCGGCGTTGGACAATCGCCCATTGATGTTTGATGAGTATATTATAAAAGCACCCTACTTTCTATTTGTCTCGGCGACCCCAAAAGAGTTAGAGATAACGTTATCTTCGGTGGTAGCAGAGCAGGTAGTACGCCCTACAGGACTTCTTGACCCACCCATTGAGGTGATAAGTAGTACCTATCAGGTGGAGAATCTTCACGATAGGATGAAACCTGTCATAGAGAAAGGAGAGAGAGTACTGGTCACCGTACTTACCAAAAAGATGGCAGAGGAGTTGACCAATTACTATAATGATTTGGGTCTGCGTGTGCGATATATGCACTCTGATTTGGACGCGATAGAGCGAAACCAAGTGATTCGCTCTCTGCGTTTGGGTGAGTTTGATATCTTGGTGGGGATTAACCTACTACGAGAGGGGTTGGATTTGCCCGAGGTGAGCTTGGTGGCTATTTTGGATGCTGACAAAGAGGGGTTTTTACGCTCCACCACCTCACTTATCCAGACCTCTGGACGGGCGGCTAGAAATGTCAATGGTCAAGTATTGATGTATGCCAATAGGATAACCAACTCCATGAAGGAGACCATCGAGACCACATCCAAACGGCGTAAAACACAGATAGCTTATAATAAAGAGCATAATATCACCCCCAAAACAACCCTGCGTGAGCTTGATGCCAATCTCAAAGTAGAGGAGGCAGGTGAGCTTTATAATAAGCAGAGTAAACTGGACAGAATGCCAAAAGAAGAACGGCAAAAGATAGTCAAAGAGCTAAAGGCAAAAATGTTACTGGCAGCCAAAAGCTTGGAGTTTGAGGAGGCGGCGAGATTACGTGACCAAATTGCTAAAATTAAAAAATTGTAATATGCTATAATGCGAAAAAAATAATTTATACATTAATAAGGCAAAAAAGTGAGCATAGATTTAACCTCCCCCGACCTCTACTTCAACCGTGAATTCTCATGGCTTAAATTTAATAGCCGTGTGTTGGCACAAGCAAAAGATGCTACGCTTCCCCCGTTAGAGCGTCTAAAATTTATTGCTATTTATGGCACAAATCTTGATGAGTTCTACATGATTCGTGTCGCAGGACTCAAAGCCCTCTTTAAAGCCCGTATCCAAGAGACAGCGATTGATAAAATAACTCCTACGGAACAGCTAGAGACCATCCATAAAACCTTACACAAAGAGCATAAGACCTTGGAGTCCTCATTTAAGGAGATTATGAAAGAGCTAAAGGAGTATGATGTCTATGTTAAAAACTACGCCAAACTCTCTGACAAACAGCAAGAGGAGATAAAAGAGCAGTTTTTTGAGCAGATATATCCTGTGATTATGCCCATCGCCATTGATGCCACACACCCTTTTCCTCACCTCAATAACCTTAGCTTTGCACTTGCCCTCAAATTTGAAGACAGAAAAGGAAATATCAAACATGGTCTGATACGCATCCCCAGAATTCTCCCACGTTTCTTAGAGGTTGACCACTGTTTTGTGCCGATTGAATCGGTAGTTGAACACTTTAGTACTGAGCTTTTTCAAGGATTTAAACGCGTCTCTTCTACCCCATTTAGGGTCACCCGAAATGCTGATATTGAGATAGAAGAGGAGGAGGCTGACGACTTTATGGAGATACTTGAAGAGGGAATCCGTGCCAGAAACAGAGGAACACTGGTACGTCTTGAGCTGATGGAGGGGACAGATGAGAGTCTTATTGATTTTCTAACCACCCACTTAAAACTTGACACCCATGATATCTACCGTTATAAAATCCCTCTAAACCTTGGAACGTTGTGGCATATTGTAGGAAAAGAGTCCTTGGCACACTTGACCCTGCCTACATATACCCCAAAAACCTTACCCCCATTTGATGACAACTCGGATATCTTTGAGGCGATAGAGAAAAAAGATGTGCTGCTCTACCACCCATATGAGAGTTTTGACCCTGTGGTGCGTTTTATCGAAGAGGCTTCTAAAGACCCCAACACCCTCTCTATGCGTATGACACTCTATCGTGTGGGAAAAAACTCCCCCATTGTAACAGCCCTTATCCGTGCCGCACAAGATGGCAAACAGGTGACTGTTTTGGTGGAACTCAAAGCACGATTTGATGAGGAGAATAACCTACACTGGGCAAAAGCCCTAGAGGATGCAGGTGCACACGTTATCTATGGGATAACAGGTCTAAAAGTTCACGCCAAAATCGCACAGATAACCAAGAGAAAAGGGACAAAACTAAAAGGCTATCTCCATCTAGGGACAGGAAACTACAACCCCATTACCTCCCGAATCTATACCGATATGAGCTACTTTACCACCAAAAAAGAGTTTAATAAAGACGCGACCAAGTTTTTTCACTTTATTACAGGATTTGCTGACCATATCTCGCTCAAACGACTAATTATCGCTCCTTTAAGCATCAAACCCAAGCTTATCTCCATGATAGAAGAGGAGGCGACCCATAAAGAGCAGGGGCTCATTATTTTAAAAGCCAACTCCTTGGTTGACCCTGATATTATCCAAACACTCTATCGTGCCTCAATGGAGGGGTGTAAGATTGAGCTTATTATCCGTGGGATATGTGTCCTAAAACCAGGGCTAAAAAACATCAGTGAAAACATCTCGGTCTCCTCAATTATCGGTAAATACTTGGAGCATCCACGCATCTTCTTTTTTAAACATGATGAAAATCAGTGTTATATCTCCTCGGCTGACCTGATGCCTAGAAATCTAATTAGACGTATTGAGATTATGACCCCAATCATAGAACCAAAGCTCCAACAGAAGATAAAACAGATACTCTCACTCCAACTCAAAGACTCAAAACTGCGATGGAAACTCAAAAGCTCAGGAGAGTACAAACAGGTAAAACAGGGGGATACCTTGGTCAATAACCATGATATTTTAGAAGATTATGTTACCAAAATATACGACCAAACACAAAAAGAGATAAATGAATACGATAAAAAACTTGCTAACAAAGTAATCCGAGCATAATCACCATAAAGGAATAAAATGACCATAAAATACAAAGAGTGGACTCCAACCCTAAAAAAAGGGGCATGGATAGCCAAGGGTGCTACCGTAATAGGCAGAACAGAGATAGGAGAGGACTCCTCTATATGGTTTGGCTCTATCGTCAGGGGCGACGTTCACTACATCAAAATAGGAGACAGAACCTCCATTCAAGACCTCTCTATGGTACACGTCACCCACCACAAAAAAGAGGACATGAGTGACGGAAACCCGACCATCATCGGCAATGATGTCACCATCGGTCACCGAGTCATGCTACACGGATGCACCATAGAAGATGCCTGTCTAATCGGCATGAGTGCTACTATTTTGGATGGTGCGATTATCGGCAAAGAGTCAATAGTAGGTGCAGGAAGTTTGGTCACCAAAAACAAAGTATTTCCTCCAAGAAGTCTGATTATGGGAAGCCCTGCCAAGGTAGTTAGAACGCTAACCGATACCGAAGTTGAAGAGCTTTATGCCTCTGCTTTACGTTATGTGGGGTTTAAGGATAA
>CAYVNI010000044.1:0-4758 GCA_964452815.1 uncultured Sulfurovum sp.
GATTGGAAAAAACAGAGAGATAGTTCGTGAGTTTTTGGAGACAGAAGAGGGCATTAAAATCAAAGTCGAAGATGAGAAGGGGAAGATTCGGTTTATTGTCGATAGCCGTACCCAAAAAGATAAGGTTTTTGAGCTTGGTGAAGTTCGGGAGGTTTTGTTTGGGGTGTTGGGATGACACATTATACCGTTTGATAAAATTGGTATATGTTTAAATATTGGATTTGGTTTTGACTAAACCTTATTATTCTATATCTTTGGTTCGTAGGTTTTGAGAAGAAACCTCTTTACGGCACAAAATAGTAGAGATGACAAGTACCTACCTAAAATTAATTTCAAAAAAATTGGCATTGGGGGTGTGAGTCCTAAGTCCTATTATTTTTTTATCATTCTGTATAGAACGCTACTTCTATAAACACCCTCTCTGATAATCTTGCTTGTATTTTTGGAAAAGCTATATTTATGCTCTTTTTTATTATTGTTATCTCTCACAAAAACTTCATACTTACCATCAATTTTTTTAATATATAAAGAGGCATTAAATAGGTCAATATCTTTTAAATAATAATCCATCTCATACTTTGGTCTTAATATCATAGAACTAACACTTCTTGCTTTTTGGTTTATCTCTTTTTGCAAAATCTCAGCACTACAGTTTAAATCTATACCTGCTCCAATACCTATTAAATAATCAAACATATCTCTGTTTTTTTCTACAACTGAATGAATTAGAGCATAACTGTTAATCTTCATACCTCTCTTTTCTACCATATACTCCACTATACTTCTTTGATTTGTCTCTATAAGATGCGAAAGGAATCTACCTGTTAATATATTTAACCCCTTTGTCTCTAGGTAGTTGAGTACTTCTATGCAATATCTGGACTCTTTGGATTGCATAGAACTATCTAATGCACGATTCAACTCCTCTTTATCAATAAGATAAGAGTGCTTTTCTAAAAATTTTATTTTTTTGACATCAAAACATTGAACGATATAATAGATTAGATTGTGATGCAAATATAGCTCTTTTTTATAATCAATTTTAATGAAGTTTTTGACAAACTCCTCATAAGTACCATAGATAAAACTATTAAAAAATTTATCTCTACTATTATCTATCTTTACCTTTATCTGTTTCATATCTTTATCAATATCAATTTGATAATAGTGTACCGTATAGTCAATATAGCGATTTAACCTGTCATCATCCAAATAGAGTCTATATCCTCCATCTATCTCTTCTATGCCAAGCACCCTCTTATTTCCAAACTCTTTTGAGATTTTTAGTTTTTCAGAGCTATCATATATTTTAAATTCCCTCTCTACGGGACAACCTTTTCCCATACAAGCCCCATAATATTCTACAGTGGAGACTACTCTATCACCATTTTTTAAAACTTTTGAAACAAGAGTCTTTTTACAAGGTTTAGACTTTGAAGTACAGGCTATTAGGCCTGTTGTAGAATTATCATACACTACACTATCTTTTTCTATCTCTTTATATCTATACTCACTAGCACTCATATAGACCACACAAATACAAAGTAATAACAATTTTCTCATAAAACAACCGTTTTTATTAACATTATAGGAAATAAATAGTAAAAAGTAGATATTAAAAAATATTTAATTTCATTTATTTAATTTTGCCATTCACTCCTGCTGTGGAAAAAAGAGGGGAACAGTGTGCAATGCCAATGACATAAGGAATTTTATATTGTTTTTTGGGCATGTTTCATATACAGATAAAAGTAATTTACACTTGAAACATGCCGTTTTTTGTAGGGATACCCTTTGTATATCCAAATATTTGGGGAATTGTGGTTTACCTCGATAAAGTAAATGTTCATGATTATTGTCTGATGGATAACCACTACCACCTACTTATAGAAACAACTACCGATAACCACCTTTCCCTGTATTATAGTAAAAGAAGAGTACCTCTTTCTATGTTTACATATGTATTATTATATCTTCTCCCACTCAAACCCACAAAGATTTCGCTCTTCTTCATCAAAATTCATCCCAATCAAATATATATTCCTACCATTTGAGAGATATTTTTGAGCATAATTCTTATCTTTTATCTGTTTTAACGCATCCTCTTTACCAACTTTAAACTCCACAATAAATATCGCATCATCCAATCTAATAGTCAAATCAATTCTGCCATGATTGGTCACATCTTCTGTAATTACCTCAATACCTAAACTCACAAAATAGGTATATACCACGGTTGCATAAAAACCCTCAAATTTTGAAATACTGTTTTTGGTATAGTTATTATAAGGAATAGAGGCAAACATTGAGACAAATGCACTCTTTAGGGCTTCCATATCTTTAGCAAGTAGAGCTTTGTAGATTCCATTTTTATAGCTGTTTAAACTTATTGTATCGGTCATATATTCAAGAATATAGTTATTAAATGAGATAAGAACTTCTCTATTTGGTATTTTCAATGTATATTCTATCCCCTCAAACATATCAATTTCACTCTTTGCGATAGTCAAATAACCTGTTTGAAAAAGTACCACCTCTAATCTTAGACGATTAATATCAAAACTATCAAGTAGCTCTTTTCCCACAACCAAATTAGAGAGTTTTGGTAAAAAGTATTGGTTTTTTTCAATAAGTCTAATAAGAAAAGTTGGTGTTCCAGAGCTAAACCAGTAGTTATCATATATAAAATTATTTTTGATAAATAGTAGTATGTTAAAAGGATTATAAAGTTTATCTGCCAAAAAATTATATCCATTATACCATTTTTTTAACTTCTCCAAATCAACCCCTTGAAGATATGGCTCTAGCGTAGTCTCTATATCATTTTGAGTATATCCACATATATTTCCAAATCTTGGGGTTAGGGTAATGTCTTCAATCATATTCAACCCACTAAAAATCGAGGTTTTTGAAAATCTGCTAACCCCTGTAATAAATACAAATTTAATATACTCATCACTCCCCTTAAGAACACTGTATAGATTATACAAACCATCCCTAATACTATTTGATTTTTCAGGTTTTTCAATATTATCAAGTATAGGTTTATCATACTCATCTATCAAAACAACCACTGGTTTATTGTATTTTTTATGGGATTTAACTATCAACTCCCTAAAACAACCAGCACTATCATCTATATATTCACACTCAATACCAAGATTATCTTGATTCTCTTTAAGTATCTGCAAAAATCTACTGTCAAGATTTTCTCTGTCTGCAACTCTCCCTTTTGAGAAATCAATATGAATAACAGGGTATTTATCTTCCCAATCCCACTTGTCATAGATATACAAATCTTTAAAGTACTCTCTTTTCCCCTCAAAAATCTCTTTGAGTGTGGTTACAAATAGGCTCTTTCCAAATCGTCTAGGGCGTGATAAAAATGTATATCTATAATTGTCTATTAAATCTAATGCTATCTCTGTCTTATCAATATAAAGTTCATCTGCCAATCTTAGCTCACTAAATGTCTGTCTTCCTATAGGTAACTTTTTCATCTTTTCTCTTTTTTGTTTTTTATTATATCGTAATCTTCGATTAGGGTTGCTCCAATGACTAAGAGTTTTGATGTGTTTAGTTTTATTTTTTGCCTTTTTAAATTATCTGTTATCTAGGTAATAATCCAAAATATTTTTCCCTGAAATGATCCTATATCCAATATTAAAATCAGAGATTTCTAATGATTTTAATACCATATCAGGCTCATAAATACTTGCAGATTTTTGCAAAAGAGAGACTCTTTCAAATCCAAAATATCTATCAGAATACTTTTTTATCAATAGTGGATTTTCTAAAATATCATTGATAATTTCGGCATGTTTTATAAGTAGTTTACACTTTTTTAATTTAAAGTCCCTACTCCGAAGTGTAAAGTACTTTTATCCGTATATGAAACAAGCCTAATTGCCCCACTAAATCCATAAGAGCCACCCCTAAAAAAATAGGCTCAATAACTAATTATTCTCCTAAAAAAGATTTAAAGAAATCGCTTTGAAAATAATTAATTATTATCCCTATTTTTTTAGGGTTTACCCCCATAAAATCCAACATAAAAAAATTTAAATAATTAATTGTTCTCTAAGAAAGTTTGCTATAGAATGTGGGAATAAAAACAAGAAAGAAACGAAACAGAGCCAGTGAAGCGTCTAAACCAACCACTCTGTTTCTAACCTAGGCTGATAGAATTTTATCAGCCTATTGGTTAAGTCTGCCTTTAAAAGGTGCTGTTTTTTTCCTGTTTATCAAGAGATGTTGGTAACTGGACTCTTGAAAATTAAATTTTTCAAGGATAAACCATGTCAACTGTACCTCAACACACCCAAATTCTCATTAAAGATTTTGATTTTCAAGCAAAATATCATCTCACCCACTCCCAAACAGATTTAATTTCATATCTGGTCAATATTTTATCTTGGGCTATCTGCATAGATGGATATTATGTCATAGCCACGAGCAAAATTATGTCCGATTTACCCTCAATGGGGTTAAAAACCATCGAAGCCTCACTCAAAGTACTCAAAGATTTGGAGCTAATCGAGTCCAAAGTCGTCAAAGTGACCCAATGGAAAGGAATGCCCCATATTAGAGGGGTTAAACTGACCGAAAAAGGCAAAGAGTATAACGCCAAACTGATACTTCCAAGCCAAGATGAACGGGTCATAGAGTTACAGAAAAAAAACAGAGAATTAGAAAAAGAGAACAAAGCGTTAATAGAGACCATTAAAAACCTAAGCGTCTCGGAGTCGGAGGCTTCAG
>CAYVNI010000045.1:0-1720 GCA_964452815.1 uncultured Sulfurovum sp.
AAGACTTTTCAAATTTTAAAACAGAAATATCGTAATCGTAGAAAACGATATAATCTACGAGTTAATCTTATCTGTGGATTGATTAATTTTGATAGAGGTATGATGGTGCTTTAAAAATGAGTTTTGCAAGAAGTCTATTAAATGTTTCTCTTGCTTTAAGCTCTCGAAGCTTATCTTTTTTACTTTTTTTCTTCCCTTTCACAGGTGCAGTTCCTTTTACTTTCTTAGGTGCTTCTCCTGTGAGTTCATAGCCTTTTATCTGCTCTCTTTCAAGTTTGATTTGGCTACGTTTTTCTATCAGTTTAAAGTGAGCTTGTTCGTCGTGTCCTATAAAACTGATGGCAACGCCTGATTCTCCTGCTCTTCCTGTTCGTCCGATTCTATGAATGTAGTCAGCAGGAGAGCGAGGTAAATCAAAGTTAATAATGCAGTCTATTCCCTCTATGTGTACTCCACGAGAGATAATATCGGTAGTAAATAAAACTTGAATCTTTTTATTTTTAAATTGATTAATTGTATAGTTACGGTCTTCTTGGGTTAGGTCTCCGTGAAAAGATTCGGCTAGGTAGCCACGTTTTTTAAACTTTTCGGCAATGTTGTCGGTGGCTCTTCTGTTTGCCATAAAGACCAAGATGCGCTTGAACTTCTCTTTTTTTAGAAGATAACGAAGCAGTGGCCCTCTATTTTCAGGGTTAACCTCTATGACCCTTTGCTCTATTTTACTAACGGTTGGGGCTTCATCTTTTATGGTAACTTTTATCGCTTCTTTAGTTACTTTTGAAGCGATGGCTAACATCTTTTCAGGGTAGGTGGCAGAGAAAAGCAGGTTCTGTCTTTTAGATGGTATGGCTTCCAAGATGGCATCTAACTCTTCTGCAAAGCCTAAGTTTAACATCTTGTCGGCTTCATCTAAGACCAAAAACTCCAAATGTTTTAGGGTCATCTGGTTTTTACTTAACACATCTAAAAAACGCCCAGAGGTAGCGACAATGATATCACACCCTTTTTGAATGGCGTAAATTTGGTCGCCAATTCCCTCTCCACCAATGACCGAGACGACCTTTGGTTTTGGTGTAAGGGCTTTACCAAAAAGTTTAAACGTCTCGGCTACTTGTAGGGTAAGTTCACGGGTAGGGGTGAGGACTAAAACCTTAATTTTGCGTTTGCCCTCGGTGGGTTTTTGACTTAAAAGTTCTAAAATAGGCAGAACAAAAGAGGCTGTTTTACCTGAACCTGTTTGGGCTTGTGCCATGAGGTCTTTTTTTTCTAAAACAAGAGGGATAACCTGCTCTTGAATGGGGGTTGCTTGGGTGTAGTTGTTCTTTTTAAGAAGCTCTTGTAATCTATTGGAGAGGTTTAATTTTGAAAAAGGCATGGTAGGTGACCTTGAAATTGATTTTGGGACTTATATCTCAATTTCTACCTTTTCTTATGTTTGCTAACTTCCAAAGAGATAGATTCGGTAAATGGGTCTATATATTTATCAGTTATTGTCATGCACATTTTAGTTCCTTTTTTAGGTCGATTATAGCATAGTGTACTTATAGGGGGTTTGAGACAATTCCCACCCTCTCCCACAGGTTTGCAATCCACCCCACCCAAAAACCACCCCACATACTTAAAATCTTTACCTTGTAAAAAAGAGGATACTTAAAAACTCTCTTAAGAAAAGGGGAGGTTTTGGTATAATCTACTCAAAAAGGAGTGGTGGTTTTGGAAG